>DASUGI010000339.1:0-22970 GCA_036274115.1 Verrucomicrobiia bacterium
AAGCACCAGCGCGCGGCTGCCGAACGCATCATCAAGGAAGCGCTCAACGTTCGGCAGACCGAAGGGCTGGTTGCAAAACTTCAGTCCAAAGATGGTGCCAAGGCGAAGGCCACCAGGACGCCGCTTCAAACGGATGCGCATGTGGCGAATCTCGAAAACAAAATCCGCGAACGACTCGGCACGAAGGTCCAGTTGCGCTATGCGTTGGGCAAGGGCGCGCTGGAAATCTCCTTCTTCAGCGATGCGGAACTTGAACGCGTCCTGCAAATTCTCGGTGTCAATGCCGAGTAACTTCAGCACGGTGAATTCATAAGGGGATACGGAATACACGGAATACATGAACACTCCAGAACTGCGCGCCAGCACGGCGCAACTGCTCCAGGCGAACGCGGCCAAAGTCGCCGGACTGAATTCGTTCATCGGTTTCGACGGCTTTGTGGATGAGATTTTTCATCTCGTGGACAAGCGGGAGAGCATGGACAAATATCAACGGCTCACGACCATCGCCAAGTACGCTGAGCGCCTCGCGGGTGCCGCGGGCAAAAGCACCAACGTCGAGATGGTCAGCCAAATGGTCAAGCTCGGTGGCAACGGCCCGATCATGGCGAACGCACTGGCGAGTTTCGGCATGAAGGTCTGCTATCTCGGCAATCTGGGTTATCCGAACATGCATCCCATCTTCTCGGACTTCGCGAAAGCCGCGGAAGTTTACACCATCGCCGAGCCGGGCTACACGGATGCACTGGAATTCGAGGACGGCAAGATCATGTGCGGCAAGCATCAGGCTTTGCGCGACGTGCATTGGGACAACATCAAGGCGCGTTTCGGCGGCGACAAATTCACGGCTAAAATGCAGGCGTCCCAACTGGTGGGCTTCGTTAACTGGACGATGCTGGGTCGCATGAACGAAACCTGGTCAGTCATCCTCAAGGAAGTTTGCCCGAAGTTGTCCGGGCCGCGCCGGAAGCTGTTCTTTGACCTGGCGGATCCGGAGAAGCGCACGACGGAGGGCATTCTCAAGGCGCTTTCGCTCATCACGGAATTTGAAAAGTCGTTTGATGTGATCCTGGGGTTGAATGAAAAGGAAGCGGTGGAAATCGGCTATCATCTCCTGGGCCAGAACAAGAGCGATCACTCCGAGGAAGGTTTGATGAAGCTGGCCACGCAGATCCGTGATCGCATCGGCGTGAACACCATCGTCGTTCATCCGGTGAGTTTCGCGTTGGCGGTGAGTGCGGGTGACTCGGCGATTGTGGAAGGGCCGTTCACGCCGAAACCGCTCATCACGACGGGCGCGGGCGACCATTTCAACGCCGGGTTCTGTTTCGGCAAGCTGCTGGGTTTCGACAATGCCAAAGCGCTTTTGACGGGTGTGTCCACCAGCGGTTTCTACGTGCGCACAGCGAAAAGCCCGAGTGTGGCGGATCTGGCCGGCTTGATGAATAATTGGCCGGTCAGGTGACGAGTGACGGGTGACGAGTGGCGGGTGACGCGAATCCCTGAGAGATCGAACCATGAATGCACGAATGAAATCAAGCGGTGGAAACGATGGTGTGCATGATCGCCTCGATTCCTACGGTGTGTACTTGCTGGCGCGACAGTTGTTCGATGAGTTTTGGGAGGATTCGGAAATGCTCGCGAGGGACTTTCGGGGGCAGGAGTTGGCCCGACAACAGGTTTGCAGCCTCGACTCGGTCTGCGCGAATATTGAGGAGGGCTATGGGCGTGGCTATGGCAAGGAATTACCCCAACATCTTAAAATCTCACGTGGAGAGGCCCGTGAAAGCAAAGGTCGTTATCAGCGTTGCTCTCGGCTGCTGCCGTCGGTGATTCAAGCGAGAACAGCGACACTGGATAGAATCATCGGTGGGCTGACAAAAACCATCGTTACCATTGGAAATCGGCGGACGGTTCAGGACGCGCGATTGGCTTCCCGTCACCCGTCACCTGTCACCCGTCACCCGTCACGTTTCCAATGATATTGCCCGTTATCAAATACGGTCACCCCGTCCTGCGGCAGAAAGGCGCGCGCGTTGAGTCGGTCACGCTGGAGATCAAGCAACTCATCTCGGACATGTTCGAGACGATGTATGCGGCCAAGGGAATTGGCCTGGCCGCGCAACAGGTCGGCAAGGCACTGCAACTGGCGGTGCTCGATTTGCGGGCGGTTACGGATCGGCCATCCACGCTCGAATTAAAAGGCAAGCCGGCGGAACTCGACACAATCATGCCGCTGGTGCTCATCAACCCCGAGGTCAAACCATTGAATGACCTGGTCGCGGGTCCGGAAGGGTGCTTGAGCTTTCCGGAAATGTATGGCGAGATTTCGCGCCCGGAGTCAGTGGACGTGAAGGCGCTGAACGAAAAGGGCAAGCCGATCGAGTTTCGCGCCGGTGGTTTGCTGGCTCGCGCCGTGCAACATGAGGTGGATCATTTGAACGGAATTCTCTTCATTGATCGAATGGATCGAAAGACGAAGAACGAATTGCGCAACGAACTCGAACTGCTTCAAGCTGAAACCAAGGCCACGCTCGAAGCGGCGAAGAAAAGGAAGTGAGCTCGGAGTTCCGTGTTTACACCGCCCGGAATGATTCAGTAGGACAGGCGTCGCGCCTGTCACTAACTCTCGGTCAGCACACCCAATTCCGCAGGCGCGCGGGACAGCCGGTTCGTCTCGCACGTCCGCTTAAGCGGGAAATTTTTCAAGTTCGAGACAGCCGCGACGCCCGTCCTACGGGAACTCCGAGCGAATCAGCCTGCAACCGGAGTTCAATCAACTCGACACTCGCGCCAGTCTTTCGGCATCATCCGCAAACTCTATGGTTTCCCAGGATGTCCCGATCCAATTTCTACTGACGCTTCCGCCGCGGATGGCTTCGGAGTTCGAATCGCTCGAACAACGCCAACGTCCGCAATGGTTCGCGTGTTCAGACTCAAGCGGGCCGCCATTGGGTTCAGGCGGTGGGACGGCGAACCTGTTGGTGGAAGCCTGGCGGAATACCGGGAGCGGCCAAGCCCTGGGCGAATGGTTGCACTCCGGCCGCAAGTTGATGCTGCACTCGGGCGGTCAGAGCCGGCGCTTGCCGGCCTACGCGCCGATTGGAAAGCTGCTGCTGCCCGTGCCGGTGTTCCGTTGGTCGCGCGGACAGCGCCTCGATCAATCATTGCTCGACCTGCAACTTGCCGATTACTCGCGCGTGCTCGCTCACGGTGGTTCAAAGACCGCCGCCATGCTGGTGAGCGGCGACACACTCATCCGCGTGCCCGGCGAACTACCCGAGTTCCCGAACGTGGATGTGTTGGGCCTGGGAATGTGGGGAACACCGGAGAAGGCCAAGGACTTTGGCGTGTTCTTCATGCCGCGCGGCAAGCCGAATGAGATTGCGTTCTTTCTTCAAAAACCGGCGCCGGCGCGCACCCGTGAACTCGCACAGGATCACTTGTATCTCTACGACACCGGGATGTGGTTGCTGAGTGAGCGCGCCGTGCGGGTGCTGCTCGAACGCTGCGGGTGGGATGAGCGCGCGCGACAATTCGCCAATGGCCGCGCGGCCCACTACGAGTTCTACTCGCGCTTTGCGCTGGCTCTCGGCGAAACGCCGACGGAAGCGGACCCGCTGGTTTCCCGGTTGAGCAGCGCCGTCGTGCCGCTGAACCACGCGGAGTTCTATCATTTCGGAACAAACCTCCAGATGATTGAGTCGGTGTCCGAACTTCAGAATCTCGTGCTCGATGAAACCAAGCTGGGCCCGTCAGGTGGCCGTCGCCACCCCGATCAGTATTTGCAGAATGCCGTGTTCAACTGTCCGTTGCGACGCGAAGAGAATCATACCATCTGGATCGAAAACAGCACCGTGCCGTCGTCGTGGCAAATCGCTTCGGAGCACGTCCTGACCGGCGTGCCGCCCAACGATTGGAAGCTGCAACTCGAACCGGGCGTCTGCCTGGACTTCGTGCCGATTGAAGCAACGGAGTGGTGCATCCGCCCCTACGGCATTCGCGACAGCTTCAGCGGCAAGCTCGGGGATGCCAGCACCAAATGGTTTGGTCGCCCGCTGAATGAGTGGTTTGCCGCGCGTGGGTTGAACCCGACCGAATGCAGTCTGGACCTGAATGCGGATGTTCAACTGAGCGCGCTGTTCCCGGTGTTGTCCGAGTGCGACATCGAAGGCGCTTTTGTTGAGTGGCTCTTTGCGGCAAGGCCCGCAGCGCGACCGGAGTTGGCGAAGCGCTGGCGCGAAGCAAAGCGGCTTTCCGCACAGCAACTTCTCGAAGAAGCCAACATGCGCCGCATTTATGAGCAACGGGTGCGCCTGCGCAATTCGTCCCTCGGGCCGCTGCTGAAGAACTTTCGCTGGAGCGTTTTCTTCCGGCTCGATCTGGAGTCCGCCGCGCGCGCCTTCGCAGCGACCGACCTCGCGTTGCCGGGGTTGAACTTTGATGGCTATGACGAACCGCTTGCCACCGTGCACGATCAAATGTTCCGCAGCGCGGTGTTGCGTCACCGTCGGCAAGGTGGGTGGGAGCGTCACGAAGCAAGCGCCTTTGCCAGGTTGCGGGATTTGATTGTGGGCGAGGCGCAGCTTTCACCGGCTCAACCTCGTTGCAATGTGCTGGAAGACCAAATCATCTGGGCGCGCAGTCCGGTACGATTCGATCTGGCCGGCGGCTGGACGGACACGCCGCCGTACTGCATCGAGTTTGGTGGCCGGGTGCTCAATGTGGCCGCGGATTTGAACGGCCAGCCGCCGGTGCAGGTTTTTGCCAAGCTGTGCGACCGGCCGGAACTCGTCGTGCGGTCGATTGATTTGGGCGTCGAGGAGCGCGTACGCAGTTACGAAGAACTCGACACGTTTGCGAAACCGGGCAGTGCTTTTGCGCTCGCCAAGGCTGCCTTCGCGTTGGCGGGTTTTCTCCCGCGCTTTCATGCCGGGGGAAAATTCACCTCGCTCGAAAAGCAATTGCGCGACTTTGGCGGCGGAATCGAACTGTCCCTGCTTGCAGCGGCGCCCAAGGGCTCGGGGCTAGGCACGAGCAGCATTTTGTCAGCGACTGTCCTGGCAGCGCTGAGTGAGTTGTGTGGATTGAATTGGGATCGCAACGTTCTTTTCACGCGCACGCTTGCGTTGGAGCAAATGCTCACCACGGGCGGCGGATGGCAGGATCAGGCGGGCGGGCTTTTTCGAGGCATTAAACTCGTTGAGACGGCTGCGGGTTTGAACCAAAAGCCCACGTTGAATTGGTTGCCGGATTATTTGTTCGGTCATGAATTCGCGAACACTCGGGTGTTGCTCTACTACACCGGCGTGACGCGGCTGGCCAAAAGCATCCTGGCTGAGATTGTGCGCGGCATTTTCCTGAACTCGCCATCGCACCTCAGCCTCATCGAGGAAATCGGCGTCAATGCGAGAGCCGCCAGCGCGGCCATTCAGCAATGTGACTACGACCGCCTTTGCGCGGCGATCCGAAATAGTTGGCGTCTAAACCAACGACTCGATGCGGGCACCAACCCGCCTGAAGTCGCTGCGATCCTCGACTCCGTCAAAGACTACGTTGCGGCGGCGAAATTGCTCGGTGCGGGCGGTGGCGGGTATTTGCTGCTGTTCGCCAAGGATGCGGAGGCGGGAGCGCGTGTGCGCGAGCAACTCACGGCCAATCCGCCCAATCCCCGGGCGCGGTTTGTGAATTTTAGTCTGTCCGATACTGGATTGCAGGTGACGCGGAGCTGAGTGGAGCGCCGAACTCCGGTTCGGCTCGAGGCTGAGCTTGTTGCCCAACGAGCCGATCTGGAGATCGGCGCTCCGGTTTGCCGCTTCTTGGCAAACTGTTGACGGTTCTTGCCATTTTAAGGGGTTTCACTTGCTCCTTTCCTGAGTTTGCCGGAGGCTCGCCATGCCGGACAAAGTTTTCGAAAGGGCAATCATGAGCGAGTGCAACGATCGAGCAAGCTGGCTCAAAGGCGGCCAGGCGCAGTGCAGCATTCCAGCCAAACCGCGCGCACGCCCACCGCGCTTTGTATTGCTCGGTGCGCCGGGGGTGGGCAAGGGCACGCAGGCGGAACTGCTGTGCGCCGGCTTGGGCGTTTGCCAGTTGTCCACGGGCGATATTTTCCGCGCCTCCAAATGCCTGTCAGAAGGCGAGCGCAGTCCCGCGATGAGCGAGGCGCTCGCTTACATGAAGCGCGGCGAACTCGTGCCGGATTCCACAGTGCTAAACCTCGTTCGCGAGCGCGCACGATGTCTGAATTGTAAGGGTGGTTTTCTTCTCGATGGCTTTCCGCGCACGCTTCCTCAAGCGGAGGCACTCAATCAGCTGCTGGAAGACAATTTGATTCGCCTCGACGCCGTGCTGAATTATACGTTGCCCTTCACGACGATTGTGGCGCGATTGAGTGGTCGGCTGACTTGTGCCCATTGCAAGTCCGTGTTCCACGTGAGCGCGCGCCCGCCGAAAGCAGCCAATGTTTGTGATCATTGCGGTGGCGCGTTGGTTCAACGGGAGGATGACCGGCCCGAAGCGGTCGAGGTCCGCATGCTGGCCTACGAGAACAGCACCAAGCCGCTGATTGATTATTATGTCGGACATGGATTGTTGCGGACGATTTCCGCCGAGGGAACGCCGGAACAGATCTACGAGCGGACGATGGCAATTCTGGACAACGTGATTTGAAACGGACGAGTGCGGTCAATGTTTTGCCCAAAGATTTGAGGCGGACAAAGATCGAGAAGGAAACGCAGCTGTGCGGAGCAATTCCGGAATTCGTCATCCTGGTCCGCCTCTAATCTTTGGAGGGTTCATGGTTCAATGCTTGCGGTGGGCGTGTTTTTGCGAGCGTGCCCAAAGATTTGAGGCGGACAAAGATTGAGAAGGAAACGCAGCTGCGCGGAGCAATTCCGGAATTCGTCATCCTGGTCCGCCTCTAATCTTTGGGGGGTTCGTGGTTCAATGCTTGCGGTGGGCAGGCGTCTGTTTTTCGGAGCGTGCCAAAAGATTTGAGGTGGGCAAAGATTGAAAAGGAACCGAGGCTGTCCGAAGCGGATACGGCAGAATTCAAGTCTGCGCTACGGATGGGCGCCGGCCTCAATCGGCCATCCGCGCTCCGGTACGGGGATGATTTTGGCGATCACAGACGCTGGATCGCACTTGAAAAAACGATGGGGGTTGCGCCGTCTTTAATGCCAAGTTAGTTTCGAACACATGAAAACCAGTCGCCGCCAATTTCTTTCCCGGACTGCGCTTGGCGTGGGGAGTGCATTGCTCGCCCCGCAATTGCTCGCGCAGACGAAACCCGCACCGAAGTATTTCGATCCCTACGAGACCGTTTCGTTGGGCGGGACGAAGTTGAAATGCTCGCGCGTGGTGCTGGGCACGGGGATGAAGGGCGGCAACCGCCAATCCAACCACACGCGCCTCGGCAAAGAGAAATTCGAAGCGCTCATCCGCGAGACCCACGACCGGGGCGTAAACACGTTTGATCTGGCGGACCTTTACGGCACACATCCGTATGTGATTCCTGCGTTGAAGGGAATTCAGCGCGATAAATTCGACGTGATCACCAAGATTTGGTTTCGCGACGGCGGCATCCCCGAGAAGGAACGTCCGGATGCGGATGTTGTTGTCGAACGCTTTTTGAAGGAGCTGAAGTCGGACTACATCGATCTGGTGCTGCTGCACTGCGTGACCTCCGCCCAATGGCCGGAGGAATTGCGGAAGCAAATGGATTTGCTGTCCAAACTGAAAGAGCAGGGGAAGGTCCGGGCGCTGGGCGTTTCCTGCCATTCGCTGGAGGCCCTGGAACGTTGCGCGACGGAGCCGTGGGTGGAGTCAGTTCACACGCGCATCAATCCTTACGGCATGAGCATGGATGGTCCGCCGGAGAAAGTTGTTCCGGTGCTGAAGAAGATTCATGCCGCCGGCAAAGGCGTTGTCGGGATGAAGATCATCGGCGAGGGGCGCTTGCGCAATGATCCGGAGAAGCGTCAGGAGTCCATCAAGTTTGCGCTGAACCTCGGCTGCGTGGATGTGCTGAATGTGGGCTGTGAATCGATTGCGGAAGTGGAGGATCTTGCGGCGAGCATCAAGAAGGTCGAGCGGGCGGCGTGAGGGGCTGGCATCGAGCCGGGTCGGAGACCGGCGCTCCAAACAACAACTGCAGAGCGTTCATCTCCTTGACGTGGCGAGTCGCTCTCGTACTCTCGTCGCACAATTTCTGATATTTAACTCACCACAAAATGAAACGCGTAAAGTCGAGTTTCCCCAGGCTCAAGAAAAACCAAATCCAACTGATTGCCAGCGGTGACCTGCGCCTTTCCGCGAACCAGGTCTGTTGGCCGGCCCAAAAGGAGATGGAAGCTGCCCTTAGTACTGCGCTTGCGGCGGAAGGTTACGAGCTGGTCCGCGCGCATCCCTACGATGCCGAAGCGAAGCACGGATTCATTGATTCGCAGCGCAAGGGACTGGAAGTGTTCAGGAACATTGATCCCCTCGCACCGCTCATCGTCGCCGAGTCCGTGTGGCAATATTCGCATCACGTTCTCGCGGGGCTTTCGACGCATCGCGGGCCGATCCTGACGGTGGCAAATTGGTCGGGCACCTGGCCGGGGCTTGTGGGGATGTTGAATCTGAACGGCTCGTTGACCAAGCAAGGCGTGAAATACTCGACGCTCTGGAGTGAGGATTTCAGGGATGACTATTTCAAATCCAGGCTGCGCCAGTGGCTCAAGACCGGCAAATGCACGCACCAAACGGATCACGTCAAGCCGCTGGCCAAAGTGAAGCTCCCGGGCGCGACTCGCAAGCTGGGTGAGTCGCTGGCGGCCACGTTGCAGCGGGACAAGGCGATCATGGGGGTGTTCGACGAAGGTTGCATGGGCATGTTCAACGCCATCATCCCGGATGATTTGCTGCATGCGACTGGTGTGTTCAAGGAGCGGCTCAGTCAGTCGGCGCTTTACTATGAGGCGACGCAGGCGAGTGATGCGGAGGCGCAAGCGGTCTTCGATTGGTTCAAGCAGCGGGGCATGAAGTTTCACATCGGCCCGAATGACGCGACCGATTTGACGGAGCAGCAGATTCTCTGGCAGGGCAAGGTTTACCTCGCCGCGGTGCGCATTGCCGATGATTTCGGGTGCGACTGCATCGGCATTCAATACCAGCAAGGATTGAAGGATTTGTTGCCCGCGAGTGATCTGGTGGAAGGCACGCTGAACAACACCGAGCGTCCGCCGGTGAAATCGCGAGATGGCAAGCGCGTTTTGTTTGAAGGAAGACCGATCACGCATTTCAACGAAGTGGACGAATGCGCCGGACTGGATGGTTTGCTCACGCAGCGCGTTCACGAAGCCTTGAAGCAACCGGTGGAAAACACGCTGCACGATTTGCGTTGGGGCGACGGGGATCGCTCCGGCACAACGAAGGAATACGTGTGGGTGTTTGAGATCAGCGGCAGCGCGCCGCCGGCACACTTCATTGATGGTTGGGCCGGGGCGGAAGGCTTTCGCCAGCCGCCGATGTATTTCCCGAAGGGGGGCTCAACTTTGCGGGGCATTTCGAAGCCCGGTGAAATCGTCTGGTCGCGCATCTATGTAGCGGATGGCGCGCTGCAGATGGATTTGGGCCGGGGCAAAGTCATCACCCTGCCGCGAGAAGAAACCGAGCGCCGCTGGAAAGCCACCACCTGGCAATGGCCCATCATGCATGCCGTCACTTACGGCGTGAGCCGCGATCAGATGATGGCCCGGCACAAGGCGAATCACATCCAATGTGTCTATGCCAGCGATGCAAAAAGCGCTGACCAATGTCTGTTGACCAAAGCTGCAATGGCGCATGCGTTGGGGCTCAAAGTCAATCTTTGTGGCACGAGGGCGGGTGGCCAACGCTGGTGAGAGACTTCTGCAAAAGTCGATTCCCATCGGAGCGCGGAGCACCGCTCCGCGCTCCGGACTTGCTGGATTGGGAAGTTGGATTTCGACGGAGCGGGTGAGGGGTTTACCGATGGGTTCGGGGTTTTGCGTTCCAAAGAATTTTCCACCAGGGCGAGAAGCTGGGCTGGCTCCAGCTGTTTGTGGAAGAATGCAGCGGCGCCGGCCTTCAGCGAAAGGCGGGTGTATTTCGATGGATCGCCGGAGGTGATCATGACCACCGGAATTTTTTTGAAAGCGTCCAGACGGTTCATCCAGGACACAAGCTTTAATCCATCCCAACCCAGTCCGGTGAAGTCATCCGGCAAATTCACATCGAGCACGACGACGTCGGGCATGTGGCATCGCAATAGTTCCATGGCTTTGGAACTGTCCGGGGCGCTTAGAACTTCATAGCCGTCGGCCTTGAGCCGCGCGCAGGTTGCTTTTACAAACACCGGGTCATCATCGACGACCAGAACGGTCTTATTGCGCTTCAAAACGAAGGGATTGTCCGCAGCGTCAACTTCGGTTGGCGCGTCGGAGTTGGCTGGCCTGGTGAGCGGGCGAAAAAGCTTTCGCACCCAATCAAACGTGTCGGGTTTTGTGGGGAGAGAGAGGTCCTCTCGATTCAGGATGGCAGTGTCACTCATGATATTAGAATTTCTCCCTAATGTTTTTCTTACGGGGAGAAAAATCAGCGGACGCAGCCCTCCCAAAGAATCCGGGGCGAGTCTGGGAAAGTCTCCCCGGCATTTGTCGGGGCGGGCTATCGTGGATTCCCCGGGAAAGCGCGCGCAAGTGTCACGGAATTAAGACACGCAAGGTCGCCGGCGATACTGCAAAGGTTGCGGGAAGCCGTCCGGCGAGTTCGCCATCCACCTCGGACCACACCGAGGCTGGACCGGTGAGTTCAAAGGACTTGCCCCGGAGGCGCGTTACGGCCTGCTCCGGCAGTTTTCCGCGCAGCAAAAGTGTGATGCCGCAGCGGATCAACACCAGCCAACTCACGCGTGGGAAGACACAAACCTCGAGCAGGCCATCGGTTAATGCCGCTTGTGGGAAAACGTGAAAGTTGCCGCCGTACAGCCGTCCATTCCCGGCCAGGACGAGTTGACCGGAGAATTGGCTGATGCCATCCGATATCGAAAGAACCGGATGCGTCTCGAGCAGCGCCTTGAGACCGGCGACGACGTAGGCCAGCGGGCCAATCCTCTTTTTCAATGACCCACTCACGAGCTGAATGGCGCGAGCATCGAGGCCGGCGCCGGCGAGTTGGGCAAAGTAAATGAATTGCGGCTTTCCTTCCTGAGTGTATTCGATGCGAGGCAAGTCAATCGTCATCTCCTTTCCGCGCCGCAGGATTTGCCAGGCGGCTTCGGGCTGCAGGGGAATTTTCAGTTCCCGCGCGAAGACGTTGACGGTACCAAGCGGAAGCACCCCAAGTCGAACGCGAGAGAATCCATCCGGAACATCGCCAATTCCATTGAGCGCTTCATTCAGTGTGCCGTCGCCACCCGCGGCGATGATGGTATCGTAACCTGCTTGAACTGCGGCGCTGGCGAGTCGGCGTGCGTCTCCCGGGCGGGCCGTCAACTTGAGATCACATTCGGCGGCGATCGTGCCCAAACTGCGCCGGAAGCGCTCGGCTTTCTGCCCCCTGGCAGCGGGATTGAAAATGATACAGGCTCGCACGCCGCGTCATTTTTGGGCCGCACTTCGACAAGTCGAGGAAAAAGGCGGATCGACTACAACTCCTGCCACGAACTGGCGACGAATCCGCGCTTGGGGCCGTTGCGCGCGAGGCTCTCGTCAAAATGGAATTTGAAAGGCCGGGTGAGAATCAGGTTCTGGACCACGAGCGAGCCGGAGAAATCAAACAGATCAGCATTGTAGTTGGCGACGAAGTTTGCGTTGGGAGCGTAAACGGATGCCGCCAGGGTCGGGGTGATCTGTGCGAAGGTGACGTTCGTGTTGCCGGGCAAGCCGTAATATTGAAAACTCTGCGGTGTTCCATGATTGTTCACGTAATCGATGACGGCAGTTCGGCCACCCACGAAAATGCGCAGGATGCCCGTTTCCGCGATTTCGATTTCCGCTTCCGTGGCCATGAAGAAATCTCCGGTGACGTAGAGGTCCGCCGTGCGATGGGCCGGAACGTAGATTTTGTCGTAGTTGGGAAGGGAGAGATTTCCGTTCACAAAATAGCTGCCCGAAAGCGTATAAGTATTGCCCACTCGTGAGGGCAGGGTGAGTCCCGTTGCGAACGGTGGCAAAACGTCCGGATACTCCGTCTGGCCAAGGGCCGCTGCGTTGGTTTGGGTTGCGCTTTTGGCTTTGGCGGGACTGTAAGCGCCGTTATCGCTGTAATCCGGATCCTCGGAATCGTAGGTGTCCAGATAGACAGGGTAATTGGCGGGATTGGTGATTTGGGCGGCGCTCACGCCGGCGATGTACAGTGGCGCGTTCGTCGTGGTGACGCGCACAACCCTTGAGAGCGTCGCAGCACCGGAGGGAAACGCCGTATAACCTGTGGAGTAAATGGTGGGAGGAGTCTCTTGCGTATAAACCACGGCATACCTTCCACCAATCAAACTGCGTTCGGCGGGATCGGGTTGATAGAACCCGTTGTAGAGCGACCAGCCATTTCCCCCGGCAACTTCCGAATTGAAGGCGCCCGGATTGAGTTGCGCCAGCGCTTCTTCCACGCCGGCTTCCGCCATCACGAGGGCCTGGTGCCAGGCCTGCGAGCGCGCGGTCAAAACATGTTCGGATCGCACCAACATCAGATAGCTGGCCAATGTGACCCCGAGCAGCAACGTGACGAGCAGGGTGACGAGTAACGAACTACCCTGCCGGCGACGCGGCTTTGGTAAGAGGGCGGTCTTCACGGTTGGGAGGAATTACGCAAGGCAACGCGAAGACTGTGCGCGCTTTCCGTCCGGGCCTTGCTCACCGCGACCGGCCGCGAGCATTTCCATGACAGGGAAACAATCCGCGCCTGCTTCAAATCCAGCAGGCCCGTGGCGTTCGTTGCCGCAAGGTAAGGGGACACCATGGAAGCGAGCGGAACGTTCTGGAAAAACGTCGCATCCCAGGCGTCGCAATCGGTCAGGCAAATGGATGGTGACTGGTCGGTTCTATCGCAGCTGACCGTGCGCGTCTCGGCGTTCCAGTAATACGCGACGGAATATCCTTCCAGGCTGTTGGTCAGGACCAGGCGGTTGCCCTCGGGTTGCACGTCGTAGCGCAGCACTCGGGTGGCCTGGCGTAATTCTCTTTTGATTTGGTCGGAAGCGAGCCGGCTTTTCTCATCCAGGGCGGCGCAGTTCCCCATGACAAGAAAACTTTGCAGCCCGCAGTAGGACAACATGCCGAGCACGACCAACACGATTGAACCAATTCCGAGCGTTACCGCCAACTCCACCAACGAAAAGCCGTTGCCGGCGGGCGGACGGCTGCGAGCGTGGCGGAGCTTTTTGCGTGGGCTTTTCATGGCGCCGCCACGTAACTCTGCAGGCCGTAACGGGCCACGCAGGTTTGCACCCGACGTTGATGCACCATCGGGGTGCTGCCTTCCGAATTCGTCCAGACCAGCGTGATGGTGATCAGCCGGCCCCGATCCCGATAGGCTTCAGGCCAATCGTTGGGAATGCTCGTTTCAATTCGTCCGTGGAAGGACGGACCGCTGGGATCCGGGGAATCGTCCGCGGGATCAAACCTTTCCACAAACGTCGCCGGCAAATAGCTGGCCGAATTCACCTGACTCCAATTCAGCAAGCGGATGCGCTCCGTCTGTTCGTTGAGAATCTCCGTGGCCCGCAGGTTTTCCCGGGCGGAACGCAGAATGCCAAACCCGGTGGTGAAGCCGGCGTAAAGCGAAATGAACATGACCCCCACGAGACTGACGGCGATGATCACCTCCGGCAGGCTGTGACCCGCCGCGGCTCGGCAATGCGGACGCGCTCGACTTAACAACTTCATGGATAGTGCGCGGGTTTGGTCCCTGACGCTACTGATTCAGCATACGTTTCCTATCACACCCACATAAATTGTCAAAACAAGCGTTGCACAACTTGCAGCGGGAAACTTGGAACTTGGAACAGTTCGAACGGAACTCTAGGCTGCCAGGGTGTTTCGACCCTGCATAGACCTGCGAGACGGAAAGGTCGTTCAAATTGTCGGCGGGACGCTGGGCGATGACCCGCAGGCGGTGCGAACGAATTTTGTTTCGGAACGCCCGGCCTCGTGGTTTGCCGAACTTTATCGCAAAGACGGGCTCACGGGTGGGCACGTGATCATGTTGGGCGCCGGCAATGAAGCGGCGGCGCGTTCGGCTTTGGCCGCCTACCCGGGTGGTCTGCAATTGGGTGGCGGAGTGAACGTTACCAACGCTCGCGACTGGCTCGATGCCGGAGCGTCACACGTCATTGTCACCAGTTGGGTGTTTCGCGAAGGACGGGTTGACTGGGAGCGATTGGCTGAACTCGTCCAGGTTACGGGTAAAGAGCGCCTGGTCCTGGATTTGAGCTGTCGCATTCGCGATGGCCAATACTTCGTCGTGACGGACCGCTGGCAGCAGTTTACCGAGGTAACCCTTTCCGCTCCGACTTTCGAAAAATTCTCCAGCTATTGTGCCGAGTTCCTGATCCATGCGGTGGATGTGGAAGGGCTGTGTCGAGGCGTGGACTCTGAACTGGTGCAAAAACTTTCTGCGTGGTCGCCGTTGCCTGTCACGTACGCCGGTGGGGCGAATTCCATTTCCGACCTCGAAACCGTGACGCGGATCGGGCAGGGGAAAGTTCACCTGACCATCGGTTCGGCCCTCGACATCTTCGGCGGCACGGGGGTGCGCTATGAAGACGCGGTGGCTCATAACCGGCTTTGAACCCGGCTTCGCAGTGTTACGGCACCTTCTGCACGCGGAAGAACATAAAGGGGGCATTACTCGTGAAGCCCGCAAAAGTGCCCGTCGAGCTGGTGGGGACAATGGGATTCGCGACGCGCGTCCAATTCACCAGGTTCGTCGAGCCGTGCAGTTCGTAGAGTTCGTAAGGTTTGGCCTGAAACTCAAGGTTGGTGCGGGTGATAAGCGTGATGATCTGTGCGGAGGATGCAAGGGTCGGGTCCATCCCCGCCCGATATTCATCAATGTTCTTCAGGCCGTCTCCGTCGAAGTCTTGTTGGGCGCCGCGATTTGGTCCGGCGGACGGATTGGCGCTGCCCCAATGCGCAATCATCCAACTGTCGGGAATCCCGTCACTCGTCGCAGGAGAACTGTCGGGATCGTGAGAAATCGCGCGCACGCTGGCATAAGCGGATGCATTGGGGCCATCAGAGCAGCGCACATAAGCAATGTCGTAGAAGCTGGAAGTGGCGGGATCGATTCGGGGACTGCTGTAAAAAGCGTTCGCCGTGAATTTGAGGATGTTGCCCGAGCGAGTGAAGTTGCCGGCATTGGCTGTTGTGTTCGTGACAAGCAAAGTCAAACTTCCATTTTGCAAATCATAACCGCGCAGCTCGACGTCATTGATTCCGGGAACATTGGGCTGGCTCGGGGAGTCCGTCGTAACGTCCATAACCCGGGCATAGGTGTAAGGGGGCGTATTATTGGTGGGATAGGCCTGCTGAATCACCGGCGGATCATACGAACCCAGTGACGCGCCCCGGCCATCGGCATGGACGGTGTAGTACATGATGGACTGCCGGAGAGTGTTGTTGGGCTCGCTGGGGTTTTCGCTCGAGTGGGCCATGGAGATGGCGTGACCGATTTCGTGGCAGAGCACTTCCGTGAAGGTCAAAAGATTCTGCATGGAAGCCGCGCCATGCTCCAGAACGACAAAGCCGGTGCTGGTTTTGTAGAATTCGTTTCCGGCAACATTGCCGCCCGCGCCCCACCCGGATCCGCTCAACAGGACGGCACTCGTATATTGCCCACCCACGCCGAGCGTGCTTGCCGAGTTGATTCTATTGTAATTGTCGTGCAACTGAATCCGCAGTTTTTCGTCGCTGGCGTTGATGGTGTCCGCTCCCTGGCCGAAATTTTGCAAGCCTTCAAATCGGAACTTCAGACTCGTTACCGCCGTCCACGCATTCAAGGCTTGAGCCACGGCGTTGGTCGCTTGAGCGAGTGTAATTCCCGCTGGCAGGGTGGTGGCATCGATCAGGTAGGGAATCGCTTCGCCGCGATCCGCCGTAACATACCGCGCCGCTATCCCGCCCCCGCGGTCCGTCAGTCCCGGAGTGAGTTCCGAGGTCGCGAAACCGATTTGATCCGTCACATTGGCACCAGGAACTTGTCCGTGGTTCGTCAACTCGTCGAGCCGGTTCAAAAGCGCCTGTTGTTCGGCCGTCAGCTCTCCTTCCTCCTGTTTTAATCGGATGGCGCTGGACGAGCCCTGTGTGAAAGTCAGTTTTCCATCTGCCCGCTGAACGGCAAAAACCAGATATTCCGCACCGTGTTCCATGAAGGGCGACCACGCGTTATACAGGGTTTCATCGCCAATGGTTCCGCCCGGACTCACCACCGCGACGATCGACGGAAAGGTTCCTTTGAACGATTTATCGACCCGCAAAGAAGTCCGGGTATGAATCTGCCCGCTGGCGTCGCGAAAGCAGTTTTGCCCCACGACGGCACCGCGGAAGACGACGGCGGATTCATCCACCAGCGCGGCAGTGCTGAGCGGCACGATCGAAGAAGCGAACGTGCCCGTGTTCAGGGCCAGAAGATGGCCCAATAAGATTGTGGTGAAAGAAAGTCGCGCGATCATTTTCATAATCCTTTGAGTGTGAGTCGCCGCAGTATTCCGGGACGCAACGCAAATTGCAATCACGTCCGTTTACCAGGGTGCGACAGGAACTGAGGGCAGTAGGCAGAGTTGCAGTCTGCTCCCGCGCCCGCGGGACGGATTTTCAATCCGCTTCCCTGGCGACTTCAACACGCCTTGGTATGATGGACGCTCTGCCGAATGGAATTCAGCGATACCGCAGATTTGGGAATCTGCGCTACCACCGGATATTGACCCTCGGTTTCAGTTGCACTCCGTTTGCTATCGCGGCACAAACTGCTCCAGGAATTGTTTTGCGCGCCGCCAACCCTCGCGCTCCAGTTTCTGTCCGGCGAGCGGTGATGACGCGTCCGCCGGATGATCTTTGAAGACGGGATCGTGAAAGCCTTCGATGTTCAGGTCAGAATCGTAGCCGGCTCGCAGCAATTCGTGGATAATCTCGCTCCAGTTTGCCTGACCAAATCCCGGAAGGCGATGCTCGGCCACGCCCGGATGACAAATCCCAAACGTCTCCAGCAGTTGCCGATTGATAAACGCATCCTTCGCGTGAACGTGAAAAATCTTCTTCCCGAATTTCCGCAGGTTCTCCACAGGATCAATGAACTGACAAATCAGATGACCCGCATCCCATTCGATGCCGATGTTGTCGGCTTTCGTCGCGTTGAAGAAGCGTTCCCAATTCGCCGGCTGACCCAACAAATTGTAGTTCGTCACGGGCAGGCGATAGACTCCTTGCGGACAGTGCTCCAGTGCAATGCGGATTCCCTTGTCGGCGGCATACTTGGCCACCGGCTCCCAGAAGGCAACGATTTGAGGAATGAAATTCTCCAGCGGCGTGTAAATCGGGTTGCCCCCGCGCGGATTAATCGTGGTCTCAATGACTCCGCCCGCAAAACCGGAGACCATGGGCACGCCGATGAGCGCTGCCACATCGATCGCACCATGCAAAAGCTCCCTGGCGCGGGCCGTCTGCGCGGGGTCCAGCGCGTTGCGATAAAATGCGCCAATGGTGGAAATCCGGATGCCGCGCGCCTTGGCCTCTTCCGCAAACCGCAACGAATCTTCACGCCAACGCTCTTTGCCCGGCGCAGCAAAGCTCTGGTCGAATCGCATCCAGGCAATCGATCCGAAGCCATTTTCCTTTGCCCATTCGAGCAATTCAATTTCCGCATCTGTGGTGAATCCGATTCGCATGGGTGTCTTTTGCTCAAGCTGAAGGCGCGGCGAACAGGTCCGTCACTGTTATCTGGAACTCGGGCAGGAGTTTTTCGCTCAGCACGTCCTGGCCCGCCAGGATTTCGTGCAAGCGCATCCCGTATTCGCTGGCGTGGTAAACCTCCACATTGTCGTAACGCGGGTCCACCATCCAGAGCCGCGGCAGTTTGGAGTTTTCGTAAAGCTCCTTCTTGAAAACCGTGTCGGCCTTGTGATCCTCGGAATTGACGACTTCGGCCGCCAGCCAGAGTTTCCCGGTCGCCGCCGCGACTAATGCGAGGTCGGGCCGAACCTTCGTGTGCGAATCCAACTGCACTTCACTGCGCATCGCGAGCAGTTTTGTTCCGGGGAAATCCGCGACACTCGCCCGCACCAAATCGTGCAAGCGCGAGCAAATCAATTCGTGCCGCGGGCCGGGCGGGAGGCGCAGTGTGACTTCGCCTTGCAGGGTTTCCTCGTAGGGCTCGCTCATGGGGTGGTTAAATTGGTGATTGGTTAAATTGGTTAAATCGGTTAAATCAGTTAAACGAGTTAAATGGGTGATTGGTTAAATGAGTAACTGGGATTTGGATGTTGCCGCGCGGACGATTTAACCCATTTAACCTATTTAACCAATCACTTTCCGACCCTTTAACCAATCACTTTCCCCGCATTCCCACCATCCTCCGCAGAAAACGTCCCGTGTGCGAGCGCTGGTTGCGCGCCACCTGCTCGGGTGTTCCTTCAGCGACAATTTGCCCGCCGCCCTCGCCGCCTTCGGGGCCAAGGTCGATCACCCAATCCGCCTCCGCGATCAGATCCAGGTTGTGCTCGATGACGATGACGGAATGACCGGCGTCCACCAGCCGCTGTAAAACTTCCACGAGCCGACGCACGTCGGCCATGTGCAGTCCGATGGTGGGTTCTTCGAGAATGAACAGGTTTCTTTTGCTGACCTTCGTGTTAGCAATGGCCGGAAGTTCCAATTGCGGTTTCAATCCCGTGAGCAGATGCGTCACCAGCTTCACGCGTTGGGCTTCGCCACCGCTGAGGGTTGGGCTTTGCTGGCCGAGCTTGAGATAATCCAGGCCGGTCTCGTGCAATGCTTCAAGCGCGCGCTTGATTCTCGGGACGCTGGCAAAGAACGTGATGGCTTCCTCCACCGACAGGTCCAGCACCTGCGCGATGTTCTTGCCGCCGTATTCGATGTCGAGCGTTTCGCGATTGAACCGCGTTCCCTCGCAGGTTTCGCAACGCACGAACGCCGGCGGCAGAAAGTTCATCTCCAGTTTGATTTGGCCCGCGCCTTCGCATTCGGGGCAACGGCCTTGCGCGCTGTTGAACGAAAAGCGGCTCGCCGAGTAACCGCGCATCCGCGCCTCCGGCACTTGCGCGAACAATTGCCGGATGTCATCGAAGAAGCCGACATACGTGGCGGGAATCGAGCGCGGCGTGCGGCCAATCGGCGACTGGTCCACCTCGTAAACCGCCTTGAGCGAGTCAAAGCCGGAAAGATTCTTGCTCCTGCCGGAAGACTTTTTGTCGAGCACCGCCTGCAACTCGGGCAACAGACATTCGCGAATCAACGTGCTCTTGCCCGACCCGCTCACGCCCGTGACGACCACGAACCGTCCCAGCGGAAAATTCACCGTAAGCTTTTTCAAGTTGTTCACCGCCGCATTGCGCAGTGTCAGCGTCGCCGTTTCTCCCTTTCTCCCTTTCCCCGTTTCAACCCCCCGGCGTTCCCCGCGCGCCGGATACTTCTTCTCCGCTCGCAAACACTGTCCGGTCACTGACTCCGGATGTTTTGCCAGTTCGCTCAGAGTTCCGCTGGCCACAACCTCGCCGCCATGCACTCCAGCACCAGGGCCAAGATCAATCACGTGATCGGCCCGGCGCATCGTGTCTTCATCGTGCTCAACCACCACCACCGAATTGCCGCGGGAACGGAGTTTTTGCAGAACGTCGAGCAACTGCTCGTTGTCGCGCGCATGCAGGCCAATGGTCGGTTCGTCCAGCACGTAGAGCACGCCGCTGAGATTCGAGCCGAGTTGGGCCGCCAGACGGATGCGCTGCGCTTCGCCACCACTGAGGGTCGGTACGGAACGACCCAATTGCAGATAGCCGAGTCCGACCTCGTTGAGGAAATGCAGGCGCTCGCGGATCTCCGGGATGATGTCACGGGCAATCTCCGCAGCGCGCCCGGTGAACTTCAACTGGCGCACGAACTTGAAGGCTCCCGCGACATCAAGTGAGGAGAAGGCGTCGATGGTGGGAGCGCCGATCTCCGGATCGGCCCGTTGCGGGATTTTGCTTCGTCGAGCCGATCCGGAGATCGGCGCTCCGCAACGCAGGCGCACGGCGCGGGATCCCGGGTTCAAGCGCGCGCCATTGCATTCCGGGCAGGGCTCGTGTTCGGTCGTCCAACTCCACCAGCTCTCCTCGATGGAATCCGCGTTCGCGCCGCGTTCGACGTCCGGCAGGTAAAACGTTTCTCCGAAGCCACGACATTTGGGACACCAGCCCTGGGCGGAGTTGTAGGAGAAATTCTTGGGATCGAGCGGCGCGAAGGACCTGCTGCACTTTGGGCACGCGCGTTCCGTTGAATGAACGGTCAGTTGCTTGCGATTGTCGAGGGCATAGAGCGTTCCGTTGCCCAGCTTCAGGGCGGTATCCACGAGTTCCTGGAGCGCGCGGCCCTGGTTCTTCTCGAGAACGCCCACGACAATCTCCACGTCATGCTCCTTGAAACGATCCAGCCGGAAAGGTTTGCTCGTGTCGTAAATCTTTCCGTCAGCGCGAATCTCCTTGTAGCCATGCTTGGCGGCCCACTCGGCCACGTCGGTGTGAAAACCTTTTCGATTCTTGATGATCGGCGCGAGCAGAAGCAAATCGCCGCGGCGTTTGAGTTCCGATTGCAGATGTTTGCCCAGTTCGTCGCGGGTCTGGGCTTCAACCGGCAATTGGCAGTCCGGACAATACTGCGTGCCGAGTCGGGCAAAGAGCAGGCGGATGAAATGATAAATCTCCGTGACCGTGGCGACCGTGCTCTTACCGCCACCGCGGGTGGTGCGTTGCTCGATGCTGACCGTGGGCGGGATGCCGGTAATCAAATCCACGTCCGGCCGCGCCATCTGCTCGACGAATTGCCGGGCGTAAACGTTCATCGAGTCGAGAAAGCGCCGCTGGCCCTCGTTGAACAACAGATCGAAGGCGAGCGTGCTCTTGCCCGAGCCACTGACGCCGGTAATGACCACAAATTTATCGCGCGGAATCTCAAGCGACAGGTTCTTGAGATTGTGCTCGCGCGCGCCGGTGATGGCGATGAACGAATTTTCGGTTGCGGCCACTGGCTCCAAATCTTTCTGCACGCCGCAATATGGGCAAAGGAGCTTGCTCGCGCAAAAACGAAGTGAGGCAGTGCGGTTGCGTGCGGGTTGAGGGAGTGAATGAGCTTGCGATGAACACGCAACCATGCGAAAAGATGGCTCGCTGGAAGGGTGGCTGAGTGGTTAAAGGCATCTGACTCGAAATCAGAAGTAGGGGCAACTCTACCGTGGGTTCGAATCCCACCCCTTCCGCCATCCCTAAAGAATTTATTTCCAAAAGGATGGCAAAACCAGAGGAGGCAAGTGCCAGTGAAAGTGCCAGTGAAAATAAAACTGGAAAATACTCAACGATTACTCGGTAAATACTGGTAAAAAACGAGGTCACAACTCGTCTTGGCCATACAAAAACGTGAGTGTCAGTGCCAGTGAAAGTGCCAGTAGGGTCAAAACCGCTGTAAACATTGAGCAAAAGCCCGAAGTATCGGGCCACTGGTGAAGACGGGATTCGCCGCCCGTTTGGTGTAGCTGATACGCCGCAAGCCACACGCAGCTTCATAACTTTCGGACAAAAATCCGAAATTATGAAACGTCGTTTCATCCTCTATCGCCGCAAGCTCGGTGGCATGTTCTACATTGAGGACACGCAAACCAAAAAGCAGGAAAGTCTCGGCACAAAAGATCGCACCGAGGCTACGTCGCTACTCAACGCCCGCAACGAGGCCGCTCGTCAACCGCAGTTGAATCTTCAAATCGCCAAGGCGTATCTGTCAGGGACGGATTCCGGAGTTTCAAAACGTACGTGGCAGGATGCGTTCAGCGCCATCATTGAAAACAAACACGGAGCCACCAAGGAACGCTGGCAGCGTGCGGTCAAACAGGAGGCATTTGGGCTAATTCTCCCCTTGGTTATCATTGAGACGCAAGCGGAACAATTGTTCGCCTGTCTCAAGGCCGGTACGGTCAGCACCAATGTTCATCTCCGCGAGTTGCACAATTTTTGCATTGGAATGAACTGGCTTGCGTGGCCGATCATCCCCAAACGGCTTTGGCCGAAAATTGAATACAAGCCGAAGCGAGCGATTACCGCAGACGAGCATCAAAGCATCATTGAACACGAATCAAATCCAGAAAACCGCAGCTTTTATGAGCTGTGCTGGCATCTGGGCGGGTCACAAACCGACATTGCCAACTTGGTGGCAGAGGACATTGATTGGAATGATCGGGTGATTTCCTATGCTCGCAGGAAAACCGGAAGTCGGGCGTTTGTTCATTTTGGTTCGTCGGTTGAAACGATTCTTCGTTCACTGCCAGCTCAAGGTTTTCTCTTTCCCAGGCTGGCCCCGATGAAGGAAAAGTTTCGCGGACAGGAATTCAAGCGCCGCTGTGTCAAATTAGGCATCAAGGACGTCACCCTGCATTGCTACCGTTACGCCTGGGCTGAACGGGCGAAGCAATGCGGCTATCCTGAACGCTTCGCGCAAGAAGCGTTGGGACACAACAGTAAAGCAGTCCATCGTGCTTATGCGCGCAAGGCCAAGGTGAAACTCCCCTCGCTGGAAAGTTATGAACAGGAGGCTGCGGAAGGACGAATCATTCAGTTACCGCGGCTTGCATCCGCGACGGGTCACAAGGTCGGCTAGCTCGCGGCTGTCTTCAATCGGCGCTCGCCAGACTTCTTGCGAGCGTTTCGTTCGCGCCAGTAGGTGCCAATTGCATCGCTGGCGCGGCCGAGCCATTTCTCGTCGCGACGGAGTTGTTCC
>DASUGI010000340.1:0-2755 GCA_036274115.1 Verrucomicrobiia bacterium
TCGTTGCCTCGGCTGCTACAGAATTTTTTTGGAATCCGTGTTTATCCGTGTTCATCCGTGGTTAAAATCAGGCTTTGGCCAGCGCCGGGCCGGGTTTCTTCAAGGTGGCCAGCAAAGGCTCATGTTGAACCTTGTTTTGAAGTTTCATCAGCGCATCGAGAAGCGCTTCAGGGCGGGGCGGACAGCCCGCAACGTAAACGTCCACCGGGAGAATCTGATCAACGCCTTGCAGGACCGCGTAACTGCGATACATGCCACCCGTCGAGGCGCACGCCCCCATCGCGATAACCCACTTCGGCTCGGCCATCTGGTCGTAAATCCGTTTCACTGACATGGCCATCTTATAAGTCACTGTGCCCGCAACGACCATGCAATCGGACTGCCTCGGTGAAAACCGCATGACTTCCATGCCGAAACGCGAAATATCGAAGCGACTCGCGCCCGTGGCCATCAACTCAATCGCGCAGCAAGCCAATCCCATGGGCATCGGCCAGATGGAATTCTTGCGAAACCAATTGATGGCGGCATCCACCCGGGTGTGAATGACGTCACCCTCAATTCGCGAATCAAAGCCGAATTCCGTGGTTTGAGTCATGGGAAACGTGCGTCAGGTTTCGACGCGCCCCTAACTTAGTCCCCGGGCCAAAGGCGAGCAAGAAGGATTCGTGATTTATTTCACAAAGTCGCCTGCGAGGGTGAACTTCAAAGCCGGTCTGCGTTGCGCCCCGAGGGAGAACAGGCTTGACGCAACCCTACTGCCTCGGCGCACCTTCTTGCGAAGGAACGACCTCAACTCCAATGAACTTGAATGAATGGCTCGAGCTGGCTCTCCGTTGGGCGCACGTGTTTGCAGGCATCATGTGGGTCGGGACGACGTTTTACTTCACCTGGCTGGACGGGCGATTCTCCGAACTGGAAGAGCAATCCAAGGATGCCAAATCGGACGAAAGACAGTTCGTCTGGATGGTTCACAGCGGGGGATTCTATGCGGTTGAGAAGCATAAGATCCCCAGGCTCATGCCGGCTAAATTGCATTGGTTTAAATGGGAGGCGGGAATCACTTGGATTACCGGCTTTCTACTATTTGGGCTGTTGTTCTACCACGGCGGATATCTCATCAACTTCGAAGGCTCACTCATCTCAAAGCCCGCGGCCATCGGTTTGAGCTTCGGTCTGCTGCTTGCCGGGTGGGTGGTTTACGATCTATTGTGGAAGTTCTGCAGGAATGAATTGCCTGGCATCGCGATCTCCTACGCGCTGATCGTCGCGACATCGTGGCTGAGCTGTAAATATTTCAGCGGACGCGCGGCGTTTATGCAATTGGGCGCGATGCTGGGCACGATCATGGCCGCCAACGTTTGGATGCGCATCATTCCCGCGCAACGACGAATGGTGGCTGCGCTCAAGGCCAGTCAGCAACCGAATCTCGAGGAAGGCGCGCGCGCCAAAGCTCGTTCGAAGCACAACACATTCATCGTCGTTCCGGTGGTGTTTACAATGATCAGCAACCATTACTTCAGCCTCTACGGGAGCAAATACAACTGGATCATTCTTTCAGCGATGGTGCTGATTGGCTGGGGCGCGGCAAAGTTGATTCGACGGGCGTGAGCGCAAATTCGCAGCGACTCACATCGTCAGCACGTGGCTCGAACGAGTGAACCCGAATTTGATGAAGAATTCCTCGGCGTTCTGAGTGCCAAGTCCTTTCGAGGTATCAGCGAGGTCCGGGTGTTCGAGCAAACAATCCATCAACCACGTGCCGAGATCCTTCCCGCGATATCTTTCGTCCACAATAAAATCGGTGATCCAGGCGAAAGTGGCCTTGTCGGTGACTACCCGGGCAAAACCAACCAGCGTCTCGCCCTCGAACAGGCCGAGGCAAAACGAGTTCGCGACCATTTTTTGAACCTTCTCGGCGGAATGATCCTTCGCCCAGTAGGATTGCTCCAGCAACGCCATGACTGCCGGAACTTTTAGCCGGCGTTTGTCGTCGCTGATTACGTAGCCACCACGCGTCTTCTCCATACAACTATCGATGCCAGATATCGCCCTCACCGTAGCTGAACCAGCGGCTGGTTGTCACCTTTTGTTGCGTGAAAAACTGCACGCCCTCGCGACCCTGCATGTGGAGGTCACCAAAAAACGACTCATCCCAGCCATTGAACGGAAACCACGCCATGGAAGCCGGCACGCCAATGTTGATGCCAATCATGCCGGCCTTCGCTCGATGCTTGAATTCGCGCGCCGCCTTGCCCGAACGGGTGAAGATGGAAGCGCCATTGCCATACATGGATTTGTTCGCCAGTTCGATGGCGGCGTCCAGATCCTCCATGTGCGTCACGTTCAGCACCGGACCGAAAATCTCTTCCTTCGCCACCGTCATGGCGTTCTGAACGTGATCAAGAATCGTTGCGCCAACGTAAAAGCCATTGGGCGCTTCGGAAACTTTCACGCCGCGCCCGTCCGCGAGAACCTTCGCGCCCTGCTGTTCGCCACTGGAAATCAATTCCTGAACGCGATTGGCGTGTTGCTTCGTGATAAGCGCCCCCATGTCCGGCTGCGCTTCACGATCCGTCGGGCCGACTTTGATCCGCTTTGTCGCTTCGACGAGCGTGGGGAGAACGGTCTTTTCCGCGCCGCCGACGACCACTGCCGTCGAGCCCGCCATGCAACGTTCGCCGGCGCAACCAAAAGCCGCTTCAATGACGCCGCGCGTGGAGTTTTCCACATCGGCGTCCGGCATCAGGATGACGTA
>DASUGI010000341.1:0-8791 GCA_036274115.1 Verrucomicrobiia bacterium
ACAATCGGCCGGGGGACATAGGTTCGGTAGGTGGCCCACATGTTGTTCACGAAGGGGTCCCAGGCGTCGCGCTGGCGCAAACCGGGATAGGTCGCTCCGGTTTGCTGCTGGATGGCCGCCAGCTCTTCGGCATCATCCTCCGTCATCCAACGGTCAACATAGGCAAACAAGGGAGGATGATTCCAAACGTTCGTAATCCCCATGATCCGTGCTGCCACAACCTGCCCGACCCACGCCACGCTGGTGCAACAGCGCCGATAGCTTTCGCCGATCTGGTTGACCCAGTTGCTGGGCTGGAGGTGTTCGTACGGCCCCCAACCGGGACTGATGCTTTCGCCATTGGTTCCGCGATGACCGGCGTACAGGGCGGTGGCCCCGTTCCAGCCTGGTCCATAGGGTGCCCCGGTAGCGATGATGGTCTGTTGATCCTCGCCGAATTCTCCCGGGGGAGTTTGCATTGCCGTATTCTGCAGCAGCACGCCTGCGAAAAGGATCGGCAACTTCCGTCCGCTACCCCATCCACCGTAGGCGCGCCAGCCGTTATGCCCCGAGCGAACCGCAGAGTAGAGATCAATGCCATACTGCGTAAAATAAACCAGCAACGCCTCCTTCTGTTGCGCGGTAAAATTCAAATTGAGCAGCAACGCCGCATGACCGACCGCGCGACCCACTTCGCGTCCGTAATCGGGCATGTATTCAATGGGCGCATCGAAGCCAAATTCAACAGTGTCAATCCAGGGCCGTCGAAAATAGCCTTCAAACTGGGCAAGCGCAGGCGTTCCCGACACTGGCGCGAGTCTGGCGAGGAACTCCCGGTGCAAGTTCCGGGAATAATAGATCGTCCGTGTGGACCCACAATAGCCGGGACGAAACGCGTCCGGCGGCAACGGATTGGTGACGCACGTGAGCAGGGACACAGTGCGCACGGGGCTGATCGTGTTGTCGCTGGTGCGCATGACGCGTTTGATGACGCCAATAGTCTCGACACTGATCGATGAAGCCAGCATGTCGCCGGGTTGAAGGGTCAGGGGCGGGTTGACGCGAAGATTCGCGTTGTAACGCCCCGCATCGATCCGGCTGTCAAAACCGCTGCCTTGCGGATTGGGACGCAGATTCTTCATCGAACCATTGCGGCCATTCGTCGCGGGAGGCGTAATGTTGGTGATCGTGACCGGACCGACCACATAGTAATCTCCGTTGATAAACTGACCCACGCGCGCGGGCGATTGAAACATCCAGGTGATCCCGTCCTTGCTGACACTCGAAACCAATGGCAAATCAGTCAACGCCGGCGTCGGGGGTGGCGCGGAAGCGGTATACACCGGAACCTGGGCTTCCAGTTGCAGCGCGACAGCGACGAACAGGGTTGCCGCCAGAAATCGCCAACGCTCCTTGGTGCGTTTCATTTGCCCAATGTTCTCCAGCTGAAGTGGCTCTGTCAAAACCTAATCCCAATCCGCTGCAACCCGACGCGATATTTGGCGTGAATGGATCACAACTCGAGCTCAAAATAAACCGCTTCGGCGATGGGATTGTGATAGTAGGGCGCAATCCGCTTGAAGCCGAGCGATTCGTAGAGAGCAATGGCTGGGCGCATCGTGTTCAGCGTATCAAGCCGCATGCGCTGATAGCCAATTTCACGGGCCTCCGAGATGATCTGCGTTGCCAGCTTTCCACCAACGCCTTGATTGCGAAAAGCGGGGCGAACGTACAGGCGCTTCATCTCGCAAATGCCCTTCTCGATCTTGCGAAGCGCAACGCAACCCGCCGGTTGAGCGCCGTTCAGTGCCAGGACCAATCGGCCTGAGGGAGGTGCATACTTGCCCGGCAGTTCCGCCAGTTCCTGATCGAAGTTCTGGAAGCAGAAATTCAGTCCCGTCGCATCGGCATACTCCCGAAACAACTCGCGCACGACGGGCAGGTATTCGGGGACGTGACCGGCAACAAGTTGCATGGCGCCAGCAAGGAAGTGAAATCAGCTTCCAGTTACGTTCTCCAGCCATTCCAAGGCTTCCTTTTCTTCCGAGAACACGTCGGCGTTTAAACCGGAGTTGCGGGCGACGATCACACCAAACTTTTCCGGATCAATGTGCGCCGCCTGGATAACCATCGCCAGTTGCACGAGACCCTTGCCCGTCTCAGCGAACCGCCGCGCCGCAAAGTAACGTGTCGGAAGCGAGGGCGACGGAAAGCCGACCAGCGCTTTGGCATTAAAGAGCAGCTTGGGAATGCGCTGGTCGCGCACATATGCAATCGTTTGATCGACCAATTCGACCGCTTCATCCAGGGTCATTTTTCCTGCCGGGCGATAGTAAGCACAATCATCTGCTACTTCGACGCGACCGCTGACTTTCGACGGTTCTTTCATTTGAAGCAGGGTAATGGCTCCATTCCTGAAGCCGAGTCAGATGTGCCGGGAGTCGTGTTCGTCCTTTTGACTGTAACCGCTTTCCTGCCGCTTGAAATTCACTTCGTTCTTTTTGACATAGGCGTTGAACACGTCGTCCGCGCTCATGCCGAGCACCTGGGCCATGCTGATAAGAAAATGAAACAGGTCAACGACTTCAACGCGCGCGTTCTGCTCGTCGAACTTTTGATACTTGGCCCACCACTTCCACGGCACGCTGTCGGTCAATTCGGCGATTTCCTGCGTCATCGCCCGGCAGTAATTCAAAATCCATTTGGTCTGCTCTTCCTGGGTCATGCTATCGGTGTTGACGCCGATGCGTTTGTTCAACGCATCCTGCATTCGCCAGAGTTCCCGCAATTGGTCAGCTTGTTGCATTCGCGAAGGATTCGTTTCACATGGGCGGGATGCAAGCTTGAAAGCAATTGGGTCGGTCAGAAGTCGCAAACCGCCATGATTCACGTGCCGGAAATCCGCAACATTCAACATCCAACCATCTGGAAGCCCAGAAACCACGATTCGGGTTCACCACGAAACTCCCGCCAGTGCTCCCGCCAGAAAAACCGCACCGCGCTGGCGTGCAAGGCATGGTTGGGGAGCAACAACCGCCGGCGCTGCTCGTCACTCAGCCGGCGCTCCACCAGCGCCAGATACAAGTCTTCATCAGCGCCATAGAGTTTGTCGCCCACGATCGGAAAACCAAGGTGCGCGAGATGAATACGAATTTGATGCTTGCGGCCGGTACGAGGAACAACCCGGAGCGAGGAAAAGGTTCCTTCAGCCCGCTCAAATCGCTTTAACACGGTGAACTCGGTTTGGGCCGGCGCCCCGTCGGGTCGCACGCAATCCTTGATCGCCACGCGACTGTTCTCGTCTTTGCCCAGAGGCCCATTAATCACTCCTGTCTCGTCGCTCAGGTGTCCATGGACGATTGCGAGATATTGCTTTTCGACCGCGCGCGTTTCCCAGACTCGGCCCAGCTCTCCCGCGACTTCAGGAGTCTTGGCAATGATCGTTACGCCGCTGGTCTCGCGGTCCAATCGGTTGACGAGCCGCGGCGTGCCTTCGTTTCCCAGATAGACCCGAGCCCGGCTGATGAGGCTGGATAACGCGTCGCCTTTGGTGGGATGGCAGACCAGATCTGCCGGTTTGTTGACCACCAGCAACTCAGCGTCCTCATGAATGATGTCGAATAATTTGTCCACGCCCGCACCGATTTAAGCGGCAGTCGCTCGGCTTGTCATTCTTTTGCGGCACCGTATGATGCGGGTTGTGAAAGGCAAAGTGCTGCCCATCCTGATGATGCTGGTGCTCGCGCTCTCGCGCATCCCGGGCCTGCTGCCGTGGAACTTCAGCGCGGTGTACGCGCTGGTGTTTTGTGCCGGCGTCTTTCTTTCCGGTGGAATGGCGTGGTGGCTGCCACTGGTCACGCTGCTGGTGAGCGATATTGGCCTGAACTTTTATTATCAAAGCCTTGGCTTCGAGGTCTGGACGGTGAAAAAGATCCTGTATCTGGTCGGCAACTACGGAGCGTACCTTGCGCTGATCTGGCTGGGCCGGCGATTCAAACCGCAATCTTCTTTTCTATCGCTATTGGGCGGCGGAATTCTGGGCGCGTTGCTCTTTTATCTGATTACGAACACAGCGTCCTGGTGGTTCAACCCCTTTAACAATCCCGAATACACGAAGGATTTCATTGGCTGGTTGACGGCGTTAACCAAAGGCACCGGTGGCTGGCCGCAAACGTGGGAATTCTTCCGCAACACACTGCTGAGCGGCGGCCTGTTCACCGGCTTGTTCGTCGGCGCGATGAAACTGACGGCGGATGCCGAATCGCCGCAGGAAAAAGAAGCGGGGGTACGCGAACCCGAAACCGCGCCTGAAGCCGAGCCCGCTGCCGAGCCGGAGGAAGCCAAGACGTGAAGCTGGGATTGATCTCGGACACACACGGCTTCCTCGATCCCAAACTGACACGAATCTTTCGGGGAGTGGACCACATCCTGCACGCAGGGGACATCGGCCCGGATTGCCTTATCGCACAGCTGGAATCCCTCGCGCCGGTCACCGCCGTACTGGGCAACAACGACAGTTCTCCCTGTTTCCCACTGACGAAGGTTGTTGTGATTGGCGAGTTAAAGTTCCTTGTGCATCACATTGTTTCCCCACGCGCGCTGACCCATGAATTGAAGGAGCGCATCTCCCGGGAAAAGCCCGATGTGGTCGTGTTTGGACATTCACATAAACAATTCCACGAACGAATCGACGGCGTGCTGTTTGTCAATCCGGGCTATGCGGGCAAGCCGAGGTTTAATCTGGACCGCAGCGTAGCGTTGCTCGAAACGGATGGAACAGAAATGCAGGTCAAATTCGTGACCTTGTCAAACGATTGAACCCGGACTCGCATTTCAAAGGCTGGGCAAAACCGGGCCCCCTTCCGCCCGGACTTGGCGATTCCCTTGCAGTGGAGTCGCACGAAACCCTCGACGCCATCAGCGGACATTTTCGACTGTTCCAGTTGCGCGACGGGCATCGTTTCTCGACCGACGACATTCTTACGGCGTGGTACGGCACAACGTGGTGTCCCACGGCTCAAACCGCTCTCGACCTTGGCAGCGGCATCGGGACGGTGGGAATGATTTGCGCCTGGAGGCTGCCCGGAACGCGGTTCGTGACGGTGGAAGCGCAATCCGAAAGCGTTGCCCTGGCTCGGAAGTCAGCGCGTTTTAATGGATTGACGGATCGCTACGAGATTCGCGAAGGAGATTTTCGCGATCCCGGAATACTGCGGGCGGACGAAAAATTCGATCTCATTACTGGCAGTCCGCCATACTTCCCGCCCGAGGCAGGTGTGAAAAGCGACCACCCGCAAAAACTCGCCTGCCGGTTCGAACTGCGTGGCACCGTGTCGGACTATTGCGCGACGGCATCGCAACATCTGGCAAGCGGGGGGTTCTTTGCATGCGTATTCCCGACCGAACCAGCCCAACTGGCACGTGTTGCCTGCGGTGCCAAGGAGGCCGGCCTCGTCATCGTGCGTAAGCGAGCGGTGGTTTTCCGCGAAGGCGAACCCCCGTTGATTGGGTTGTTTGGAATGATGCGCGGCGCTGATTTGCCCGAATGGTTTCGTGGCCAAACCTGGGAAGAACCTTCACTAACCATCCGCACCCGGACCGGCGAAATTCACCCGGAATACTCCGCCGTGAAGCTGGCAATTGGTTTCCCGCCCTGACCGCGAAATTCAATTCCACGAGAGATCTTCGGGCGATTGGGAGAGAATCTTGTTACGCCAGCCGCCTTTGCGTTTTAACACCGTTTGCCACAAATGCGCCGGCGGTGTGTCGAAAACCAGTTCAAGCGACGCCGGGAAGGTCAACCACGCCTTCCGCTTCATCTCACCCTCGAGTTGTCCCGGACTCCAGCCCGCGTAGCCCGCGAACAGTCGGACTTTCTTGGTCGGCGAAAACGATTCGCCGATCTCCATCAGCGAATCCAGTGAATGACCCAGACTCAAGTTGGGAAGAACCGTGGCGTCGGGAATAAAGCTGTCCGAATGCAAATAGCTTAACGCCGTAGGTTGCACCGGTCCGCCGACAAACAGCGGGCACTCTTTCAGGGTATCGGGAAGGTCGGCAACAATCATTTCGCCGGCCTTGCTGCCGCTATCCCGGTTCAGGATGAGGCCAAAGGCGCCCTCGGCGTCGTGCTGGCAAATGAGCAGGACCGTGCGTTGAAAGAATGAGCCGGTGAGTTCGCCGCTATCCAGCAGCAACTGGCCTTTGAGATACTGTGACTTCTCGGGCATGGCTCGCCGCCGCAACATGCACCACACTTGCCTCGACGACAATCTCGATTACAGTTTCTGGCATGAGAAAAATCTGCATGTGGCTGCTTCTGCTGGTGCTCGCATTCGGCGTGGCGGGTTGCAAGTCATCCTCCGGGAGCCGCGATTTCATTCCCGGCAAAGGCTGGGTGCCGAACGATTGATCAATTAGCGCTCCGGCAGGAACAATTCCTGTTTCACGCCCGCCCCTTCCAACTGGACGAGCACAGAATTACTCCGGATCTCCAGACACCGAACCACGACATTGCTGGTGGCTAATGTCAGCCGGGCTTGCTCCCCAACGGTCAAGGTCCGGTCATTGATGATGGCGAGTCGGCGGGAGGGTCCTCCGGAAATGTTTTTTAGCGTCAACGTGCTCGGTGGCGCGGAAGTCGGCCCATAGGAATAATACGCCGGGCGGGCAGCGCGGGTGGCCGTCGGCGGCGACTGTCGGGTGGCGCGGATGCCATCCGGGTCGGCCGCATCCAGCTTTTTTGATTCTCCGGCTTTGACCCAGTCCAGCACCGCATTGAACCCGTGCAACGATTGAGCCGCGAGGAACGCGTCCAACTGCCCGGCGGTGTAAGGGCTCTCCTTGAGGTTGGTTTTTTGCGCCTGATAATTGTGTTCCTGCATCAACTCGTATGCAATCAATTCGCAAAAACCTTCGACCGCGTCTTTTGATAAAGTAGCCCAGCGCTCTTTGGAAAGATTCTCATTCAACCAGGCATGGGCAAACTCGTGTGCGGCCACGGCCTCCAACTGGGGTCGGCTCAAGCCATTCAAGATACTGATCGCATGAATGAATCGCCGTCCCCCTACCACCATGGTGCGAGTCGCGCCGAACACCGAGGTGCATTGTTGCGTGTATCCCGGTGACTTAAACAGGGTATCCAGAGTAAAACTGTCCACAAACGTCACGCTCAGGTTGGTGCGCGGGAAGGCCAGGAAGCGGACCAATAACCGATCCAACTCGTCACGCGCCTCCCAGCAGACTTTCCGCGCCTCCTCGTCTTCCGTAATCGCGTCCTTGGCACAGTACGTACAAAGCAGCCGTCCATCGGCCAGGGTGGTGTAATTGGTTTTGACCGGCAGACTGCACGAAAAGCAACGCGTCTGCAGATCGATGCAGTTAGTGCAAACCTCGAACTGGCCGCCGCGCGCTTTGTCTTTGGCGCGGTAAAATTCTCCCCAGATGGCCTGGTCGCACACGCGGCATTTCGGCGAGGCGCAAAAAACCGCAGCCGCGCTGATCATCAGCAGGACTGCGGTGACGAGCACTTTCATGGCTCGCTGAAAGCTGGATTTACGCCAGCGATTTGACCTTGTTCGCGATCGCGGTGGCATCAATTCCGAACTTCGCAAGCAACTCTTCGGCCTTGCCGGAGCGTGGCAATTCCCGCACGGCCAGCTTATGGACTTTAACCCCTTCCACACTGAGTTCGCCGGCGACCGCATCGCCTAAACCGCCCTCGGCATAATGATCTTCGACCGCGACCACCACATTGTTGGTCCTGGCGGCGGCCGCTTTGATGACATCCTTGCCCAATGGTTTGACGCAGTAAGCGTCAATCACCGTGATGCCGATGCCCTCTTTGGCAAGCGCGTCAGCAGCCTTGATCGCTTCGTGCAACGTCACGCCGGCAGCCACCACCGTGACTTTGTCATTGGCACCTTGCTTGACCACTTTGGCCCCACCGATGGTGAACTGTTCGTCGTTGCCGTAAATCACCGGCGTCTTCGGACGTGACGTGCGCAAAAAGAAAATCCCGCGATTCAGCGCCATGATTTCGAGCAACTTCTCGGTACTCACAGCATCGCTCGGATAAAAAACCGTGCTGCCGGCCACTGCACGCATCATGGCCAAATCTTCCAGGGCCATTTGTGACGGACCGTCTTCCCCGATGCTTACGCCGACATGTGAACCGACGAGCTTGAGATTCGCCATCGATATGCCCGCCACGCGAATGTGGTCGAATGCTCGGGTGAAGAACGTCGCAAACGTGGATGCAAACGGCACCTTGCCGCGCGTGCCGAACCCGATCGCGACTGCCACGAGGTTTTGCTCCGCGATATAGCACTCAGTGGAACGCTCGGGGAATTTCTTGAAAAACTTCTCCGCGTAGGTGGAGTTCTTGGTGTCACCGTCCAAGGCAACGACGCGCTGGTCGGTTTCGCCGATGCGAACGAGCGCCGAACCGTAGGCCTCACGCGTGGCAACCAGGTCGCCTTTGTTGTAGTTGATGGCCGGGAAACCAGACGGAACTGAATTAGCGGGCGCCGGCAGTGCGTTGGGAGCAGGAATCTGCACACCAGCGGCTGAACGCGCGCTGGGTTGCAATTCCGCAATCGCCTTCGCCGCCTCTTCCGTGTTCAACGGCTTGCCGTGCCAGCCTTCCTTGTCTTGCAGGAACGAAACGCCTGCGCCTTTGTAGGTCTTGGCGATAATGCACAGCGGCTTGTCATCGAGACCAACGCCACTCAACACCTCCAGGATTTCCTCGATGTCGTGACCATCAATATCTTCAACCCGCCAGCCAAAGGATTCGAAGCGCTTCCGATAA
>DASUGI010000342.1:0-7406 GCA_036274115.1 Verrucomicrobiia bacterium
GCTCGATAAGCCGCGGCCCCTGCATTAAAATGCAAACGCGGGTCTTCCGGTTTTTGCTTTTTGCTCTGTTCGTTGAGCAAGCGTTCGTATTCGGTCAAGGCGTTCGTGAAGTTGCCAGTGTTATAATCCTTGGCCGCTTTCGCCGATGAAGCGACTACTTTGGCAGGCTGCAGTAGCAAACCGATCATCAGCGCAAGCACCACTGTAGCGCCCGTGGCCGCCGAGATTTTCTCCCTCTCCCGGGGGAAAGGGCCGGGGTGAGGGCGAGCGTCGCCACTAACTGCCTTTCTCGTCCGACTCCGTTCCGGCAGCAGCACTTCAATGAGCAGGAGTGCAATTGCAATAGCCAATGGCCAGTGATAACGCTCATGCATTCGTTTAATCAACTTCTCCTGTCCTTCCGACTTGGGCAGTGGCGCGAGTCCTTGCTCGTAGAGAGTATCAATCGTCTTCGCCCCGCGCATTGGCAGATAAAATCCACCATCGCTCGCCCCCGCAATCTGCTGAAGTAGCGCTTCGTTCAAGCGCGACTTCACGACGTTGCCCTCGTCGTCGCGGATGTAATCCATTCGACCCTTGGCATCCTTCACCCGCAGCAGTTCGCCTTCGGCCGTGCCGATGCCAATGGTGAAGATCTTCATTCCTTCCTTGGCCGCGGCCTGGGCGGCTTCAAGGGCGTTCTCGTCGTTGTCTTCGCCATCGGTAAAGATGACGAGCACTTTGAAATTTTCACCCTCTTTGAAAGCGGTGAGTGCGGTTTCAATCGCTTCGGCCAGAGCGGTGCCGCCTTGCGGAATGATATTTACGTCGAGCGCGTCCACACTTTGACGAAAGGCGCTATCGTCGATGGTCAGTGGGCATTGTAGAAACGCCCCGCCGGCAAACGCCACCAGGCCGAGCCGGTCCGATTGCGCCAATTGCATCAAGTCGAGTGCCGCCAGTTTGGCGCGTTGGAGTCGATTGGGTTGAATGTCTTCCGCGAGCATGGATTTCGAGGTGTCAATGGCCACGACAATATCCAGACCTTTTTGCTTTGATTCCTCCCATGTGAAGCCCCATTGCGGTCGGGCGAGTGCGAGAATCAGGAAAACAAACGCAGCCACCAGCAGGGCAAATCGCACTTTCAATCGCGTTGTTGAAACACCGGAGATTAGACTGGGCAACAAACGAGCCTGAATGAACTGGGTCATCAGGCGTTGTCGTTCCCGCCAGGCCCACCAGAAAAACGCGATCAGCGCCGGCGGGATGATCACCAGCATCCAAAGCATGTAGCTGTAGGCGAAGTTCATAGTGAAATTGCCGATGGCCGATGGCTGATGGCCGATTGGATTTGTAGGGTCCCGACCAAGGCGGCGGTAAACGCGCCGCAGTCCAAACGCTTCGCGCCATTTGGAGCTGCATGGCATTCGCGAAGCGTCTGGACTGCGGTGGCTTTAGCACCGCTCGCATTCGCACCCAGAGGTTTCATTCTCACGGCAACCTCCTTAAAGCCGTTTGCCCGAGGGCTACTTCTGCAGTCAGTAGCACGACGCCAATGGAAATCAGCCACGCAAACAGCTCTGTATGATGGGCAAACTTCTTCACGTCCGCCTCCGTCTTTTCCATTTTATCGATCTCGCTGTAGATCGCCTGGAACTTCTCGGCATTGTCGGCGCGGTAATACTTTCCGCCCGTCATGTCGGAAATCTTGGTTAACGTGTCTTCATCAATGTCCACCGACACCATCTGATAAACCCGGCGACCGAACATGTCGGTCGCCGGCATGGGTGCTTGACCCTGAGTGCCGACACCAATCGTATAAACCTTTACGCCGAGTGCTTGAGCCGCTTCGGCGGCAGTGAGCGGAGCAACCTTCCCGGCATTGTTTTGACCGTCGGTCATCAGAATGACGATCTTGCTCTTGGACTTCAATTCGCGCAGCCGGTTCACCGCTGTGCTCAGGGCGGAGCCGATGGCCGTCTGATTGCCGTTGATCGTATTGAGATCCATTCGTTCCAGATTCTTGAGCAGGAAGTCGTGGTCCAATGTGATCGGCGACGCAATGTAGGCCTGCGTTCCAAAGGCAACGAGGCCGATGCGGTCACTTGGACGTTTGGCGATGAACTTCTCCAAAACATCCTTCGCCATTTTCACGCGATTGACGCGATTACCGCGGATCTCAAAATCCTCGGCCGCCATACTGCCGGATAAATCGAATGCTACGACAATGTCCACGCCGCTGGCGGTGGCTTTGGTGGTGTCGAACCTGGTCAAGCGGGGCTGCGCGAGTGCGATGATGAACAAGGCCAACGCGAGCCAACGCAACGCAAGCAAAACATTGCCCGAGTTGGACTTGGTGATGTCTTGAACCCCGCGCAACAGTTGCACCGAAGAATAGACAAACGCGGGCGGCTTGCCGCGGCGGCCCTTCAACCACGCTGCGAGCGGTAGCAACAGCAACAGGAAAAGGAGATATGGGTGGGCCAACGTCATTTGAGTGCGGAGTGCGGAGTGCGGAGTGCAGAATTATCTGATTCCGCGTTTGCGGGGATGGCGGGCTCGGTTTCTTCCACGAGCCGAACGGCGGAGGCATGCAAATCGCGCAGCTCAGTTTCACCGGGCTCGTATTTGGCAAACTTTACCAGGTCACAGTTGGTCAGGAACTGGCCGAGACTGTCCTTCTGGTCAGGCGTCAGGCGGTCGGTGCGTTGCAGATCGTTCAGGAATTCCTCCGTCGTACGCTCCGGGGCGCGGAAGTTGAATCGTTCCTCCAAATACCAGCGTGCGGCATCAGAGACCGCGATCACAAACGGCTTGGGTTGGGAAATGAGGCTGAGTGCGTCTTGCAACTTTTGTTTTGCCCGAACATGAGCGGGCACCACGGGAACGGAGGGCGGCTGTGTGGCTCGTTTTCTTAACCAGAGCCAGAGTAGAAGGGCAACCGCAACGAGTGCCAATGCAGCCAAGCTCCACCACAGCCAGGCGAACGGATCTGGAATGTCCACCGGCGGGGCGATGTCGCGGATGTCCGTAGTGCTGGCGAGTGAAGCTGGTTGATTCGTAGCCATGGGTTAGTTGAAACGTCCTCCCTCACCCCAAAGAGAGGGAGAAAGGTTCGCCGGTACTTGCAAAAATGAGAGTGGCCAGCGGCTCGAAAGGTTAACGTGAACACAGAAGCGTCCAGCTGCTGTTCCCTCTCCCTGGGGGAGAGGGTCAGGGTGAGGGCGAGTGTTGAACATTTGGAATGCTTTCATCCGCGCAACCTCCGTTTCTCCCGGGTTTCAAAAAACTTGGTCAGCGCCGAACCATAGGGTTGGTCCGTGCGCAGTTGAATGGAATCAATGCCGGCCGAACGAAACAGGCGGGCGGTTTCGTTCTGTGCTTTCAGTTGACGCTCGGTGAAGGCCTGACGCTTGCGGGCGTCGCCGGTGTTGATTTCGATGAACTCGCCGGTCTCCGCATCCCGCAGGACCAGCCGGCCCAGGGCAGGGAGTTCCAGTTCATACCGATCGGTAATCTGCACGGCCACGACGTCGTGCCGGCGGTTTACCTGCTTGAGCATCGTGTAGGAAGCTTGCACGAGTGATTCAAGCAACATCATCTGGGGCTTCAGCCCGCGTCCGGCGGTGCGTTTGGTTTCCGCGGGCGAACCGATGAAATCGGACACGATCACAGCCACGGCCTTGTGTGATTGCACGCGCAGCAGGAATTCCAGCGCCTGGTTCAAGTCGGTGCCGCGGCGCTTGGGCTCGAAGAACAGCACTTCGCGAATGACGCGAAGCACGTGGCTGCGGCCTTTGCGTGGCGGGATAAATTTCTCCACCTCATCGCTGAAGAGGATGAGGCCGACTTTGTCGTTGTTGCGGATGGCGGAGAAGGCGAGCACGGAGGCGATCTCGGCGGCGAGTTCGCGTTTGGATTGGTCGCGCGAGCCAAACAAGCCCGAACCGCTGACATCCACGACGAGCATCAGCGTGAGTTCGCGTTCCTCGACGAACTTCTTGATGAACGGATGATTCATCCGCGCGGTGACGTTCCAATCAATTGCACGTACATCATCGCCGGGCTGGTATTCGCGCACCTCGTCGAAGTTCATGCCTTGGCCCTTGAAGACGGAATGATATGCGCCCGCGAGTGTTTCGGTCACGATGCGGTTCGTGCGAATCTCGATTTGGCGAATTTTTTTAAGAATCTCGCGAGGAATCATGCGGCGGCGGCTTTAAGGAACGCGGCAACCAGCGGGTGCGAAACTCCATTGAAGGCTGAGCGTTCCGGTTGAAAGAGTGTGGCGATGAAGAACGGGTGGTCATTCAACTCGACGACACGCGCGCTGCCATCGTCTCCCGTTCCGGTGATTTTCAAGTTGGTATTTCGGAACAACTGTTCGTGCTCGGGGTTCAGGCCAAAACCGCAGTTGAACGGCTCGCTGATTTCAGACCGACCATAGATGGCGTCTGCGCGCGAGCCGGGCTGAAGTTGGATTTTGGTTTCGACCTCGCGCAAGGCGCAGGGCAGGGGAGCGATGAGCGGGAGCTTTGCATCTGGATTGGATTCCGCATGATCCGCCTCGGTCTTTCCCAGAACGTTGCGGACAAACTCAATTAAGGCGTGTTGCGAACCACCGCAGGTGCCGAGGAAGGGAACTTTGTTTTCCCGCGCACAGCGGATGGCGTTCAAAGCTCCGTCCATGCTCGCATAGGGACTACCGGGAACGCACCAGATGCCGTGGAATCCTTGCAACTGACCATCTACACCATCGGCCAATGTCGTCGTGGTCAACCAGGTTTCCGCGACTGTGCAATGAGTTGACGCCGCGGCCAGTGCCAACGCTTTTGGAATCGCGGCATGCGCCTTCACATCCGGGCTTCGGTCGCCGACCAGCGCTATTCGCAAATTGGAAGCTGAAGGATTCACGGCGGGTCAATCCTGGTTCTTGATGCGGAATGACATTCCGCTTGCCTGTCTTTTAAGCGGGCATAATTTAACGCCATGAGCGCGACCGAAGTTGTTGAACAGTTCCGTAAGCTCTCCGTTGCGGAACAACACAAAGCCTTCGAGAAAATCCGTGAGGTCGTGCTGGACGCTGACGAACTTACGCCCGAACAAGTCGCCGAATTGGATCGTCGTCTCGCTGAATTCGAGAAAAATCCCCGCGACGGAGTTCCGTGGGAACAAGTGGAAGCCGATCTCAATAAGCGGTTCGGTTGGCAATGAGCCTTCCGGTTAGGAGCTAGTTCGAAAGCCTCTTGAAACAATGGCAGTGCAGCTTTGTAGCGGCAGCTTTCGTGTAGGCGAAGGCCGCGCTTTACCAACCTTTCATACGTTGAGACGCTTTGTTTCATCCGACGATTCGCTCACGGCACGGGCAGCTCATCAAAGATTTTCTGGATGACCGTTTCGCTGGTCTTTTCCTCGGCCTCGGCTTCGTAGGTGATGGCCACGCGATGACGCAACACATCCATGCCGATGCTCTTCACGTCCTGCGGCGTCACGTAGCCGCGGCCTTTGAGAAACGCATACGCTTTGGCCGCCAGCGTGAGCGCGATGGTTGCGCGCGGTGATGCGCCGAGCTGGATGAAATCTTTTACCGCGATCTTGTAATGGTCGGGATCACGAGTGGCGCAGACGAGGTCCACGATGTAATCCTTCACCTTGTCGTCCACGTAAATGTCGTTGATGATTTCGCGCGCCTTGAGAATGTCCTTCGGATCAACCACGGCCGCGGCGCTCGGGGTGCCAGAAGTTTTTGCCATGACTTCGAGGATCTGCCGTTCCTCGGCGCGCGTCGGATAGCCGATTTTTAGTTTCAACATGAAACGGTCCACCTGTGCCTCAGGCAGCGGGTAAGTGCCTTCCTGTTCGATGGGATTTTGCGTGGCGAGAACGAGGAATGGTTCATCGAGCTTGAAGGTCTGGTCGCCAATGGTGACCTGGCGTTCCTGCATGGCTTCGAGCAACGCGCTTTGGACCTTGGCCGGGGCGCGATTGATTTCGTCGGCGAGAATCAAGTTGGCGAAGACCGGGCCGCGTCGCGTCGTGAAGCCGCCGGATTGTGGATTGTAAATCTGCGTGCCAATGACGTCGGCGGGCAGCATGTCTGGCGTGAATTGCAGGCGCGAAAACTTCACATGCATCGTGTTCGCGAGCGATTTCACGGCGAGCGTCTTGGCAAGGCCGGGAACGCCTTCGAGCAGGACATGGCCGTTGGCAAGCAGGCCGATGACGAGCCGCTCGGTCAGGTAATGCTGGCCCACGATGACTTTGTTCAGCTCGTTGAAAAGCGGGTGGGTAAAAGCGCTGGCGCTCTTGACTGCCTCGTTAATCGCGTTGATTCCTGTGCTCATTTGTTTTCCGATTTTACGGAGAGAATGACAAGGAATCCAGCAGGAGTGTTCAAACGGAATCAACCACGGATGGACACAGATGAACACGGATTAGCAGTCGCCTTCGTGTGAAATCCGTGTCTGGGCGGTTAAAATTTCGTTTGCGCCTCGGAAATGTCCCGCGCGATTTGGGCTTTGAGTTCGTCGAGCGAAGAAAACCTTTTCTCGTCGCGCAGTTTGGCGGTGAAGGTGACTTCCAGTTCCTGCCCGTAGAGTTCGCCGGAGAAATCGAGCAGGTGAACTTCCAGACGCGGGGCAAGAGTGGGTTGGCTGACGGTGGGGCGAATGCCAATGTTGAGCACGGCGCGGTGCGTAGGACGGGCCTCGCGCTTGTCTCCACATTCAATTTCCGTTTGAGCGTCCTTGATATTTGAGACAGGCGCGACGCTTGTCCGACGGGTGACGTGCGCGGCGTAAACGCCGTTGGGTGGCAGCAGCAAGCCGGCGGTATCAAGATTTGCAGTGGGAAAACCGAGCTTGTGGCCCAGTTGATCGCCGCGCACTACTTTGCCGGCAATGGAGTAGGCGCGTCCCAACATTTGACTTGCTCCGTCGAAATCGCCAGCCCGGATGGCTTCGCGGATTCGCGTGCTGCTGACGGGTTGTCCGTCCAGGGAAACGGCGGCAACTCCGTGGACGGTGAATTGCAGTTCCTGGCCAAGTGCTTTCAGCAACGCGACGTTACCGCTCCGCTTATGGCCAAAAACAAAGTCTGCACCGACACAAATGCTTTGGATTTTGCCGAGATCGTGAGCGAGCGACCGGACGAATTGCTCACCAGTTTGCTGGCTGAAGGCTGTGTCGAAGGGAATTTCAAGCAGAGCGCCGGCACCGAACGATTCAATGGCGCGGATTTTTTGTGGTCGGGAATAAATCAACGGAGGAACTTTGTCCGGCGCGACGATGACATTGGGGTGCTTGTCAAATGTGACGACGACAGCGAGTGCTTCGTATTGTTGTGCGTCAGCGACTGTCTGTCGAATGATTTGCTGATGACCGAGATGTACACCGTCGAAAACGCCAATGGCGAGGCAGACTTTGCCG
>DASUGI010000343.1:0-2356 GCA_036274115.1 Verrucomicrobiia bacterium
AACCCGGCGTAAATTTGACGCCACGTTCAAACGCGAAGCGGTGCAGAACTGGCTTGCCAGCGGCAAGTCCGCGGAAGTAATCGCCCAGGAATTGGGCCTGCTTGCCAATCGGCTCTATGCCTGGAAGAAACGCTTCGCCCCGGCTGACGCTGGGGGGAGAGCGGCGGGCGGGGCGAAGCCCGGCTCCGTCGCCGATCTGCAAAGCCAGCTGGAGGCGGCTAAGCGTGAGCTGGCCCGGGTGTGCGAGCAGCGCGACATATTAAAAAAAACGTTGGGCATTCTCTCCGAACCATCCCTGAACGCTGCGCACGGATCCTTGCGATGAAACCCGATTATTCAACCGTCGTCCTCTGCGCCACGCTGGCGGTGCCTCCCAGCACCTATTACGACTGGAAAAAGCGGGGCAGCACCCCCGGAGTGCGCGCCCGCGCAGATCAAACCCTGACCGGGCAAATCAAGGCCATCCATAGCCAAAGCCGCCAAACTTATGGCAGTCCACGCATCGTGGACGCCTTGCGCAAGCAAGGCTGCCGGCATGGCCGCAATCGCGTTGCCCGCCTCATGCGCCAAGCGGATCTCTGCGGGCGCCAGAAAGCTCGCTATCGCGTCCAGACGACCGACAGCAATCATGATCAGCCCATCGCGCCTAATCTCATGGCCCAGACCGCTCCGGCCACCGCGCCCAATCAAATCTGGGTGGGCGACATCACCTATATCCAAACGCAGGAAGGCTGGCTTTACCTGGCCGCCGTTCTGGATCGCTACAGCCGCAAGATCGTCGGTTGGGCCATGAGCGAGCACATCAATACCGCCCTGGTTCTAAAAGCCTTCGACATGGCGCTTCTGCATCGCCAGCCCACGGCCCAGATCCTGTTCCATTCCGATCGCGGCGTTCAATATGCCAGCGCCGATTACCGCCAGGCACTCACCCAAGCCGGCCTGCGCCCCTCCATGAGCCGCAAAGGCAATTGCTACGACAACGCCACCATGGAAAGCTTCTGGAGCACCCTCAAACTCGAACTGGTTTACCGCACAACCTTCGTCAGCCGGGCCCAGGCTCGCAGCCAGATCTTCGATTACATCGAAGCCTTCTATAATCGCCAGCGCACTCATAGCGCCTTGGACTACCATTCTCCCGTTGACTTCGAAAACCATAACAACTAACCAAATGACCCCGTTTCATTGTCCGGCTTTTCGAAGCAAGCCCAATTTAGTGGTGGGGCGAGGAGCGGGAAAACTTTCAACCTTCAACCTTCAACTTTCAACCGCCGCAAAAGCCGGCGCGTTGGTCTTGTTGGTCGGCTTCTGGTTTGATGGTGGGTTGTTCAAGCTGGCGACAGGCGCGGTATTTTAGGTATTGGTCGAAATGGCGCGGGCAGGAATCTTAACCGCGAAAAACGCAAAATACGCGAACCCCGAAGGTGAAGCGGCGGAGGGTTTGCCCGCGAATCAGGCGAACGACCCGAATGCAGAAGGTAGGGCGGGTAGTCCCCAGCCCGCCGTTGGTGAGGAGAGCGTTCTCGCGAGCCGGCTCGTCGGTAGCCTCGCCCCACCAATGCAAAGCGGCGCGCACGGAGTAACACGCTCCGCCATCAACTCTCAACCTTCAACCCTCAACTTTTTCAACTTTGGACTGCGTTGGCTGGTGGGAATTGTTGCGGTGGCGGCCCTTGGTTTGACCGTGATGCATCTCGGCGTGCCGCAACTGGCGGTGAGCGAGCGGACGTTGAACCTCGCGCGGAAGTTTCTAGTGCCGCCAAAAGAGCAAAGTGATTTTGAATATCTCGCGGCAAAACCGATTTGGTCAGGCCAACCGCTCAAGACACTTCTGCAACACGCGCACTTGGCGAACTACAACCGGACACTGGTGAACTGGAAATTGGAGGATCAACTGTATCGGGAGTTTGTATTGTCGCCCGAAATTTTCTCCCCACCCGGCCTGGCGGCCACCGTTTCAACCAACTCCGGAGCCGTGGACGTCAGACCGCGCAATGTTCAAGACCGTGAAATCAGCGCCGACTCACGTCCGCGACTACATTGCGGCGAAAGGGAAAACGCTGTCATTACCTCCCCGCCAGCAACGATCAACCCCCAACCACCAACCGACCTCAACTGGCGCCGTCCGCTTTGGGAGCATTTTTATCCCCGCGTGCGGAAGGAAAGCGATCCGCTCGCAGCGGCAGAGGTAGTGTTGCGCCTCTTGCCGGAAAAACCTCGTGTTGCGAATCTGCCCGCTGTTTCCGAGCCGGAAGCGGGAACTGCCGATCACGAGGTCAGCGTTCCGGTTATATCAGGCTCGGACAACGCTAATGAGTCCAATTCGATTGTAGCGCTTTGGAATCGCGGGACTGCCGAC
>DASUGI010000344.1:0-33243 GCA_036274115.1 Verrucomicrobiia bacterium
GATCGCATTTCCGGGTGTGGTCTGCGTGGTCAGTCACGACCGCTATTTCCTGAATCGCGTTTGCACCGACATCCTGGCATTTGAAGGCGATGGGCGAATTCAGCACAGCGTCGGCGACTACGATTATTACATCGAGAAGAAACAACGTTTAGCCGTGGCTGCGTCTCGTGAGAGCGCGGCCATTCTTTCGACGAATAAATCAGCCGCACTCTCACGAGATGCAGCCACACCGAAACCGCGGAAGCTCTCCTTTAAAGAGCAGCGTGAGCTGGAAGGCATGGAAGCGCAGATCCTGGCTACCGAGGAAGAAATCGCACGCATCGAAGGTTTGTTTGCCTCGCCGGATTTCCATCGCACCCATGCCACGCAGACCAACCAACTCACGGCAGAACTCGCAGCGGCAAAAGAAAAGCTCAGCCAGCTCTACGCTCGCTGGGAAGAGTTGGAGGCGATCAAGGTTGCTGCTGAAGCAAAGTAACGCAAACAGGATTCGTTTGCCCTGCTGGTTAAATCAACGTATTGTGCCAACGGATTGACCGGCTTATGGCTGAGCAAGAAGACAAATTTGTGGCACTGGAGAGCCTGTTCGCTAGCACTGCGGGCGTTACTTTCAACCAGGCTTTGACGAAGGCTTTGAATTCTGGTCAGAGTGTTCTTCAGTCCGACCAAGGTGTCATCTACGAGGTGTTTCTGATGGAACGCGTAAACGCGTAAAAGAGATTGAACCACCCACGCCGGTCGAGCCGGGAAAAAAGATCACCATTCGGTGAGCGCAGCCGTCCCTCGCTTGCGATCGCGAGGCTTGATGGCAACGCCAGAGGAGGTTTCGGCATTCTTTCGCGCGTCAGTTTTCCTGAAGAGCGTGAACCAGTCCAACGCCGCCACCCAAATCAGTCTTGAGGGTCAGGCAATTACTTTCCCCGGTACGAATGTAAAACTCGTACATCGCGTCTGTGATCGCGGAATTTCTGCGGCAAAAGCTTATGGCTGCGAAGTTGTCGTTCACCTTGGAAACCGTGAAGTCGCACCCGGATAAGATCACGTTGCTGGAGAAAGCGCAGTCATTGGGTTATCGGACTTACCTTTACTACATCGCCACTGATGACCCGGCGATCAACATTTCACGCGTTCGCAACCGCGTAAGGCAGGGCGGCCATCGGGTGCCCGAGGACAAGATCGCGAGTCGTTACGAACGGTCACTTGGTCTCTTAATGGATGCCATCATGCATACCAACCGCGCGTATATTTTCGATAATTCGACTCAGGATAAAGATCGCACTTGGTTGGCGGAAATCACTGACGGCCGCGTGCTGGAAATGAAAGTTGATCTGATGCCCGCATGGTTCAAACGCGCGGTTTGGGACAAGATTAGTTCCTAGAGCCACAACTCGATGCTCACCAACTCAATTTCGCCGGAAAGTACTCCGCGATGAGTTCTTCGTAAAACGGGCGCAGGGCCTTCACATCCGGTTTGGCGTGGCTCTTCGTGTAGAGGTCGTAGGGATTAAACTTTTGCACCCACTGCAGCATCTCGCGGTCGCGCGCGCTGGTGAGATGTTGATACTCATTCTCGCGATGCCACGGATAGAACGAATGGTAGCGCAGCATGTAGAGCGCTTCCTCAGGCAAGTAATCCTTGGTGACGTTGTAAATGTATTCGTCGTGTCCCCAGGACAGTTGCACCTGATCCAGACCGCAACCTTCTTCGTAAACGCCCGCTGCGGTTTGATAGCGCGGATTCTGGCTGTCGGGATTGTCGGCGAAGAATTGCGGGAACACGATCTTGTCCGAATAACGGCAGCCCGTCGGAAATGTATCTCCCACCACAGCCCACTGCGGTTCGCCCCAAAGGCAGAGAATCTTTCCGAGGTCATGCACGAAGCCGGCCAGGATGAACCAACGTGGCTGCCCGTCCGCGCGAATGTGTTCGGCAGTCTGCAACAGGTGCTCCAGTTGCGAGAGATCCGTGTCGGGATCGCTATCATCCACCAACTGGTTCAGATACTCAGCGGCTTCCCAAACCCCCATCTTGCGGCGGTTCAAAGTCAGGAACTCCTTCCGCTTTGCCTGCGCGAATTCAAACGTCTGATGTTGGTGATTCTGCCGGTAGAACTCCCGCACCGTAGGCCGGGCATTGGCCTCGTAGTTGCGAAACTCCTCCTTCTTCTTGTGGGGATCGGTTGCTTGAAAAGTCTTGTCCGGACCGGTTGGCTCAGGGTAGCGCTCCTTCAAAAAATCTTCCCATTCCTCAAGACTTTGAAGGGGTGCGTGACTGTTCGGCTGGGTTTCGGACGTTTTCATAGCGTGCTCGGTAGCGGATTACTTCTAACCCGTTTCGGTCCGGCTCGCGAGCGAATTATTGCCGGCTTCGTCGCTGCCGCAGCAAATCCAGTCCCACCGCCAGGACAATGACAATGCCAATGATGATCTCCTGCGTGAAATTCTGCCAACCCATCTGATTCGAGCCGTTGCGCAAAACCGCCATGATCAACGCCCCAATCATGGACCCAAGCACACTGCCAGACCCGCCGCTTAAACTCGCGCCGCCGATCACCACGGCCGCGATGATGTCAAGCTCCAGGCCGAGCGCGACGGTGGGGTCGCCCTGGGTCAGGCGCGACAACTGCATCACGCCCGCAAGGCCGAAGAACAATCCTGCGACGCCATAAATCATCACTTTCTGCGCGCGAACCCGAATGCCGCTGTAACGGGCCGTGGTTTCATTCGCGCCGATGGCGAAGATGTAGCGGCCAAAGACCAGTCGTTGCATGATGAACGAAACCAGCACCGCCAGAACGACCACGATCCACACACCCATCGGCAATGGAAATAAATGCGTGGGGTTTGTCAGCGCCATGATCTTGTTGAGCGGCGCGTCGGGTGGACTGTTGACGGTTTGGTTGCCGGCCAGCCACTTGGCGACTCCGCGCATGATGCCCATCGTTCCGAGCGTGACAATGAAGGGCATCATGCGAAAGCCGGCGATCACAGCGCCATTCATCAGTCCGATCAAACCGCCTGTCAGTACGACCAACACAATGGTGGTGGCCGTCGAAAAACCCTTTAGCAACAACGTCGCACCCAACACGCTCGTCAACGCCACCACCGAGCCGACGCTCAAATCAATTCCGCCGCTGACGATGATCATGGTCATCCCCAGCGCGCCGATGGCCACAATGACGGTCTGGGTCAAAATGATTTTGAAGTTCGCGCCAGTAAAGAGATAGGGCCGCACTTCGTTGCTGAGGGAGAACAGACCGAGCACCAGCACCAACCCGAACCACGGGCCAAAAATGTTCAGCAGCCGACTGATGGTGAGCTTCTGATTCCGCGTTTCCATGCGCCCCGGAATCACTTCAGGTATTTTTCGAGTGGCGGCTGAAGCAACTCCTTGTTCTCCGGCTGCTCCATGTTCTCCGGCGTGACGAGCACCACCCCCGTGTCGATTCGGCGCTCCACCTTCTCACCCTGCAAATGTTTCACCATCGTGATCACCGAGAGATAACCCATTAGCAGCGGGTTCTGCACGGTCAGCGCCTGCACGTCGCCATTCTTCAGATCGAGCACGGACTGTGAGCCGGAGTCGAAGCCGATCATCTTCACCTTGCCGCCGGCTTTGCCAATGTCGCGCAATGCCTTCGTCATGCCGATGGTGGAATTCTCGTTCACACAGAAGATACCATTCACTTCATTGCCGAAACGGTTCAGAAGATTTTGTGACGCCTGGTAGGACGTCTCCCGCGTCGGTCCGGCATATTGATCTGCGGAAATCAACTTGATGTCGGGAAACTTTCCGAGTGCTTCGAGAAAACCCTTTTCGCGTTCCTCCGTGCTGGCAGAACCCACAGCGTAACGCAGCAGAATCACATTGCCTTTTCCGCCCAGCAATTTTGCCATGTGTTCACCCGCCAACTGGCCGCCCTTGAAATTATCCGTCGCGACGAAACTGATTTGTTTATCCGACTTCAATCCGGAATCCATCACAATGACCGGAACGCCCGCCTGCACCGCACTGGTCACCGGGTTCACCAACGCTTGCGAATCCAGGGGCGCGAGCACGATGCCGCTGACCCTGCGACTGGTGAAATTCTCAACCACTTGAATCTGTTGATCACGATCATCTTCGCGTAGTGGCCCTTTCCAGATCACCTCCACCGCCACGCCCTTCGCCGCCAACTCCTGTTGCGCCTTCATCGCGCCGGCATGAATCGACTTCCAGAATTCGTGGGTCGTCCCCTTGGGAATTACCGCGATGGTGAACTTCTGGCCCTCCTCCTTCTTCCCGCAACCGGTCCACCCGACCAACGCAAACGCGAGCAGGCACGAGAAAAGTGATTTCATGCCGCGCAGCCTAGTGAAGCCAGATACAGTTTTCAACCTTCTGGCGATTCGGATTTAGTCGCGGGCCGGTTGACCCGGTGCTGCTTCAACTCGGCGTAAATGGATTGCGCCAGGCCGGACTTGGCGAAGCCGACCACCTTCGTTCCCTTGAGCTGAAAGAAGTTTTCGATGTCAGCCTCCGTGTAATGTTGAACCACCGGGTAATGCGCAAAGTCCTTCAGCACCTGCTCCCGGCTGTTCTCCGAGAGGTCCGTGGTGATGAGCACAAAGTGCAACCGGCCTTTGCTGCGCGCCAATGTGTCGCGTCCCACGATCAAGGCGCGCGACTTCAGAACGAACGGAAACAAGCGCTCAACAGATTTGGCTGGGGTGGACTTGGCCATCTTCTTCGTTTGTAGCAGCCGAGGTAACGAGGCTCGAACTTGAATTTGCCAATCAAGATGCAGCCAGAGCCTCCTCACGTCGGGTGCTACGAATGGAATGCTACGCCACTTTTACCTTCACCTTGTGCCCTTTGATTTGAGCACGGTTTAACTTGGCGATGATGCCGTTGGCCTGCTCAGAGTCCACATCCACGAACAGATGGCGATCGCGGACGTCCACCGTCCCGACCACCTTGCCGGGCAATCCGGTTTCGCCCGAGACAGCGTTCACGATGTCAATCGGCTTAATGTCCATCGCTTCGCCCAGGTTCATCCAGAGTCGCGTTTGATGTTTTGGCGTGGCGCGACTGGGCTTGCCTTTGGCGAACGGCTTCTTCTCCTCGCGCTTTTTCTCCATCCACGGCGGCGGAGTTTTTTTCTGGAAACTCTTCTTCTCGGCTGGCTCCGGATTCTTCACGGACGCCAGGATCTCTTCGTCGGAATACGTTTTCTCGGGTGCGGGTGGAGCGCCGGCGTCCGACCCGGCAGAAACAACCGTCGCGGGGGCAACCTCGCGTTGAGTTGATGGACTGATCTTTTGAGTAGAGACCTTTTTGGAACTGGCCGGGCCGGAGACCGGCGCTCCAGCAGGCTTCTTCTTCGCCGTGCGGACGCCGGGGAACAATCCAGTCCGCGGATCGCGGGCATACTCGCCACTGCCACGTTCCTCAAAACGTCCGCGCCGCTCGTCGCGAAAGCCGGCACGCTCTGAACGTTCCGGGCGCTCGTAGGATTCTGTGTTGGGTTTGGTGGCCACCGCTTCGCCGGCCTGGAGCAATGTCACGCAGGCGGAAGCAATGTCCGTGGAACTGAAGCCTTCTTCCAACAGCCGCTCGATGTAATGTTCCTGGTTCTTGAAATCGCCACTCTGCAACGTCGCGCGCAACTTGCCGAGAAAGACATTCTCCCGCGCCTCCTCCACTTCTGCCTCCGTCGGAATGCGTGCGCGATGAATTCGCGTGTTGGTGTAGCGCTCAATCACGCGGATTTGAAACATCTCGCGACCGGATACAAACGAGATCGCCCGACCGCTTCGACCCGCTCGGCCCGTGCGACCGATGCGATGCACGTAGTCCTCGCCGTCGTACGGCAGGTCGTAGTTGAACACCACTTCCACGTCATCCACATCAATACCGCGCGCGGCGACGTCAGTAGCCACCAGGAATTCCAGTCCAGACTTGCGGAACTTGTTCATCACACGATCGCGCATGGCCTGGGTCATGTCGCCGTGCAAACGGTCAGCCTGATAGCCCGCGGCTTCGAGGTGATCCACCAGATCGTCCACCATGCGTTTGGTGTTGCAGAAGATAATGCCGAGTTTGATGTCGTGAATGTCAATAAGCCGCGTCAGCAGCTCCATTTTGAAACGACGGTCCACCTCGTAATAGACCTGCTCCACCGTCGGCACCGTCATCGCTTTCTGCTCGATCTTCACGTTCTGCGGCTCGCGCGCATACTTGTCGATCAAGTCGCGAATGGGCTTAGGCATCGTGGCCGAGAAAAAGACGGTCTGCCGTTCTTTCGGCACGGATTGAAGAATCAATTCAATGTCGTCGCGGAAACCCATGTTCAGCATCACGTCCGCTTCGTCCAGAATTGCCATCTTCACCGTATCGAGCCGCAACGTTCCTCGCCGCATGTGATCCATGATGCGACCCGGTGTGCCGATGACGATTTGCGCGCCGCGTCGCAGTCCTTCGAACTGCCGCTCGTAGGATTGTCCGCCGTAGATTGGCAGCGCATGGATGCCGCGCTTGAAGAATGCGAGCTTGTGAATTTCTTCGGAGACTTGAATGGCCAGCTCGCGCGTCGGACACAACACCAGCACCTGCACGTGGCGTTGGTCCGGATCAACCTTCTCCACCGCAGGAACGCCAAACGCCGCGGTCTTGCCCGAGCCGGTTTGTGATTGCCCGACGATGTCCTTGCCCGACATCAGCAGCGGAATGGCTTCCGCTTGAATGGGCGACGCCTGTTCGAAGCCGAGTTTATCAATGGCCTTGAGGAGTTCTTCCGACAGGCCGAGTTCCGTAAATAGTTTTGGTGTCATGCGATGCCTTCGCGACTTGGCACCCTAGCGCAGTCGGCTGCGGAAAGAGAGAGAATTTTGACCAATCGGATCGGCGAGGGGTAATTGACGCCGCCGCGACTTTCTCCTCTCCTCCCCCAAGGGAGGAGAGGGCCGGGGAGAGGAGGCTTAATTGATTCCGTTCTACTCCCCTCTCCCCGCTCGGAGGGGAACCGGCGGCGGAGTCGTTTTGAAAGCAGCGAACTCCGGATGAGTCTCTCGCAAGATGTTAGCGATGCGCGTGCGTTCGTGTTTCCCGAGGTAGGCATAACGTGGCTCAGGAGAGTCTGCTTTTAGAACCTCGTCCAATCGGGCGTAAACGCGTTTCTTGAGTTGCACAGGTAACGCCAGGAACGCGTCGGAATAAATCAGGTAACTGCAGCGGTTCTGGAACAAACGTCCTTCAAGCGAAAGCTCCTTGAGTGACTGACCGTTGGAGGCACGACGAGCATTTGCTTCAAACGCCTGCTGGAACGCTGGCGAACCTTGCACTCCGGCTGGCAACTCGGCTTCCTTGTAAAACAACAGGTCGTCAACGATGTCCTGGACCGCGCCAGCAAACACGCTGCGCACACTGTCGTAGGCGAGTTCGTTCGTGGAACTCTCCTTCAGTTCGCGTTGCAGGGCCGCCTGATATTCCAGCATCCGGCGACAGTTCATTCCCGCGCGGGTGATGGTGTTCTGCATCGCCGTTTGATGTTCGAGCACCAGCAACGCGACGATGTCGCTGCTGTTTGTCAGATAGCGGCTCGTATCGAAAAACTTGTCGAGACTGGTGATGTTCGCGCCGTGTTTGAAGTCCGCAACCAGTTCATTGTCCTTTTCCTCCGTGAAGACATTCCCGCGATGCAGCGCACTGCCGTGTTTGCCGGTGACATACCAACCGCCCCATCGATTTGTGAACGGGGTGCGGAAGTCCACGACGGTCGAGCCGCCTTGCAACAGCATCTCCCCATTCGCATCCGCGTGCAGCGAGCGGACGAAGACCGACGGGATGTCCCGCACGAATGTCCCGCCATGACAACGAAGACAATCACTGTCTCGCTTGAAGCGGTCTCGGGTGTCGGACTCTGCTTCACCCGGATCGAGTTGGTAGAACACCGGGCCGAGCATTGGATCAATCGCGGCCACTTCAATCGACCCGCCCGGTACCCATCCCAGGTAACAGTCGTCGGAAAAATAGATCGCCCGTGGGCGATCCGGGCTGATGCGCTGGCGCTGCAAACTCGTTTTGGAAAACACCAGCACCTGACTCTCGACGGGCACCTTCAATTCCCGCAACAACCCGGACAAGAATTCCCGCTCGCGCCCGTTGAAATTGATCGCTCCGTGGTTCAGCCGCGCCCGCAATCGCGTAATGGCATCGTTGGGCTTCGACGCCGAGTAATTCATTGGCGACTGCTCAAACATTTCCGCGCCATGCGAAACGCCCACAGCCATGAGCAGCGCCACGAGTTGGCATAAACTGGTTCGACAACGATTCATTTCTTCAAGCCATAAAAGAGAGCAGGATACTAGGCGATGCGGGGCGAATCCAGTTTGACTTGGGTCAAGACGGGACACTTTTTGATCACCCGTGACGGGCCATTATTCTCTTTTGCAAACTCGCCTCTGACGATTAGCCTCAGCGCAGCTTTGCCATGAAAACCAAGCTCAAAGTCGCCAAACTCTCCCGCCGCGCGATTGCTGCGCCGACTCACGCCGTCGTGCCGCTCAAGGAACGTCGGTTGAACTTCGGCACCAAATGGGATTATGCGCCGGCGCCGGAAGATTCGAAGAATTACGTCATCGCGCCGCAGCATGAGTTGTTCATCGGCGGCAAGTTCGTGAAGCCGAAGTCGGGAAAATACTTTGAATCGCTTAATCCAGCCACGGAACAGACGTTGACGACTATTGCAGCGTCGGACGCGTCGGACGTTGACGCGGCAGTGAAAGCCGCGCGGAAAGCCTACGATAAGGTCTGGAGCAAGATGCCGGGACGCGAGCGCGGCAAGTATCTCTATCGCATTGCGCGGATCATTCAGGAGAAGTCGCGCGAGCTGGCGGTGCTCGAAACGATGGACGGCGGCAAGACGATCAAGGAAAGTCGCGACGTGGATCTGCCGCTCGTGGCAGCGCACTTCTTCTATTACGCGGGCTGGGCGGACAAGCTGGCTTACGCGTTTCCCGGTCGCAAACCGCAGCCGCTCGGCGTGGCGGGGCAGATCATCCCATGGAATTTCCCGTTGCTGATGGCCGCGTGGAAAATCGCGCCGGCACTGGCGTGTGGCAACACGGTGGTATTGAAGCCGGCGGAGACGACGTCGCTCACGGCGATGCGGCTGGCGCAGATTTTCCAGGAAGCGGAGTTGCCGGAGGGCGTGGTAAACATCGTCACCGGAGCAGGCGAAACCGGCGCGGCGCTGGTCAACCATCCGGACATTGACAAGATTGCGTTTACCGGCAGCACGGAAGTGGGAAAGGCCATTGCGCGGGTGATCGCGAACAGGACCGCCGATCTCCTGATCGGCTCGTCGGATGACTTGAAACGAGCCGATCGGGAGATCGGCGCTCCGAAAATTCCGAAGCTCACCCTCGAGCTCGGCGGCAAGGCCGCAAACATTTTGTTCGAGGACGCGCCGATTGATCAGGCCATTGAGGGCGTCATCGCGGGAATTTATTTCAATCAAGGCCACGTCTGTTGCGCGGGTTCGCGGTTGTTCGTGCAGGAAGGGATTTATTCCGCGGTCATCAAGAAATTGCGCGACCGCATCCAGACGTTGCGCGTGGGCAATCCGCTCGACAAGAACACCGACATCGGCGCGATAAATTCCAGCGCGCAATTGCAGAAGATTCGCGAACTCGTGGAGAGCGGCGTGGCCGAAGGCGCGGAACTCACGCAATCAAGCTGCGCCCTCCCGGCGAAGGGCTACTGGTTCGCGCCATCGTTCCTGACGGGCGTGACGCACGCGCACCGCGTGGCGAATGAGGAAATCTTTGGCCCGGTGCTGAGCGTGATGACGTTCCGCACGCCGGAGGAGGCGTTCGAGCGCGCGAACAACATCCCCTACGGCCTGAGCGCGGGCGTGTGGACGGACAAGGGCAGCAAGATCTTCAAGATGGTCAACAAGCTGCGCGCCGGCGTCGTTTGGGCGAACACCTACAACAAGTTCGACCCGACGAGTCCGTTCGGCGGCTATAAGGAAAGCGGCTTTGGCCGCGAGGGCGGCTTGCAGGGGCTGGCGGCGTATTGTCGGGTGGATTGAACCAGCAACTTTTCTAGTGGGTCAAAGTTAGAAGTCAGTGACATGTCTTCAGCTGTCGCTTGAGTTAAAATTGCATGAAGCAACGCTCCAACTTTTGGTGCTTCGTGGCCGCCATGTTCCTTTGCGGCTGCTTCATGATCGGCGTTACGCGGGCTGGAGAGTTGATCAATACAATCTCAACAAACCAGCCACCACTCTTACGGACATTCCCGCCTATCGTGGCTCAACAGACCGCAAGAGGCACAGGGAAATTCGTGATCTTCAGCCGAGAGCCGATTCGCAAGACAAATGAATGGGATTACATAGCTGGGGCTTGGGAGTGCATCCCTTCCCAAACCAATGTGCCAATCACGAAGCGGGTTGAGTTTTGTCATTCGTCCTGGAAGGCAAATCCGCTTCTGTACGTTCTTTCGAGAGACAACCGGGAGGGTATTCATCCTCGCTTCGTCCGTCTGCAGGTAGATACGGAAGATGATGGTTACACGATCAATCTCTATGACATTGACTATCGAACGTGGAGCGTGCGGTGCATATGGCAAGGCCCACGACTGCTGGCTTTCGGGGTGGCAAAGAACTTCATTTACTGTGACGACTCGCGTGAGTGGTTTCGGATTGATGCCCGAACGGGAGCAATCAGCAAGCCCACGCAGTTCGTCCCGTTGGATGTTGACGGTGAGTTCTGGATTGTTCGGAAGGTTGATGAAAAGTCTGGGAGTTGGAGTTACGACCCGAACACGGAACAGTTCATTGGCCACTTCCGCGATGTAGACGAACCGTGGCCCGGCGACACCAGATCGCTATTGTCCTCGGACGGAAAGAACCGAGCCCGGGTGTTAGTTCCGCGACCGAAAGGCGATTGGGCCGACGGAGTGGTGAGAGGCACATTCCTGCTCCAACGTCACGGCTTCGGCGAAGACGTCCGTGTTCCGGTGGAGTTGTTCGCAATCCCGGGTTCTGGCAGGCCCATCATCCCGATTGGAATCAATCTTCAATTTACAAAAGGCGGGACGATTGAATTCGCAGCGATTCCGAAAAGAAATGCAGATGAGGAACGAGTGTGGTCAATCAACGTCGCATCCGGAAAAGTCAGCGAAAGTGTGCGCCCTCACGTCACGCCGAAAGATGTTTCTCCGATAGCATTTGGAGGCGTGCCAGCACCGGATTACCTGCAACCATACTTGAAGGAACTCCAGCACTTTGGTGGAGGTAGCCTCGCACCGGCCTTCCTTATGCACTTGGGAATTCTTAAACAGCGACCGGAGTTTCCTGACTGCGCGGTCGGCGTTTCAGGAGATGGGCGGTACATCCTTTACAAGGCAAAGAACGGACCGCTGACGGATGTCTTCATTTGCGGCGACCTGAAGACGAAGCAAACAGTACGCTGGGCTTGTCCAGTCGAATTGAAGGATGACAACGCAATGGCGTTTGTTTGGGTGGAAACTCCTTGATCGGTGCTGAGCGTGATTGACGTTCAAACGCGAACAGCGTCCCCCGTTACCTACGGCTCGACGAAGCTTTCAATTCGCCAGAAGCCTGCGAGTGATCGAACCGGACGGGAACGGCCGTCGGGCCGGATTGCTGGGATTTGACGCGGAGGATTTCCTGCCAGTGACGCCGGTTAAGTGCGTGGAGCACGATATAGGCTGAACGCTTCTGGTGAATACGCCTCGGCCCGTGCCAGTCAATCGAATCATGCTATCCCCGTTCAGGCTGCCAGGTCTCTTGCTGCTGATTCTTCTTGGGTTGGGTTCACCGCTCCTGGCCCAACGTCAGATGGAGAACCTCACCAGAGGCATCGTCGCGGTGCGACAACCGGATGGCGGCGTGTTTGTCAGCTGGCGGCTTTTTGGAACCGATCCCACCAACCTCGCCTTCAACCTTTATCGTGTCGTGAGCAATGCGCCTCCGATGAGACTAAACGATCAGCCGATAGGGGACGCGACTCATTGGGTGGATCGTGCCGCGGATACCAATCAATCCGGGGCGTATTTTGTTCGTCCCGTGAACGGCCGCAAGGAACTCGCCTCGTCCAGATCCGCTCGCGTTTGGGAAAAGGGTTATCTCGAAATTCCCATCCAGCCCATCGATGGATACCGGCCGGGCGATGCTTCGGTTGCTGATCTCGATGGTGACGGCGAGTACGAAATCATCCTGCATCAAGCCTCGCGCGGACAAGACAACTCATTTGCCGGGATCACCGGCACACCCGTGCTGGATGCTTACAAGCTCGACGGCACGCATCTGTGGCGCATCGATCTGGGCATCAATATTCGGGAAGGCCAGCACTACACTCAGTTCATGGTTTACGACCTTGACGGCGATGGCCGGGCGGAACTCGCCTGCAAAACCGCCGACGGCACGAAGGACGGAAACGGAAAAATCATCGGCGACCCGCACAAAGACTGGCGCAACAAGGAAACCGGGACGCAGCGTTATGGGCGGATTCTCGATGGCCCGGAATACTTCACCATCTTCGACGGGCGAACCGGCGCGGCACTAAAGACCGTTGATTACGTTCCCAGCCGTTATCCGATCGACGGCTGGGGCGGCATTGGCGGCAACGGGGGCAATGACAGTTATGGAAACCGCTGTGACCGCTTTCTCGCGTGTGTGGCGTATCTGGATGGCGTGCGTCCCAGTGTGGTGATGTGCCGCGGCGTTTATGGACGCACGGTGATGGCGGCCTGGGACTGGCGACGCGGCAAATTAACGAAGCGATGGGTGTTTGATTCCGGCATCAGCTATCCGCCCTACGAAAAGGTCTCTCAGTTCTCCGGCATGGGAGGGCACGCACTTTCAGTCGCGGACGTGGATGGCGACGGCAAGGATGAGATTGTGTATCAAGCGATGACGGTTGATGACAATGGCAAGGGGCTTTATTCCACCGGACGACGGCACGGTGACGCTTTGCACATCAGTGATTTCTATCCGGACCGGCCGGGGCTCGAACTCTTTTTAATCAGCGAGAATGAAAATGACACCGTGCGCTTTCGGACTCCGGGTGCGGGCATTCACGACGCGCGCACTGGCGAGGCCATCTGGACTCACAGCCCGGGTCAGGATGTCGGCCAGGGTCTGATCGCTGACATCGACCCGCGCCATCGCGGTGCGGAGGCGTGGGGCGGGCCAGGCGGCTTGCGGGATTCTCAGGGCAACGAAATCGGCCACAAACCCCGCACCATCGGTTGGGCCATCTGGTGGGACGGCGATTTGTTGCGAGAACTCTTTGGCTTTTCCTCGATCACTAAATGGAATTGGGAAACGGGGACGGAAGAACGGATCTTTACGCCGGAAGGACGCGGCGCCGGGTCGGGCCCAAATCTGGCAGGCGACATTCTGGGCGACTGGCGTGAAGAAATTCTGGTGGCGGCGCCGGACCGCCGGTCGCTCCGCCTTTACACGACCACGATCCCCACGCACCACCGGCTCTACACTTTGATGCACGATCCGCAATACCGTCTGTCGATTGCCTGGCAGAATGTGTCGTACAACAAACCGCCGCACACGAGTTTCTACCTCGGGGATGGGATGTCCGCGCCACCGCGCCCCAACATCCGTCTCATTGGCAAGGGCGAGGCGATCGCACTTCGTTCCGGGAAATAGCGTCGGGCGGCGTTGCGTTCGGGAGGAAAGCGGTTGAACCCCGGCTGAATAACTGCCGCGCACAAATTGCGCGGGGACGCGAGCTTCATTGCGCAAATGGTGCGCTGTTTTCGTCGGGAGTTTGCCGGAAATGGCGTAAATCGCGTGTGGCACAATGATTGCGATGGCGCCGTGGTAACACCGAGCCGCGTACAGGCGTCTTGGCCGAGTGGATCAACCAAACAAAAACCATAGCAGGAAACAAAAATGAAACTTAGCAAGATATTGACGGTCACGAGTCTGGCCGTCCTGCTGGCGCTGAGCGCCGACAGTTTAATGGCTCAAGACAACAACAACGAGCGTCGTCGCAATCGTGACGGGGGCCAGGGCCAGGGAAATTTTGATCCCGCCGAATTTCAGCAGCGCATGATGGAGCGCACCAAGGAAACTTTGGAAATCACAGATGAAACCGAATGGAAAGCCATCGAGCCGTTGGTTGCCAAGGTGATGGAAGCGCGGCGAAACCAGATCACGGCGAATTTCCGCGGCTTTGGTGGCCGGGGTGGTCGCGGTGGCGGCGACAATGATCGCGGACCGCGTGGTGGCGGTATGTTTGGAACGCCCAGTCCGGAAGCCGAAGCGCTGCAGAAGGCAATTGATGCCAAGGCGTCCAATTCGGAAATCAAAGCGGCGCTCGCCAAATACGAAGCAGCCCGCAAAGCCAAGGTGGCGGCGTTGGAGAAAGCTCAAGCCGATTTGCGCAAGGTTCTGACCCCGCGGCAGGAAGCTATCGCGGCGATGAACGGCCTGCTTTAAGTCGGTCAAGACTCACAAGAGAGAAGCTGGTGATAACACATGGCTGACACGCAAACTTCGGATTCACCCTTGCGACAGTTGCTGGACCGCATGATCGCGGCCCGGCAATTGTCCGCTTTAGATGCGGAAAGTCTGTCGCAGCCCGGCAGCGCGGCCACGCGTTCCCTCGAGAAAGAGGAAGACGTGCTGCGTTGGCTGGCGAGTGAATACGACCTCGGTTTCACCACGCTCGAGGAAGTCGAACCCGACCGCCAGCTTCTCTCGCTTTTTCCCGCGCGCCTGTTGTTGAAGGAGGAAATCCTTCCGCTGCGGCGCGTGAACGGTTCGGTGGAGGTGGCCACCAGTCGCTTGTTTGCGACGCAGGGGCTGGATGCGCTCAAGACGATGACCGGCTTGAATCTCAAGCCGGTGCTTGCCCCGACCGAAGCCATCCAGCGCGAAATGAAGAAGCGCCTGGGTGTCGGTGCCGACACGATGGGCGAACTTGCTGAAGAATCCGGGTTGCAAGTGGTGGAGGAGGGCGTTGATGAAGATACCGACCTCGACGTTGATGCCGAGGATGCTTCGATCATCCGCTTTGTGAATCAAGTGTTGCGGGATGCCATCGAACTGCGCGCCTCGGACATTCACCTCGAACCATTCGAGCACGAGTTCCAGATTCGCTATCGCGTGGACGGCGTGTTGCAGGAAATCCCCGTGCCCACCCAGATCAAACGCTTTCAGCCGGCCATCGTCTCGCGCCTGAAGATTCTCAGCCATCTCAACATCGCTGAGAAACGTCTGCCGCAGGACGGGCGCATCAAAATCCGGCTCGATAACAGTGACGTGGATATTCGCGTCTCGGTGATTCCCATGTTGCACGGGGAAGCGGTTGTACTGCGTTTGCTCCGCCAGAATTCCACCCTGCTCGGCATGGCGGAGATGGGCATGGATGCCCGCGAACTGAAGTCTTTTCGCCGCGTGCTGGGTTTGCCGCATGGAATTATCCTCGTTACAGGACCAACGGGTAGCGGTAAAACGACGACGCTCTACACCGCGCTGAACGAGATCAACGATCACGTTCGAAAAATCATCACCATTGAAGACCCGATTGAGTATCAGCTCAAGGGTATCAATCAGATTCAAGTTTCGGAAAAGGCGGGCCTCACCTTTGCGCGCGGGCTGCGCTCGATTTTGCGCCATGACCCGGACGTGATTCTCGTGGGCGAAATCCGTGATCGGGAAACCGCTCAAATAGCGGTGCAGGCATCGCTCACGGGTCACCTGGTTTTCTCAACGCTCCACACCAATGACGCCCCCGGCGCCGTGACGCGCCTCATTGATATGGGGGTTGAACCGTATCTGGTCGCGTCGTCGCTGGAGGCGGTGCTTGCGCAACGTCTGGTCCGCGTGCTCTGCAAACACTGCAAGCAGCCCGACACCTCGCCCACCACCGCCACCATGAAGGCGCAAATCGGGATTCCCGCAGACACGACCGTGTTCCGCGCCGTTGGGTGCCGCGAATGTCGCAACACGGGTTATCACGGCCGTCATGCCATTTTTGAATGGATGGATATCGACAACGATCTTCGTCAACTCGTGCTCCGGAACGTTTCTTCCGGCGAAATCGCCGCTGCCGCGCGCAAGGGCGGGTTGCGCACGTTGAGTGAAGATGGCTGGCGTCTGGTGCGCCAGGGAATCACCACTCCCGAAGAGGTCTTGCGTGTCACCAAAGATCAAGCGTTGAACAACATTGCGCCCGAGGCTGAACCCAAGCCAACGGTGGAGGTTCAAGCCCCAAGGAAGTCGGCTCATGCCACAGTTTGATTACAAAGCGCTCCAGCTTGATGGAGCGATTGCGCAGGGCCAGCTTGAAGCGGCTGGCCGGGCGGAGGCTTTCCGGCAGATGGAAGGACTCGGGCTGCGCCCCATCAGTCTGGCCGAACGGCCCGGTGTGCAATCCGCCAGGAACAACGGCGCGAGCCCACCCGCGGGCGGCGGATTCTCGTTGAAGTTGGGCGGTGACAAGATTTCGCCTCGCGAACTCGAGAATTTCACGCGGTTGCTTTCCAGCTTGCTGGCCGCAGGAGTGCCGTTGAGCCGGGCGCTCACCATCCTGCACAAGGAAGCAACGTCTCCTGCTGCCGCGGCCAAGTGGAAGGAGATTCACGGGCTGGTGATTGACGGTATGTCGCTCGCCGATGCGATGGCGAAGTCACCGGAGACCTTTCCACGCGTGTACGTCGCCATGGTGCAGGCCGGCGAAACCGGCGGCTTTCTGGACCTGGTTCTTGCTCAGATTGCAGATTTCCAGGCACGTGAGAAGGAGATGCGCGCCAAGGTGATGACGGCAATGTTGTATCCGACGATCTTGCTCGTGCTCGCACTCGGTGTGGTGGTCTTCCTGTTGACCTTCTTCATTCCGCGCTTTCAGACCATTTTTGCAAGCAATGGCGCCGCGTTGCCGGTGCTCACGCAGATCATTGTGGGCATCAGCCATGGGGTTCGGAGTTACGGATTGTTCGTGGTGGCCGCGCTGGTGGTGGCGGCGTTGTCGCTGCGCTCCTGGTTTAATTCCGAGAAGGGCCGTCGCACCTGGGAAGGCATGATTCTTCGTTCGCCGGTCGTTGGCCCGCTGGTGGCGCAGTTCGCAATGGCGCGTTTCAGCCGCATGTTGGGCACGTTGCTCGGAGCGAGCGTGCCGTTGGTTCAGGCGCTCAACGTCGCGCGCAAGTCGATCGGCAACCAGATTCTGGTGGATGCCGTGTCCGAATCCATCACGCGTGTTTCCGAGGGCAGTCAGCTCGGTCAAAGCCTCGCGAATTGCAAAGGCCTGTTTCCCGGCTCGGTGATCGAGATGATCTCGGTGGCCGAAGAGAGCGGCAAACTCGATGCCGAACTGGTGCGCATTGCCAACGTCACCGAGGGCGATCTGGACCGGCAATTGAAAACGGCGGTCGCTTTCGCCGAACCGCTCATGCTCTTTTTCATCGCCGGATTCATCGGCACCATCTTCATCGGCATGGTGCTGCCAATCTTTACGTTGCAGGAACACATCAAATAACCAGAAGCTCCGCGATTTATGAAAATCCAAACATCTCTCAACAACCAACCCCGATTGACGCGCCAAAGCGCCTTTACGCTCATTGAACTGCTGCTCGTGCTGGTGATCCTCGGCATTCTCGCGGCCATTGTCGTTCCCAAATTCGCGGGACGCACCGAGCAGGCGCGGATTACGGCGGCGCAAACGCAGCTTGGAGCCTTTGCCACCGCGCTCAACGCGTACGAAATCGACAACGGTTCTTATCCCAAAGGGAAGGACGGCCTGCGCAACCTGATTGACAAGCCGAACGATGCCGCCGGCTGGCGCGGGCCGTACCTGGATGACAAGGGAGGCGTGCCGGTGGATCCGTGGGGCAATCCTTATATCTATGAGTTTCCGGGGCGACGTTCGAGTTCCTACGACCTGAGTTCGGCTGGCCCGGACGGCAAGCCGGGCAACGAAGACGACATCACCAATTGGTCCAAAAAGTAATTGTCAGCGAAAGCGATGAACCTGGGCGGCAAACCAACTGGAGCAACGCGAAGCGCCTTCACGCTGATCGAATTGATTATCGTGATGACGCTGCTGATTGTGGCGATCTCCATGGCCGCACCGTCGCTGGCCGGGTTTTTTCGTGGACGAGCGGTTGAGGCCGAAGCGCGACGGCTGTTGTCACTGACGCGCCTGGGACAAAGCCGGGCCGTTGCCGAGGGCGTGCCGATGGTTTTATGGGTGGACGTTGCCGAGAAGAAATACGGTTTGGAAGAGGATTCGAGCTTCACGGAAGACGACACGAGGGCGGTCGAATACAAGATCGATGACAATGTGACGGTGGAGATTGGCGCCAGCGACGCCGCGCGCGCGGCGTTCACGGCCAACACACTGTTTGGCAGCCTGCAATCGTCCAGCAAGCATGCTTCGCTGCCGCAGATTCGCTTTCAGCCGGACGGCACGATCGATGACGTCAGCCGGGAAACGTTCCGGTTGAAGGATCAGAATGAAGGTTCGCTGTGGCTGACGATTTCCAGCAACCGGATGAATTATGAAATTCAATCACAAATCAACCTGCCGGCGGCGCGCTAAGGGCTTTACGCTGGCCGAATGTTTGGCCGCGCTGTTGTTCATGGCGATCGTGATTCCGGTGGCAATGCAGGGGTTGAGCATTGCGAGCCGCGCGGGGGCGGTGGCGGAACGCAAGCGTGAGGCCGCGCGTGTGGCCGAGCGCTTGTTGAACGAAACGCTGGTCACGACGAACTGGAGTCAATCGACCCAAAGCGGCGTGGTGCGGGAAATGGATCGGGAATACCAGTGGAAGCTGCGGAGTGACCGGTGGACGGAGTCGACGATGCAGTTGTTGACGGTGGAAGTGACCTTTCCGGTGCAGGGGAAAGATTACGTGGTGCAGTTGAGCACGCTGAAGGAACAGTGATTACAACAGCGACATACGCAAGGCGGAGTGGGGGGTGGCATTCACCTCTCGTCCTGGCGCTCTCCCCGTTGAGGGGAAAAGGGACGGCTTGCGCGGTTGCGTCACCAAGCGGATGGCGGGCCCGGCATGGGGCATTCACGCTCATCGAGCTTCTGCTCGGTGTGGCGATTTTCGGGATCGTGCTAATGGCCATCAACACGGTGTTCTATACCGGGCTGCGGCTGGAACGTTCGACCACACGTTCGCTGGATGAACGGACGGCGTTGAACCAGGCGCTGGCGCTGCTGCGCCGTGATTTGCTGGGTGCGGTGCCCGTCATTTCCAACAGCGTTTATACCTGTGATTTTGTCAGTGGCGCCGGAGTGGCCAGCGCGATGGGGACCTCGCGGGGAAATTCCATTGAATTCTGTACGACCACGGGCGTAATCAAGGACGACGTGCCGTGGAGCGATTTGCAGCGCGTGCGTTATGAGTTGGTTGAGCCGGCAGACCGCACGGCGCGCGGCATGGATCTGGTGCGAGTGGTTACGCGTAATCTGCTGTCAACAACCACGCCGGAGTACGACCGGCAATGGCTGATGAGCAATGTCGAGAGCCTGGAGTTTCTGGCGTATGACGGCTCGTCCTGGCGCGATTCCTGGGACACGACGATGGGGGATACGGGGTTGCCGACGGCGGTGCGCGCCCGGCTTTTGCTGGCCAATACGAATACGGTGGACGGCGGTGGTGCCTTGAGCCGCGAGCCGTTGGAATTGCTCGTACCGTTGGTGACCCAGTCGCGAGCCTCAACCGCCGAAACCACGGGAGGTGACCAGTGAAGCTGAGTACGCCAATAAACCACCAGCGGGCGTCGGTGCTCATCATTGTGCTTTGGATCGCATTGGGGCTGGTCGCTATCACGCTGTATTTTGGCAACTCGATGGGTTCGGAACTGCGCGCCTCGGACAATCGCGTGGCGATGCTGGCGGCCGAACAGGCCATCGAAGGCGCGGCGCGCTATGTCGGCAACATGCTCACCAATCAGGCGACCAACGGCGTCATCCCCTATCTCAACGATTATATTTCCGAGGAAGGTTCGATTGGAGGGGCCAACGACGATGAGGCGAACGCGCACTTTTGGCTGATTGGCCGCGCCAACGCCGAAGATTCGCGAAATGAAGTGACCTTCGGTGTCATCGACGAGGGCTCAAAATTGAACATCAACAATCCCGAAGTCACGCTCGAGATGCTGGAATTGCTGCCGGGAATGACCACCGAATTTGCCGCAGCCATCATTGATTGGCGCGATACCGACGAGGAGATCTCTCCGGGTGGCGCCGAGAATGAAACGTATGCGCGCTTGCAACCGGCCTATTCCTGCAAGAACGCACCCTTCGATTCCGTGGACGAATTGCGTCTGGTCAACGGCGCGACCCTGCAACTGCTGCTGGGCGAAGATTTGAACCGCAACGGCGTTCTGGATCCCAATGAGGTGGACGAGGACCGCGATGGGATTGCTGATCCGGGCCTGCTTGGATATGTCACGGTTTCCAGTCGGGAACCGAACACGCGCGCGGATGGATCGCCGCGCGTCAATGTGAATAATGCCGCGGAACTTCGAATACTGCTCGAGGATACGTTCGGCGGGCGCGCCAATCAGATCCTCCAGAACGTTCAGGGCCGGCAGTTTGGCAGCCTGCTGGAGTTTTACGTCGCGAGTCGTATGACGGAAGCGGAGTTCATGCAGATTGAAGCAGACATTACGACGTCGCCGGGCGCGACGATTGACGGTCGCGTCAATGTGAATACCGCAAGCGCCGCCGTGCTGACGTGCATTCCCGGCATTGGGGAGGACAAGGCGATTGAGCTGGTCAACTACCGCCAGGGCAACACGGAAACGGTGAATTCGGTGGCATGGGTGAGGAATGTGCTCAGTGAAGAACAGATGCGTGAAGCCGGACCTTTCCTCACCGGGCAGACGTACGTTTTCTCCGCAGACATCGCGGCGCTCGGTCCGTATGGCCGGGGCTATCGCCGTGCTCGATTTGTTTATGACCTCACCGAAGGCACGGCAAAGATTGTTTATCGCCAGGGACTCAGCCATCTGGGTTGGGCTTTGGGAGTGGAGACGCGCCGCAACTGGCTGGCGAAGGCAACACCATGATTGATTTGAAGAACATAACGTCGTTGCGACGACCGAATCCGACTTCGCTGCTCGGCCTCGCGCTGGACGGAAACCGATTGGAAGGCGTCTGGTTGAAACGCACCAACGGTTCGCTCCACGTGCAGGCGTCGTTTTCAGTGATGCTGACGCTGGATCTGTTGACGAATGCGCCTGAGTTGGTGGGACGCGAGATCCGGAATCACCTGGACGCCGCCGAGATTCGGGAGCGTCGCTGTGTGGTCGCGCTGCCGCACAAATGGGTGCTGGCGGTGCAAGCGCCATTGCCGGCGCTGTCTGAGGCGGATATTGCCGGTTTCCTGCAACTTGAAGCCGAGCGAAGTTTTCCGTGCGACGTGGCGACCCTGATGACCGCGACGTCACGGGTTCGCCTGGTCTCGGGTGCGCAATATGCCTTGTTCACGGGAATCACCCGTCAACAGGTCACGACGGTGGAAGCGGTGTTGCGGGCGGCCCAACTGAAACCGGAAAGTTTTGCGCTGTGCATTACGGCGCTGGAGGCACCCGCGGAAGCGGGGGTGCTGGCCCTCGCCATTGGCGAGAGCAACGTGGGATTGCAGGTCAGCGTGGGCGGTGGAGTGGTGGCGTTGCGCTCGTTGGAAAGCGCGATCGCGAACGAGGCGGGAAAGCGGACGTTGAACACGGCGTTGGTCGCGAGAGAGGTCCGCATCACGTTGGGCCAATTGCCAGCCGAGGTGCGGTCTGCGGTGAAACAGATTCGCGTCTTCGGTCCGCGCGACCTCGCTCATCAACTGGCGGATGAACTGGAACTGCGATTTGAGTCGCTGGAGGTGGAGGTCGAGGCGGTTTCATCGTATGCGCCGAATCAATTTGGCGTTGCGCTCCCGGCCAACGCGCCCGTGTCCGCGGCATGCAGTGTGGCGGCCAATTCACTGGCCGGCCGCGCGCCGCATCTGGAGTTCCTGCCGCCGAAAGTTTCGCGTCTGCAGGAGTTCACGGCGCGCTATGGCACGGGCAAGTTGCGCAAGGCGGGAATGGCCGCTGTGGCGGTGTTGTTGTTGGTCGTAGGCGCGTTTGGCTTTCAACAGTTTCAGCTCTGGCGGCTGGATTCCCGTTGGTCCGCCATGGCAACGCGCGTTGGGGAACTGGAAAAAATGCAGACCAACATCAAGACGTATCGACCCTGGTTTGATGAATCGCTGCGTAGCTTGAGCATTTTAAAGCAGCTCACCACTGCCTTTCCGGAAGACGGCATGGTGACGGCCAAGACGGTGGAAATCCGCAATGCGAACCTGGTCACGTGCTCGGGTACCGCGAAGGACAACGCGGCCCTGTTGCGCACGTTGGAGCGATTGCGTGCGGCGGGTAATGTGGCGGACCTGAAGGTAAACCGGTTGCAAGGCAAGTCGCCAACGATGCAGTTCACATTCGATTTTCACTGGGTCGATGGAGGTGGTCATGCAAATTAAGAATCGCCAGCAGTTATTGATGATCGTCGCCGGGGTGGCGTTTGGCCTGCTCCTGGGCGATGCGCTGGTGTTCTCTCCCCTGGTCAAGCTGTGGAGGTCACGCGCCACTCAGATTGTTGAGTTGCGCAAGAAAGTAAAAGACGGAGACGCACTGTTGCGGCGGGACGCGTCGATCCAGTCGCGCTGGTCGGAGATGCAGGCCCACACCCTCACCAACAGCCCGTCGATGGCCGAACAGCAAGTGTTGGGGGCGTTCGACAAATGGTCGCAGGATGCGCGCATCAGCGTAAATTCCATCACTCCACAATGGAAGCGCGACGATGATGCCTACCAGACACTCGAATGTCGTGTCGACGCCTCAGGCAGCGTGGGAACACTGGGGCGCTTTCTCTTCAACATCGAGAAGGACCCCATGGCCCTCAGGATTGAATCAGTGGAAATTACTTCTCGCGACAAGGACGGGCAGCAATTGTCGTTGGGATTACAAATCAGCGGATTGGTTTTGAGCCCCGCAGTGACGCAACGATGAAGCAAATGTTCAAATTCAAAAGTGACGTGCAGAAGAACTGGCGAGCCTTCCCCGGCGGAGCCGCGACTGGCCGGTGGTTGCTGATGGCGGCGGTGACGTTGCTGGGCGCGGCGCATGGTTTGGCCCAATCGACCAACGCGCCTGCTCGATTGAGTTACGATTCTTTTCGGGTGATTAGCGACCGGAACATCTTCAACCCGAACCGCTATGCTCGCAGTTCGGGGGGGCGGCCGCGGGCTGAATCCTCGCGTCCGGCCTCGCGAGTGGAGTCATTCACCCTCGTGGGGCTCATGCAATATGAGAAAGGGGTGTTCGCTTTCTTCGATGGGACGAGCCCGAATTACCGCAAAACGCTGGAAGCGGATGGCGAGATTTCGGGATTCAAGATCAGCGGACTCACTCCGCACGAACTGAAACTGCATTCCGGCACAAACGAATTTACTTTGCGCGTGGGAATGCAGGTGCGCCGCGAAGATGGCGGCGATTGGTTTTTGACCGAGCCGGGCCAGACGACGCGCAATCGCGTGGTGGTGTCACGGGGCCGGACCCGCAGCGTTCAAGGTCAGCCGACGGCCAACGGGGTGGAAGAAGGGATGATGGAAGCCATCATGGATGTCGAGCCGGAGATCATCGTGGTGGAAGCCGAACCCATCGAGGGCAATGAAACCAATGGCAATGGCAACGGTGAGGCGGTGCCGAATCCCGAAGCCGCCAACAACGGCAACGCGGTCACCGACCCGGTTCTTTTACGATTAATGCAACGACGACAGGAGTTAAACCAATGAAAATTATTTCCACAATTATGTTGCTGACGGTGGCGACAGGAAGCTTTGCCGCCGATGAAACCGTTGTCACCACGAATGCGCCCGCCACGGACGTTGCGCCAGTTGTCGAGGCCACGAGTGCCACGGCCACCGACGTTGCTGCCGGAACCAACGGCGGTTTGCGCCTCAACTTCCGCGGTGTAGCCCTGGAGCAGGTGTTGAATTATCTGAGCGACGCTGCGGGATTCATCATTGTCCTTGATGCGCAGCCGCGCGGAAAGGTGGATGTGTGGAGCAATACTCCCTTGAGCAAGGATGAGGCGGTGGACTTGTTGAATTCGGTGCTGAACAAGAACGGCCTGGCGTCCATCCGCAACGGCCGCACGTTGACCATCGTCAACAAGGATGAGGCCAAGACCCGGAACATTCCCGTGCGCCAGGGCAGCAATCCCGATGGGATTCCCAGCAACGACGAGATTGTGACGCAGATTATTCCGGTGCGTTTTGTCGAGGTGACGCAACTGATCAAGGATTTGCAGCCGCTGGTGTCGACGTCCACCACGATGACCGCCAATGAGGCCGGCAACGCCATCGTCATGACGGATACTCAGGCGAACATCCGGCGCGTGGCCGAGATCATTCAAGCCATCGATCAGGGGGCGGAAGATGTGACCGAAGTGGAAGTGTTCCAGCTTCAAAACGCGGATCCCACGGAAATGGCGACGCAGCTGACCAGTGTGTTTCCGGATGAAACCCGGGGTAGCAGTCAGTCACCGGTCCAGTTTGGCCGTGGCGGGGGCAATCCGTTTCGCAACTTTTTTGGACGTGACGGCGGCGGGAATAGTGGTGGGGGCGGTGATCAAAGCGCGCGCATCAAGAAGCGCGCCCGCGTTATTGCCGTGGCCGATGCCCGCACCCAGTCGGTCATCGTGAGCGCCGCCAGTGGGTTGATGGAGCAGATTCGGAATATGATTGCCAAACTCGATGCGAGTTCGGCCAAGAAGCAGTTTGTGAGGGTTTATTCGCTGGAGAATGCCGACGCGGAGCAGGTGGAGCAGGTATTGCAGGAGATGTTCGAAACGACTAATACGCGGAACAACAACCGGAATTCTCAAAACCGCAACAACGCCCTGCAAAACCGCGCCACTCAGCAGCAACAAAACAACAACACGGGTATTATTGGCAATCGAACCGGCAACCGTGGTGGCAACCCGGGCCTCGGGGGTTTCTAACCGCGACAAATTCAGCAAGACACTATGATCAATCGACCCTTCCAACTGAAGAAACAACTGTTTGCTGTTCTGGCGCTGTGCTTTTGCGCGGCGCTTCCGCTGCGCGCCCAATTTCCGGGCTTCGGCGGGTTTGGCCAGCAGAACCAGAATCGCGGGGCTAACACCCGCCAATACAATGCGGCGGGCACTGTGGGCACCGCCACGATTTCCGTCGATCCCGAAACCCGCCAGCTGATTGTGATTGCCGATGAAGAAACCAGCGCCCAAATCAGCCAGGTGGTTACGAATCTGGATCGCCCCAAGCCTCAGGTTCTGATCAAAGTGGTCTTTGTCGAAGTCACTCATGGCGACGGATCGGACATCGGTGTGGAAGGCGGCTTCACGCGTTCCGACAATGGACTCACTGGAAACGGCGCGAACGTGTTTGGTTTGTCGGGGCTGAATCAGATCGCCACCAACCTCCAATACAATGCCGTGGGGCAACCGGTTCAAAGCTTTATTCCCACGCCTCCCGGTGCGGGTTTGTATCAGATTCTCGGAGACGATTATCAGGTCACGCTGCGGGCGATTGCGCAATCCGGCAAAGCCAAGATCCTGTCCCGTCCCTCCGTGCTGGCGCGGAACAATCAACCCGCAACGATCCTCGTCGGCCAGTCCGTGCCGCTCATCACCAACGTCCGCTACGATACTTTTGGCAATGCCATCAACTCGGTGCAATACACCGATGTCGGCATCATTTTGCGAGTCACGCCGTTTATCACTTCCGATGGGCTGGTTGAAATGATTTTGTCGCCGGAGATCTCCACGGTGTCCCAAACCGAATCAGTAACCATTTCCCAGGGGGTGCAGGCGCCGGTCATCGACAAACGGTCGGCGGACACGGTCGTCGTGACGCCGGATAGTCAGACGGTGGTCATCGGCGGGTTGATCGCAAATCTCAAAACCGAATCGGTAAGCAAAATTCCTCTCCTGGGTGATTTGCCGGTGTTGGGTTTTGCTTTCCGCTCGAAAGTTAAAAGGGATACGAAGACGGAACTCCTTATTTTCCTCACGCCTCACATTGTGTCTGTGCCCACCCAACTGGCCGGGCTGACGACCAGGGAACGGGAGAAAGCCAACGTGTCCAAATCGCTGACGGAACAGGAGCTGAACAAATTCCTCGACGACCTACCGCAAGCCACGGACAAGGATCTTCAGAAATGGAAGGATTTCACACCCCAACAGTAGTGACAGTGACACTGCCGGGTTGAAAGTACTCCGATGCCGTCGACCCGCCGCAGCAATCTAGTTTACGCCCTGCTGGCGCTGGCGTGGGTGATCGTGCTGGGGTGGCAGGCAGTCGAGCATGTGCGCGTTCAGAAAGCCGCCCGCGCTGAGCTGATCAACCGGGCGAAGGACATTTCGACGACGGTGGGAATCGTGTTGCGTTCGCAACGGCGTTTTGGCGGCGTCATTTCCAAGGAGCGCATTGAATCCGCACTCACCGGTCTGGTGCGCCCGGGGGAACTGAATGCCGTGGCCCTGCTGAATGCGGCCGGCGATGTGGTCGCCTCGGCGGGAACGAATGTGGATTTGCAACCGCGCGCCGGCGCGATTCGGCCGGCGGAACATTGGGAGAAACAAAGCGTGACCCTGGTGAATCTGGTGGACCTGGGCACCAACGTGACGCGCGATCTCGAAGGCACGAACCCTCCCATCGTGCTCTCGTTTTCTCCGACCAATCGTCCGCCGCCGCCACCCAGCGATTCAGTGCACTCGAACGAACACGATGACAACGAACGCCGGGGGCCGCGTGATGGGGATGGCGACCGGCGTTCGCGCGGCAACGATGACGACGGCGACCGCAGACGCGGCGGCAACAATGATGGCGACCGGCGTTGGCGCTTTGGCCGCCCGCCATGGATGAGCGAGGAGGAATTCCGATCCATGATTGCGCGCCAGGGCGTTCACAGCTTCCTCATCGCCATGTCCACACAACCGGTTAAGAGTGCAGTGCGGCAGGATTTATGGTTGCGGGGAACGATCGGGGCCCTGGCGACGCTTGCCGTATTTGGTCTGGGCCTTGCCTGGCGGAATGTGGCCAAGTCTTCCGATTTGCAGATCCGCCTGGTGCGCGCGAGCGAATTGAACTCGCACCTGCGCGAGTTGAATCTGGCTGCGGCCGGTCTCGCGCACGAAACGCGAAATCCCCTCAACATCGTGCGCGGGCTCGCGCAAATGATCTCCAACGAGGAGGCGTTGCCGACGGAAATCCGGCAAAAATCGCGGGGTATTGTGGACGAAACCGACCGCGTCACGGCGCAACTCAACGAGTTCATCAACTACACCCGGCCGCGGGAAGTGCGGCGCGCCGCCATCGCGCTCGCCCCGGTGGTGGATGAGGTTGTCCGGGCGCTCAGTTTCGATCTGGACGAAAAGAAGATTCGGGTGGAGACCAACGGCACGCAACTCGTAGTCGAAGCGGATGAGCAATTACTGCGACAGGCGCTGTTCAATCTGGTGCTGAATGCCGTTCAGGCGGTTGGCTCGAATGGGGCGATTCGAATTGGGGCTTCACGTCATGGACCGGAAGCCACGTTGGAGGTTAGCGACGATGGACCCGGGGTTCCCGCCGAACGACGCACGGAGATCTTCAAACCCTATTTCACCACGAATGAAAAGGGCACCGGCCTGGGCCTGGCTGTGGTTCAACAAATCGTCCTCGCGCACGGATGGGAAATCGCCTGTCTGGAAAACGCTCCCCGCGGTGCGCTCTTCCGCATCACGCATCTGAAAATTGCAGCCGGCTGATGCCTCCGGACCATCTCCCTCGTCTGGTTGTTGCCTTGTTCATTCGGCTGCTTCGCGGCCCGCAGGGTCACCACGGTGGGACAGCTTCAAGCCTGTCGATTGCGGGCGCGACACGGCAGGTCATCTGATGGTTCGAGGCAGTTCCAGAGGTTACTCACGCACAAAGACCAGCGGATCCGTTCCGTCAACGCTTACGGCGAACTGATTGGCGGCGGGGAGTTGCAGCCGGACCACAACCTTCTTTTCCAGATAGTCGTCCCGATAGTAGCTGCCGCGATAAATTCCGGCTCTTTCACCGCGCCGCATCTCGGCCCTCTTGTAGCCCGCCTTCCAGGTGTCATTCCTGGTTTCAAGAGAACGGCGATGAACTCGCGTCCGGGTCTGGAGTTGTTTTTAAGAATGGCCGTTCGGGTTTGCGCGCGGTCACTCGCTCGCCAGATTCCTTCGATGGGATCCAGCTTTTGACTGTTGGTTTTGAAGTAATCTTTCAATTCCGTCTCGGAAAGAGAGATGGATTCCCAGGTGTCGGTGAACCGAAGGAAATTCGCGTCCGCCCCATGGTTCGGGCGAAGGAAACTCGGCTTTTTGATTGAAGTGACCTGTACCGCATCCGCGCCTTTCTTTCGCGCGTTGTTCATCAACTTGTTCATTACGCTTTCAATGGACCCGCCCATCACAGTGAAGGGCGTGTCGCCAATATGCATCGTGCCGATGACTTCCGAGGCTCGCGGCACGATCACATCTTCTGTGTAAACGTAAATGGGATAGTCGTCCGGTTTGGGCTCGGCGGGCAACTTCGAGACGTATTTGCTCGTGGTGGTGCATCCGGCCAGCAACATGATGCTGAAGGCGTAAGCGGCGAGATATTTCATGGCGATTGATCGGCCAGAGAGCTACCGGGATTTGGTTGGCGGGTCGAGTGCAATCTACCTGGCGCGGTGGATCGCCACAACCCGTTGACCCGCCGCGTGCCGTGCGCAGACGGGGTTGATTCATTCCAATGCGCTGGATGCCCCGGCTGGCTTCTATCGTGTGGCGCGCTACGGCACGCCGGCGTTCGAATTCAATTGGACCGGAACGAACTTCACCTACTCCGATTCGGAGCGCACGTTCAATGGGCTTATGCTCAAGCCTGCCGGCAATGGTGCTTTTCCCGCAGTGATCATCAACCACGGCGCCGGCGGTACGGTTACGGGATACTCGCTGACGAAGGCTCGCGAGATGTCGCCGTGGGGACTGGTTTGCATTGCCCCGACGCTGACGCACGTGGCCGGCGGCGAAACCAATGCTCCCAACATGGGCCATTGTCCGGAAAACATCGCGCGAGCCGTGGCCTGCGCAAATGTGCTTGCGGGTCTCGGTTATGTTGATACCAACCGCGTCGCGATCTTCGGCCACAGCATGGGTGCATTTGCGACGATTGGCGAAGCCGCCGCACTCAGCAATCGCATTCGCGCCGCCGTCATCACGGCAGGTGGTGTCATTCCAGATTCTGGCGGCAGCACCAACGCCGCGCCAACGGTTACCGAGGCCAGTTCCGTCCGCACGCCGTTTCTGATGTTCCACTGCGATGCGGACACGGTCGTTCCCCAGGTGCGTTCTCAACTGTTTCAACAGATGCTCAACAGCAACAGCGTGGTGAACGCCCGCATTCTTTACTCCTCCAACTCCATTCCGAACCAGAACAACTGGCATAACATTCACCAGGATGCGGCGATTAACCCGGATGTTCTGACCAATACCTTTCAATGGCTGCAATCGCGTGGAGTCCTGCCTTGATCAGCCCGACGATTCATGGTTCTACCGCCTGAACCAGCGGCCTTTGGTATCTTGAATCGGAACAATCCGCGCCGGCCATCACTCAAATCCGACGTTACGCCTGGCGGCAATTGATTTGAACGATGCTGCTGCTGGATTTATCGATTTACGCCCTCGGGCTGCGATGGGGTAAAAGCCTGTCATGAAAACAACTCGTTCTGCCATTGACTACACCGCCCGCCTGATTGCCCTCGGCATCCTGGCGTTTCTGCTCCTTTTGACACTGGTTCGCGCTCGGGCTCAAACACCGGACCAGTCCGCCGCGAGTCCCGCCGGCGTTTACAAGTTGATCACCGTGGATGGCAAGAGCGTGCCTTGCACCATCAACCATGATGGCACGAAAATGGACGTGCAATCCGGGACTTTCACGATTACCACCAACGGTCAAATCACCAGCGTAATCACCCTCTCTGTGGGTGACAAAAAGAACGTCCGAGTGGAAAGAACCGCTACCTGCACAGCCAAGAGTGGAGCACTGACGATGAAATGGCAGAATGCCGGCACAACTCAGGGCCACGTCGCGGGCCATACCCTCACCATGACCAACGAGGGCTTGGCGTATGTCTACCAGAAGTAAGGCTGGCGATCATTCCTTGCCAACGCGCCGGATGTCCGGGCGGTCCTGGTAGAAATAGTCATCGAAGGATTTGTCCGTTGAGTAAGGGTCTTTCAGGATTCGCAAAGTCATCCAGATGGAGGCGACGACGGACCAGCCATAGAGTGCATAAACCCATGGGAGCGGCACATTCAGCAGGATGCCGATGACATAGGTCACCACCGCGCTGGTGGCTGCGAGTATCACCCACTTCAGACTCAAATGCGATTGCATGGCTCAACATCATTCAAATCTCAGGAATGGATAGCTCGGAACAATCTGAATTCGGACTAAGCCGGGTTCTGATCATCCGCAGGCGCGGTCATTTCACTGAAGGTCGAACCGCCCGGACTTCCGGCGAGCGCACTCCGGGTTTGGCTTCGCCGCTTGGCATCACTGTCAATCCGCTCCACTCCGCTGTGGGCAACGTGGCGCGCGACACAGGGGCGTCGCCCAGAACACTCCATTTCTCCAGCTTGGTGTCGTAACTCAGCACGCGTTTGGGAAAGCCGGGATGTTTCGACTTCGGCTCGAAGTTCACGAGACTCCCGTCATCACCGCCGATGACCAGAAAGCCGCTGCCATTGCAAACGGGCGCGGGCGTGGGCGCGGCGACGACGGGATTCGGCATGTCCGCGATTCGTTGCCAGCCGACGCCTGGTGTGAAGCGATACGCATCTTTCAAATACGTCCGCACCGGCTGACCTTTCGAGTCCGGCGCGAGGTCCGTACCGCCGGTAAGGTAAAACGAGCCTCCGACAGACGCTGCCACCGCGAGCATCCGCGGCGGGCCGGGCCATGGCGACAACTCACGCCAGTTCACCTCACGTTTGCCGAGATCCAGCGCCCAGAAACTCTTCAACGCATTCGTTGCATCCGGAGTAGCTGTGCCGCCGGCCACATAAACTGTGTTGCCCACAACGGCACCGCAGGAATTTGCCAGTGGCTGAGGCAACGGCGGCAGCGGATTACATTTCAGTTCGCCCTGTTTCCAGGAGAGCAGAAACACATCGCGAACGTGCTGTTTCTCATCACTGCCGCCGATGCAAATCACGCCATCGGTCGTCGTCACGGACACGCCATAACCGAGCGGACGGGGCAATTTGAATCCGCCGCGCCACGCGCCATTCGTGCGGTCGAGAATGTAAACCGTGTCATACCAGACCTTGCGCCCGCCTTCCCACGGCATTTTGTCCGGAAAATTCGCGCCACCCGCGACGATGAGCGCGCCGCCACTCGTGCCCGCGAACGGACCGGCAAATCCGATGGGATCAGGCAGCGGCGGTAACTGCTGCCAATGGAGCGCCAGTTCAGCGGATTGGAGGGTTGCAGTCATAAGCGTGAGTCCGGTTAAAGCAAGCGTTCGGGCGAAACTGCATTTCGCGGGTTGGATTCGGGCGTTTGTCATTGGCCGCCCATCTCCTCGCAAAGTTGCCAGCAATACCAGAGCATTCGCGGCAGATGAAACGGGCCTTTGTACATCGTGCCCTTCGCGCGTGACGAAATTCGCCCGTCACGATGCAGGTAGCCATACCACTCGCCAAATTCCGGGTCGGCGAAATGCTTGAAGCTCCAATCGTGAACGAGCCGATGCCAACGGGCGTACTTCGCGTCGCCCGTCAATTGGAAGGCCAGCAGCGTCGCGATGATGGCTTCGTTGTGCGGCCACCAGAATTTCATGTCGTGCCAATACTCCTGCACCGGCAACCCGCGCAGGTCGCGGAAATAGAACAGGCCGCCGGATTCCTCGTCCCAGCCACGTGCCCACATCCAGTCGAGAATCGTGCTGCCGAGTTTGATGAGCCGTTGGTCGCCGCGCCGTTTGCCTTCGTGCATGATGAACCAGGCGCACTCGATGGCGTGGCCCGGATTCAGCGTGCGCCCGTCATGATGGTCAATCAGCTCGCCGTTCGGCCCGACCACTTCCATCAACGCCTCGTGGTCGGGCTTCAGGAAATCCCGTTCAATCTCCGCAATGCTGTAATCAATCCACTCCGTGCAGGTGCGGTCTGAAACTTTCACGTCGCCCAGGTTCGCGCGAAGCTCCTGAGCGGTGACGATGCCGATCATGTGCGCGCCGATGCCTTTTGTCGGGCGCGTCGGCTCGAACTTGGGGGCCATCACGCCCGGCGTGAATGAATAATGTAGGTAAGTCGCAAACGTCTTGAGTGCGTCGTCCGCAGCGCGCGAATCCCCGGTGGCCTTGGCCAGCGCAGCGCTGGCAATCGCCGCGAAGCTCTCGCTGAAAGCGTAACGTCGCATCCGCAGCGGGTTTCCCTCACGCGTGACCGAGAAATACATTTTGCCATCCGGCGCGAAGCAATGTTGGCGCGAGAACTCGGCACACGAACGAGCAGCCTCGAGCCACTCGGCGCGTTTCTCGACCGTGTTGTAAAGCGTCGCAAACATCCATCCCGCGCGTCCCTGAAACCAGACGGATTTGTCTGTGTCGAGAATCGAACCGTCGCGATCCAGGCACGTGATAATCCCACCGTGCTCGCGATCCATTCCATGACGCAGCCAGAACGGCATTACGTCCTTCAGCAGCGAATCGCGGTACGTGGCAAGCGAAGCGACGGTATCCTCTTTGGCGGGCGCGGGAGTGGTTTCGCTCATGGCAGTTGCGGCGTGATCAGTCGGAAAAAGCCTGCCAGGTTGGTGGGCAGCAGCGCGAGCACAACCGTGGTATTCGAAGGCAACGCGCCCACATCAGCGTAGCGCTGCCACAAGCCAACACCCAAGGCGTCGCAGAATTGCACGGTGTAAGCCTTGTTGGAGATGCCTTCAAAGTTCAACAGCGCGTTCGTCGGCGTGGGCGTCAGGTTCAATTTCAGTTTGCTCGCGCCATCCAGCGGATTCGTGCCGGCGGTGAACTCGGCCTGATTGTTGTAACCATCCCCGTCGGGATCGGCGTCCGGGCCGGAGATGGCAGAGTTCATCAGTTGCGCGGGCGAGAACTGCGTTGCTTTCCAAACATCGTAGGCCGGCAGTGAATCCGC
>DASUGI010000345.1:0-11744 GCA_036274115.1 Verrucomicrobiia bacterium
TGCGGCCAAGCGCCATCGGAAAAGAACGACACCATTTCTACCGCCATCGCGACCGGGTTGAGTTCCGCCACGCCGGGCACCTACGTTGCCTGCGGCAAGATCGGCGATGGCGGTCAGAAGGCGTTGGACGTTGACCTCTTCAGGGTGCAAGTCAACGCCGGTCACTTGCTGCACATTGACGTGGACGCTGAAGCCTTCGGCTCAACGCTGGATCCGCAAGTCCGTATCTTTGACGCCAACGGCCATCCCGTGGCGTGCGACGACGAGGAGCACGGCTTGGAAGCATGGATTGCTTTCCTCGACGTCAACAATGACGGCGTGTTGAACAATCCCGAGGGGAACGGTCTGCCCACGGCGTTGGCTAAGGAGCCATGGGCGCTGACGGACAATCAAGGGAACTTCCAGATCGTGAACCTTGGGCCCGGAACATATCCGGCACGTCTCGTCCCCAAGGCTGGCTGGACGCAAACCACAGACAATCCCGACCCGATTCCGGCGCGCAGCGGCCAAAATATTTCCAGTCTGAAATTTGGGCTTCGAAGCAACTCCAACTAAATGCAATAAAAACCAAAGATAAAACTATGAACATTCAATTCAGCGAATTCACAAAAAGGCCGGCTCGATCGGTCACACTGAAACTCGGCCTTTTCGCCTTACTCGCCGCACTTCTGCCGGTCATTTTTGCTCAAGATTCGCCGGACCGCAGCCCGGGCCGGGTTGAGGTGACCGGCAATTTTGATTGGTCCATCGTCCCGGCAAACCTCATCCCACCTTTCGTCCTGGTCGGGACGGATGGAGAGTTCTATGTCCGGCACCTTCCTTTGGTGGGAAAGATTACCCTCACCGGACGCAGCGTTTCGATCGAGGGCAAGATCAGTGCCGATTTCAACGGCGAACTGGATGCCACGTTCACCGGTCCAGTTTGGGCTGCGGTGACAATCACTGGCACGGTCGATGGCAAGAAGGTCCTCCTGTTTGAAGGAAATGCCACCGGGGACACCGTGGCATTGGTCAGCACCGGCAAGATTACGCTGAATGGCCGAGGTCCGTACGAAGGCTCAAAACTGGAGATGGAATTCACGGAAAACGGCCCAGGAAACACTGACACCTATAGCTTCACGGGCGCGCTCATTCCCGCCCCGGCGCATTAACCAACATTATCGGTGATCGTACGCCGACTGCAAAACGAACAAAAGTCAAAGAAGGTAAGGCTATGAATAACCAATTCGATTTACCGCGTGAGAGAGCCAGTTCGCTGGCGTTCCCGGGGCAATCAAACTTTCTCTCACGGGGTAAACTCACCAAACAGATGGCCCAATCCGTCACGCGCCGGACGGCGCTGAAGACAATGGGCGTCAGTCTCGCCGGTTTGGCGTTCGCCAGGCTTGGGCTCAATAACGCGCACGCCATCACCAATGGACAGCCCGACGGCGACGCTCACCCGAACGTCGGCGGGTTCGTCTGGTTGAAGAGTCTCTGGCCCCCGAACCCTCCTCCGCTGTTCATTGGTACCGGGAATTTGATACACCCACGCGTTGTGCTCACCGCCGGCCACGGCACCGCCACGGTCGAGTCGGCAATCGCGAACGGACTGATGACCATGGATGACCTGCTTATCAGCTTCGCCAGTAACGCGGCGGAACCGGATACTCAGCACGAGATTTCCGCCGTCCTGACCCACCCGCTATATGCCGAGCAACCCGCCGGCGGCGTCGGCAACATTCCCCTTTCAGATGTAGGTGTAGCGATTCTGGAAGAAGCCATAAACGATATCCCGATCATGCCGCTGTCCTCACTCGGCTTCCTGGACGCGCTGGAAGCATCTGGCCAGCTACGCGAGGGTTCGGATCGGGCCACGTTCACTGCGGTCGGCTACGGAGTCGAGCAAGGCCCCAACCCGGGGCATTCGCCATTCCCTCCCGATGGCATTCGCCGGGTTGCACAATCCGCTTTTCGCAACTTGCATGAACGCTGGCTCTTCCTTGATGAGAATCCGGCCCATGATCTGGGTGGGACTGCCGCCGGCGATTCGGGCGGGCCGAGTCTCTGGGTGGATCCGGAAACCGGCGAGGAGACGCTGGTGGCAATCGTCTCTCGCGGCAGTCCGACTCACAGAGCGCTCTACCGGGTGGACACCGAGGAGGCACTCACGTTCCTCAATGAAGTGATCGCCAGCGTCGAAGCCGGGGAACTGTAAGCCAAAACAAAGTGGAAAGAATGAAAAATCAATTCGGTGAGCACACCAAAAGCCTCCCCCAATCCGTCACGCGGTTTGCGGCTCTCGCGGTTATCACTTGGACAACAGGCGTAGCCGCCCTTGGGTCGCTCCACGCATTCACCGCTACAGGTCCAATGTCCAGCGCGAGGTACGGCCACACCGACACGCTTCTGCCGAATGGCAAAGTACTGGTCGCGGGAGGACGCGGTCAGGACAGTCAGGGCACGCTTGGCAGTGCGGAGCTATATGACCCCGCCGCTGGTAATTGGGCGACTACGGGGCTGCTGACCAGCCCTCGCGAGGCTCACACGGCGACGCTGCTGTCCAACGGCAAAGTAATGGTCATTGGCGGCTATGACGGCACGAATGTGATTTCCACAGCTGAAGTTTACGATCCAGCAACAGGTACTTGGTCCTCGACAAACTCGTTGATTACCGCACGGAACGGGCACAGCGCAACGCTGTTGCTCAATGGCAAGGTTCTGGTCGCCGGAGGTCACGACGGCTCCGCCGAGTTCGACAGCGCGGAAATATATGATCCGCTGATCGGCACATGGACGCCCACCGGCTCGATGACCTATTCCCACTGGGATCATACGGCAACATTGTTGCCTGATGGCAGGGTGCTGGTGGCCGGTGGTGACGGCGGCGCTGCGGGAACCAGTGCGGAGATATATGATCCCGCGACCGGAACGTGGACTGGTGCCGGCGATATGATCTACTCCCGAACTGCGCACACGGCAACGTTGCTGCCAAACGGTCAGGTGCTAATGGCCGGCGGCGGCTGGTATTACTTTGGATTCCTCACTACCTCTACCGCCGAGCTCTACAATCCCACTAACGGGACATTTATAGAGACTGGCGAGATGGTGAGCACAAACTCAACGTTTCCTTTTTTGGCAACCGGCAGGCACTTTCACACCGCGACTCTCCTCACTAACGGCCTGGTGCTGGTCACCGGTGGTGACGGGAGAGCCGGCTTCGTTGGCAGTGCCACACTATCCAGCGCCGAGTTCTACCATCCAGACACAGGGGTCTGGATGGCGGCGGAAGGATTAACAGTCCGACGAACGATACACACCGCCACTTTGATGGCCAATGGGCACGTGCTGATCGCTGGGGGAGTTGACTGGTCCGCCCCCTATTCCGAGCGCGCTCGTTCGAACGCAGAGCTGCATAGCACAGTCAATGCTACGCCCCCCGTCCTGACGGACGTACAGTTCGCTGCTGGCGCGTTTCAATTCAGTTTTACGAACAATCCGGGAGCAGGCTTCAGCGTGCTGGCAAGCACCAATCTGGCGTTGCCGTTGAGCAACTGGACAATAATGGGAGGAGTTACCGAAATCTCCTCCGGCCGTTTCCAATTCCGGGACCCGAACGCGACAAATTTTCCGCGGCGTTTCTACCAAGTTCGCTCGCTTTAGCCTATCGCCCGAATGCGAGTGAACAACACACCTCAGATTCGTCTGAGTCAAGAGACAGGAATTACGAACAACAAATTCGATGAACTGACGAAGAGCTTGGCTCATCGGTCCCGCGCGTGCGGTGCTCAGGGTTCAAGGCCAGCCCGTTTGACCAGCTCCTTGAACCGTGGTTCGTCACGCAGCGTGTCATAGAGCGGCCTGAATTTGATCTGCTGCCAAACGTGCACCTCATTGAAGTACTTCGTGAGTTCGTCGAGTGCTTTTTCATTCTCGCCCAGGCGGGCGTAGTAGCCGGCAGTATCCCAAGTGGAAAAATTACGAAGGAGTTGCTCGCTTTCCGGAAGGGCTCGGTCGGCCTGTGCCAGTTCAATCCGCTTGCGAAAGTAGCCGGTTTCACCCCCGCTATTGAGCGCCTCGCGCAGTGCCTGGAATATCGCGTTCACCCTTGGGCGATCCTTTTCCGGCCACAGGTCAGCGGTTTTTTCGTATGCGTCGATAGCGGTGGAATAATTCGATTGCGCCTCGTAGCAGTCTCCGAGGTAGAGGTATCCGCTGGTGAATTGCTTGTCCAGCTCCAGAACCCGCTGAACCTGCGCGATGGAAAGGTCAAAGCGCCGTTCCGCGAGGAACGGCCACGAGGCGAAAAGTGCAGTCACACGAAGCGAGTAGGGTGGCTCCAGTTCCTGGGCTCGCTGGCCTATGCGTTTGGCCTCGTCAATCCTGCCCTGCATGGTTAGGTAAAAACAGTAGATGTCGTGAGCGACTGCGGAATCAGGTTTGAGTCTAATGGCCTCCACAATTTCGGCCTCCGCTGTTCGCCAGTCTCTTTCGAGAAAATGTCGCAACGATGAAGCGGTGTGCCGCTCGGCCGACTGCGGAGCAATCGCCAGCAACTTGTCCTCGATTTTTTTGGTCTGCTCAAGACGGACTTGCTCGTTAGTAACCCATGGTATCCTGGCCCAACCGAACAATATGGTTAACTCGTCATAGGGCTGCAGGAACTTGGGATCGGCTTCAACAGCCGCGCTCAAATACTTGAAAGCTTTTTCGTGATCCTCCGGGGTCAACTTGCTGTAATACCAGCGGCCTTCGTCATAGAGCCGCTTTGCCTCTGGTTTGGGCCGGTAACCTGAGTGCAATGGTTTCCAATACGAGATGGCTAGGGCCAGCGACGCCACCAGTCCTGCGGCGAGAGCGATTTTTTTTACGATCCCCAGCCGATGCTCGCGCACTCGCGCCTGCTTAATCGATTTCCCTTCCTGCAGCAGGGCCAAGTCCGGTTGCATTTCCTGTGCGGACGGGTAGCGGTTGCGCACGTCGCTTTCGCATGCCTTAAGGATGACCTCGTTGAGTTCCAACAAGGCGGCATAGTCGCGGTGCGATTGCAAATCCGGCGGCAGTTGGGGAAAGTCCTGCCGGTCTTTGCCAAACGCGATCTCGTATAGAACTTTGCCCAGGCTGTAAATATCGGCCTGCGGTGTCCCCGGCCCTTCGGGTGGGATGTAACCAGCAGTGCCGACCAGCGATTGCGCGTCATCGATTGCAGTGACCAGGCCAATATCCGCCAGCTTGGGTTCACCTTTGACGAAGATGATGTTGGACGGCTTGATGTCGCGGTGCACCAGCCCATTGCTGTGCAGATGCTGCAAAGCAGTGGCGAGTTTGAGGCCAACGTTGACGCACTCAGCACTGGGTAAACTGCCCCGCTGATGAAGTTCAGATCGTAACGTCCGCGGCATGTAGGTATCAAGTGACGTTGGCGGCACAAGTTTGGGAGCGGCGTAGGGCGGGTTGACCCTTTCAGCTTCGCTGGCTTGCGCGTCTGTTGATGGCGAGTGGGCAGCATCGGCCAGTTCCATTACGTAGAAGAAGTAACCGGCATCGTCGCGCCGACCGATTTGCAGAATGTCAACCAGTCCGTCGTGGGAGCGAGAGATGGGTTCGAATTTGAGAAGTCCCTTGAATTCGCGCTCGAAGTGCTCGACTCGCTGGAAGCTCTGCCGATAGACAATCTTGACGGCGCGGAGCGTGCCGATGGCGTTGCGCGCCATCCAGACCTCACCGTAGGCACCACGACCGATCAGGCAAAGCAGCTCGTGGTCCGGAATCGCGGACGGTAACACAGCCGGCGAAGTGGTTGCCCAGGTTGGCCCAGCGGCATGCACAGGTCTTTCCTAGCATGAGGGTTGGGGGAAAGCACGCGAGAACTGCGGGTCGCTGGCTGCGATCCGTAGATTTTGGGGGCGAGGCTCTTAAACCAACTTTGCCAACAACTCGTCGTTGGTCTTGTGCTTTTTGAGCGCGGCGGTGAGGGTTTCCATCGCTTCGATGGGATTCAGGTCCACCATCATGCGACGGAGCTTGCGCACAGCCTCAATATTCTTGGCGGCGAAAAGCTTTTCCTCTTTGCGTGTGCCGCTCTTGGGGATGTCGATCGCCGGGAACAAACGACGGTCCGAGAGCTTGCGGTCGAGGATCAACTCCATATTACCGGTGCCTTTGAACTCCTGGAAGATGAGTTCATCCATGCGCGAACCGGTATCGATGAGCGCGGTGGCAAGGATTGTGAGTGAGCCGCCATGCTCGATCTTGCGGGCGGAGGCAAACATCTTGCGCGGAATTTCCAACGCACGCGCGTCCACACCACCGGTCATCGTGCGGCCGCTGCCGCCGTGAACCGAGTTGTAGGCGCGGGCGATACGCGTGAGCGAATCCATCAACACGAAGACGTCTTTGCCGGATTCCACCATGCGCCGGCAACGCTCAATCATGAAACGCGAGAGGCGCACGTGCGTTTCCAGATCCTGATCGTTCGAGGATGCGACAACTTCGGCTTTGACGGAACGTTGGAAGTCGGTGACTTCTTCGGGGCGCTCGTCAATCAGCAGCACCATGACGTGAACGTCGGGGTGATTCGCAGTGACCGCATTGGCGATCTGCTTAAGAACAGTAGTTTTGCCAGTGCGGGGCGGGGCAACGATGAGACCGCGTGTGCCTTTGCCGATGGGAGTGACCAGATCGATGACGCGTGTCTCAACGAGATCGGGCGTGGTTTCAAGATTGTATTTCTCGATCGGATCAATGCTCGTCAGGTTTTCGAATCGAACGGACTTGGTGTAATCCTCGAAGGCCATTCCGTTGACCTTGTCCACCGCCTTAAGTTGGGGACTGGTGCCACGATGGGGCGGTTGAGTCGGGCCTTCGACGAGGCTGCCCTCGCGCAGGAAGTTGCGCTTGATGGTGTCCGGCGTGACAAAGATGTCCGTGGGCTTGGGATGAAAGTGATTGGAGGCGGTCCGCAAGAAACCGAACCCCTTCTCGGAAATCTCGAGATACCCTGAGCCGTGGTCGTTGGCCGTGGCGGCTGTGTCGTTGTGTTTGCTGCTCATATCCTCTAACTGCCTATCTAGTTGTGTGGCCGAAGGTTTGAAATAAAGCCCGGATCACCCGACTTGAACTTCTTGAACTGTTGAACTTGAGAAGCCGCTGCGTTGGAATACTTATGGAATAACCCCCGCCATGCAGCATCAGACCTTCGATTCGCCGCCTAGATAAGGGCAAACGCTCTCAGGCGCAACTCTTTTTTTGAGAATATCGTTCGGGCAAAGACCCGACGAGGTGCTGGGAACTGCTTTACTTCCGAAGTCGAAAGAACTGCGCGCCGCTGGAGATGGGATTCGTGACCCAAAACTTGCCACCGGAAATCGCGGCGGAGTTCGTGCAGTCAGTCCAATTGGACGAGCTGAGCGTGCTGGAAAATTGGAGCGTGAAGCCGGTGTAATTGGTGCGCCAGGACAAGGCCAGTTGATCTGCTGCGCGACTGATACTCAACTGCGGGCCGGGCATTACAATGCGGAAGATGTTTCCCGCCCCGCGCGTGCCTCGGAAAGCCGTTGTCCCATATAGATTGCTGTCGCTGGCCTGCACCAGACCAGCGCGCGGATTTGCGCCCGGGAATAGCCCAATCCCCTGACCCGGACCGCCGGTGAACGCGAAAAGCATCGTGATGACCCCGCTGGGAGTCATTCTGAAAACGGTGCCCATCCATTCAAAATTCTCGCCATTGGAACCGCCCTCCTCGCAGGTTCCGTAAAAATTGCCGTCGTTGGCCTCAATCAGCCCGCCATTTGGAGATTTCCCGTTCAGTCCGTCAAACGAAGCCACGGTCGTGAGCACTCCGTTGGTGGTGAGGCGAAAAATGCAACCCGCACCATAATACCCTCCTTCCGCGACACCGTAAAAGCTGCCGTCGCTGGCTTGGAGCAACCGTCCGTAGGGATATCGCGCATATTGTGTGGCCGCGTTTGTGCGATTGAAAGAGGCTATGGTGGTTATCTGCCCGGCAAGTGTCATCCGCACGATACCGCCGTCGCCGTAGGCTCCGCCATTCGTTCCCCCACTGGTATCAGTCGCGTAAAGATTTCCATCGCGTGCTTGAATCCAATCAGCCGCGAGATACCCAGCGAGCTCATTGGTGCCAACCGTGAAGTCGCCGTTGGTGGTGACGGTAAACCCGCCTCCTTGGGCGTAGGTGAACCCGTACAATGCACCGCCAGCTTCAACCAACGTGGTATTTGGATGTTGGGGCGATCCATCGAACGAAGTAATTACGGTCACGATGCCGTCTGGCGTCATTCGGAAAACGGTTCCAAAGTCCCAAATCCCGCCATAAAATGTGGTTCCGTAAAAATTTCCATCGCTTGCTTGAATCAACCCGCCGTGCGGGCTGTCGCCATTGGTGCCAAACACTTCGAAGGAGTACACCACCTGAAACGTTTGCGCGCGAAGTGCCGAAGCACCACCGAACACGATCGAAACGGCAAGCAAACTGATCCAGTGGTGCGAGGGCAGTTTCATGCTGAGGAACTGCTTTACTTCCGAAGCCGAAAGAATTGCGCGCCGCTGGAAATGAGATTGGTCATCCAATATTGTCCGCCCGAAACGGCGGGTGAATTCGTACGGTCCGTCCAGTTCGGCGGGCTGAGTCCATCCGAACCTTGCAAGGTGAAGCCGGTGTAATTGGTGCGCCAGGACAAGATCAGTTGATTTGGTGTGTGGCTGATATTCAACTGCGGTCCGGGCATGAGGATGCGGAAGACATTGCCGCCCCCATACGCCCCGCCATAGGCGCAGACTCCGTACAGATTGCCGTCGCTGCCCTGGACAAGACCGGCGAGTGGCCATGATCCCGGATAGGCTCCGACGGTAGTGAAAGCAATGAGCATGCTAATGCGGCCTTGGGGCGTGAGCTTGAACACGGTTCCGCCCGAACCACCCGCAATGCCGCCACCGGCGTAAGTTGTTCCGTAGAAGTTTCCATCATTTGCTTCGATCAATCCGCCGTTCGGGTTGTAGCCCAAGTCGCCGTTGGTTCCGAACACGGCAAACGTGGTGAGCGTGCCGCTGAGTGTCAGCTTGAAGACTTGTTCCGGGCTGCCGCAGACACCGTAGAGATTGCCGTCGCTGGCTTGAAGCATCTTGCCATAAGGCCACCGGCCGATGTTGGTGCCGCCAAACGAAACCAGCGTGGTGAGCGTGCCGCTTGGGGTGAGCTTGTATGCGGTGCCAAAGCCGGATGTTCCGCCGGAGGAGGTCAGCCCATAAAAGTTGCCGTCGGTGGCTTGAATCAGACCACTGGACGGAGTTCCGGGCGCAGACCATTGCATCCCTGTGGCCCAGATTGGCGGCGAGCGGAAGATAGTATCGGAGTTCACATAATACAGGAAGCCGTCTGTTCCTTGTATCGGATCACCCACCCACGCTCCGCCTCCCCTCCCGGTAAGGACACCGTCTGGCGTTACCCTGAATAGTCCGTACTCAGAGTCGCCATATAGGTTGCCATCGCTTGCCTGCACCATCTGGCCAAACGGATACGCCCCGTTGATTTCTCCATTGGCATTGAACCAAGCCAGGGTTGTGAATACCCCCGCTGGGCTGATTCGGAAAACGGTGCCATAGCCACACGTCGGGCAGTTACTTGTCGGCTGACCTCCTGCCGAACACGTCCCGTAAAAGTATCCATTTGTAGCTTGAACCAAGGCTCCCTCGGGGCCATAGCCGTTGGTACCGCCAGGAAATGCGTAGAGCTGCTCGTAAATATAACTTTGGCTTGAAGCTCGCGCGAGCGAACTCGATAGAGCAACCGCCAAAATGGTCGCAACCTTGAAAACGGTCGAGAGATTTTCCGCCACGCTCATACACTCCCATGCTTGATGCGATGGCGGAGGTGGGTGTTCTGCCCACCGCCTGATCACCATCGCCGGAACCACCGGCTAACGCACGGTGTTGCTGATGCGCAGTTCGTCAATGCAACCAACAAAGTTCCCCATTCGTAGGTTCCAGGTGGATCCCGGATCGAAATAGGTCGAACTAGAAAGGCTGCCGGCTTGCGCCCCATCTATGTAAAGCGTCGTGGTGCCGGCAAACTGACCGGAAGGCGCGAAAGTTATCTTGACCAAGTGCCAGGTGTTTAGGGTGATCCTTGCGTTCCAGCCGTTGGGGTCCAACACGACCTGGCCGCTTGGTGCGAGGACTTGCAGGAGTGGCGCCACTTGGTTCTGATATTTTATGCTCCATTCGCTGACATTTCCAGAATCTCCCTGAGCGAGCCGGAAGAGGTATAGGCCAGAGGCGTAGTAGGGGAGGCTTTTCACATAAATCCTAAACTCGATTGTTAACCCTCCAGTGGGCAGAGGCAGTGCGGAATATGGGATTTGCACCGAAGACCAAATCTCATCGCCCGTTGCGCCGAAGCGCGCCACCTTCGAAGTGGCCAGCGGCGTTTTCATCCATGAATTATTTGTGAACGGGTCCGGAAAGCCCCCGTTTACTGGAACAGTAAGATTATAGCCATTCTTTGAGTCTGGAATGGTCTGGGGGAAGGCGCTCGCATCGTTAAAATGATATAACGCAACTGTGTTCGCGTCCGGTAACGTGAATTCGGTGCCGCCATTGACCGGATCGTTGAAGTGCAAATATCGCCTTCCGAAAACCCTGCGTCCATCTGGAAGCACCGCTTCGGCTTCGACGAGCGTATCGCCAATCGTTGGGCGAGGCTTCACAGTGAAGGTGCGTCCGAAAGCGGGTTGATCTTCGAATTCCACATCCCAAGTAATCTGCGCTTGATCCAAATTCACCGACGCGTCGCTGGTGTGCATCAAAGCCTGCGAACCCCTCGGAAAGATTCCCCAGAGGCACACCTGAAGGGGGCAGCAAGCGTACATCATAGTTGGGGTGGTTTGCGTATTGGTGGACAATTTGTCTCTGTCTCTTCCAGCCCGAACCGGTGACGAAGCTTACGTTAAGGGGATTGCAACCATGCTGATAGTTGAAGTTCTCAAGGATGACCGTCACGTTGGCGGAATGATCCGCAGTGTAATTATGAGCGGAGTCGTAGGCGCGGTCTCCCGCGCTTAAGGCCGTTACCAAGGCGTCGTTGACTGCCAAAGAGAAGGCCGAGTCGGTGGAAAAATAGAAACTGGCCTTGTAACTTGCCTTAAGCGGGTCTGCAAAGCTGGTGCCGTAGGAGTTTATTTGAGACCAAGTCCGCAACTGGTTTCCGGCATCAAGGATTTCGTTTTGGCAAAGCCGCAGTGCGTCCGTATTAAGCCCCACCGTATCTCCATTTTTTGTGAACTTGGCGGCAGTTTGTGTTCCGGCGCTGCTGCTCAGTGTCATTGTTGTAGCGGTTATTGAACCGGAGATTGTGTAATTGAGCCCATTTATCCTAACGTTGCCTGTCCAGGCTGGGTCGAAATTAGGTCCGGAGACAAGCGTGACCTGTGTGCCGCTTGTGTTTACGGTCCTAGCAGATAATCTACTGGATTGGATTGCAAATACGTAGTTGCGGAAGGCGCATCCGAAGCCGGCGAACAGGGGACCGTAATCATTCGGAATGCCGCGTGAATCAAGAGAGGCAGCACCGCAACTAGTCAAGGCATAACCATAGGACCAAGTTTGGCCGCTAGTGTAGTGTCTCTGAATTGTCTTTCGTAATTCGCGACTGTTGTGCCAGAGCCTCCCGTGCTCGGCGAATCTTTTCCAGGATTGCTTTGCCGTCGGCGCGCCATTCATAACGCTGCGGTTTCAAGTTGCGTTGGGCC
>DASUGI010000346.1:0-6450 GCA_036274115.1 Verrucomicrobiia bacterium
TGACTTAAAACAATTCCACGGCTCGTTTTTGCGGCCCATCCTTGAATGAGCGAATGCCGGTTTAATTGCATCGTTTTCAAGGAAAATTGAGACAGGCCGCGACGCCTGTCCTACACCTAACTCAGCCGCATCGGCATCACAACGTAGAGGAACGGCCCGTTGATCTTGAGCACGCCCGGACTCAGTTCATCAATCAACTCGATGAACACTTCGTCGTTGGTCAGCGCATTCAACGGGTCGATGAGATACTTCGGGTTGAACGCGATGGCGATTTCCTTGCCTTTGTAATTCACGGCTATACTTTCGCGGGCTTCACCGACTTCGGGACTATTTGCGGTAATGGCGAGATTGTTTTTGCCAAAAGCCATCTTAACCGAGTTCGCCTTTTCACTTGTCATGATCTCGGCTCGTTTTAACGCATGCAGGAATTCTTCGCGCGGCAGGCTGATGCGTTCCTTGGTTTCGGCGGGAATAACCTGTCGATAGTTGGGATAATTGCCCTCAATCAGCTTGGTGACGATGACTACAGCGAAACCTTTCTCGTCTTTCAGCGTGAATTCAGCCTGATTTTCGGCGTATTTGATGGTGACTTCACCTTTGTCCTGCAACAAGCGGTTCAATTCGTTGACTGCTTTCGAAGGAATGATGAACTCACCCTGGCTCTTCTCAGAAATGTCCACTTCCTCATCCACCAACGCGAGCCGACGGCCGTCCGTGGCCACGATGGTCATCTTGTGGTCCTTGAGGCTGATGAAAATCCCGTTCAGCACATAGCGCGCTTCGTCCGTCGAAATCGCGAACGAGGTCTTCTTCATCATCCCTTTGAGCTTTTCCTGGGTGACCGTGACCTTTTTGTCCTCCTTGAACTTTGCCATCGGCGGAAATTCATCCGCGGACAAACCATGAATTTTGTAGAACGACGGACCAGATTGGACACTGCAGACGTTCTTTTCATCCACTTCCATCTCGATCTCACCGCCGGTGAGTTCGCGAGCGATGCCGAAAAGCTTTTTTACCGGCAACGTTACTGAGCCTCCTTTCTTTGCCGTCGCTTCAACCGCGCAGGACACTGTTACATCGAGGTCGGTGGCGGTGAACTCCAGACGATTCCCGTCGGCGCGCATGAGCACGTTGGAGAGAATCGGCAGCGTGGTGCGCGTGCTCACGACGTTTTGGACAGCTTGGAGACCGTTGAGGAGCTGTTCCTTCGAGATGGTCAGGTTCATGCCGGGCTACTAATAGATGTTTCTTTTCTTCAAAAACGTATCCGTATTAAGGCGTGTGAATAAGGCACACAAACTTCCATGTCAAGGAAACCACAACGACTTGCGCAAGGAGGAAACTCAAAACGCGTGACCAATACCAGCCAAAAACAGAAAACTTATTCGCGTTCTTCACACCATTCGCAACTCATTCACAGACAATCCGGAGTCACTTCACACGCTGTGCGCGACGAATGACTTCCGGCAGCACGCGCTCGACGTGTTCAACCTCCGCCAATGAATTCTCCCTTCCGAGCGAGAACCGCACGAGCGAGTTCGCCAACTCTTTTCGAACGCCAAGAGCGGAGATGACGTGTGAAGGCTCTAAAGAACCGGCTGAACAAGCCGAACCACTGGAGGCGCAAATCCCTTCCATATCAAGGCCGGCGAGCAAAGCGATGCTGTCCGCGCCTTCAACAAGGAACGAAACGGTGTTCGCCAACCCAAGTTGACGCGAGCCGACGAACTGAACCCCGGACAAATTATCAACCAGGGAAGTCAGACGATCGGTCAAAGGACGCAGCATTTCGCGGTTAAATACCGGCTTTTTTATAAAGTTTTCCATCGCGGCCACGAGGCCGGCAATCGCCGCAAGATTCTCTGTTCCGGCCCGACGCTCGTTCTCATGGCCGCCGCCGAAAAGAATCGGGTCAGGGTGCAAGGGAGAGCGGATATAAAGCACTCCCACGCCTTTCGGACCGTGAAACTTGTGCGCACAGACCGAAACAAGGTCCGCGTTGAACTGGTCAACGCTGTCGAAAGGCTCTTTACCGAACCACTGCACGGCGTCCGTATGGAAAATCACACCGCGTTCCCGGCAAATTGCGCCTAACTCAGCCACCGGTTGAATTGTGCCGATTTCGTTGTTTGCGGCCATGACCGAAACCAGCGTCGTGTCATTGCGAATGGCCTTCTTTAAGTCTTCCGGAGAAACGCGTCCTTCGTTGTTAACCGGCAAACAGGTAACCTGAAAACCTTCCTTGGACTCCAGATAGTTAAAGCAATGCAGCACTGCATGATGCTCGATGGCCGAGGTGATAAGATGCTTTCCCTTGTTCGCCAGCAATCGGGCCGCGCCGAAGACAGCGAGGTTGTTACTCTCCGTGCCGCCGCTGGTGAAAATGACCTCGCTGGGCTTGCACTTCAGCACGAGAGAAGCCTGATCGCGAGCATCATCCAGCGCTGCCCGGGCGCGTTGCCCAACATGGTGAACGCTGGAGGGGTTTCCCCAAACTTCGCCGAGGAAAGGCAGCATGGCCTCGCGCACTTGTGAATCAAGCGGCGTGGTAGCGTTGTAATCGAAGTAAATCGTCCGCGGCATGGCTAGTAAACGGCGGTTTCACTGCCGAAACCGGGAGGGATGTTCTTAGCATCGGCAAATCGCTCTTCCAGCCATGGATCAGCCGAGTTCGAATAACCGCGCACTTCCCAAAATCCAAGGATATCCCGGTCCATGAAGGTAATTTCGCGGAGAAACTTTGCGCCTTTCCAGGCGTAGCGCTTAGGGATAATCACGCGCGCCGGACCGCCATGTTCTTTTCCGAGCGGTTTGCCATTCCAGGAATGCGCGATCAACACGTCGTCATCCATGCAGACTTCAAGCGGGTTGTTCGTGGAGTAACCGTCGTAGCTCTTGAAGAAAACGTGCGATGCTTCGGGCTTTGGTTTCACTAAATCCGCCAACGTAAAGAAGGCAACGCCGGAGAATTGCATGTCGAACTGACTCCACGTCGTAACGCAATGGAAGTCGCTCACATCGGTGAACTGCGGTAGCGCCATGAACTGTTGCCAGTTCAACGTCACCGGATTCTCCACTTTACCGCCGATCTTAAGTTCCCATTTATCCAGCGGAACTTCGGGTTGAATGCCAAGATCGAGCACCGGGAAGTTATGGACCTGTCGCTGACCGGGGGGAAGCCGATCCTTTGAGCGAACAGTGGGTCTGGCCTTTCCAGCCATCTTCGCAGCCCAGCGTTCTTTCGCTGCAATGTATTGTTCCTTCATCAACGTAGGACAGGCGTCGCGCCTGTCTCAAACATGAATACAGTGTAGTTCCAGCCCCGAGGGTGTCACAGAAAGAAAATGGAGACAGGCGCGACGCCCGCGACGCCCGTCCTACGGTTTGAAGTTCTTCGGCGGCACAGCCTGCCGCGCCAGTGCATCGTAGCGGGCTCGCAGTTCCTTCAGCCGCTCGGGTTGTTTTTCGGAGAGATCGGTCTTTTCGGAGGGATCGGCGGAACGTTGAACAACTCCATTTTGTCAGCGTCGACCTTCGCCCGCTGGCGTGGCCTGGCATTCTGAGGCGGTTCATCATCGTCCGCTGGCTCCGCAACTGAAGCATTCACGACCAGCTTCCAATCATCAATCCGGATCGCCCCTTTGGTCGGAGTCGAATTGACCAGGATTTCCTTTCGTGGTGAAGGTTTGCCGTCGGTCAGGCACGCGAGGACATCCACGCCGTCCAGCGGTAGTTTTTGTTCCAGCGACGCGCCGGCGAGTTTGAGAAAGGTCGGATAAAGATCCGTCACATGCATCGGCGTTTGCACCACGCTGCCGGGCTTGATGTGACCTTCCCACGCCGCGCAGGCGACCACCTTCACACCGCCTTCGTATAGCGTCCCTTTGCCGGCGCGCAACGGACCATTGCTGGCAACGCGGCGTGGATTCGGCCCGCCATTGTCGCTGGAAAAGAAAATCAAAGCGTTTGTGCGTCGCCCCGCTTCATCGAGCGCGCCAAGAATTTGCCCAATGCCCTCGTCCATGGCTGCCACCATGCCGGCGTAGGTTCGACGCGGCTCAGGCAGATTCTTATAGGGTTCTTTGTATTTCTCGGGAACTTGATGCGGGGCATGGACCGCGTTGAACGGCACGTAAAGAAAGAGCGGCTTGTCCTTGGGTTGGGCCTTTACGAGGCGGGCGGCTTCCCTGGCAATCAAGTGTGTTGAGTAACCCGATTCCTTGAGCGGCACGTCATCACGATACCAATCGTCCTTTCCGTCGCGAATATGAGTGAAATAATCCAGCGCTCCCAATAGATGCCCATACGAATGATCGAAGCCGCGCGCGTGCGGAAAGTAGGCTTTGTCGAAACTGCCCAAATGCCATTTGCCGCAGATCGCCGTCGTGTAGCCCGCTTCCTTCAACGCTTGCGGGAGCAACCGTTCCTCCAACGGCAAACCGTAGTTCGCCCAGGGCCGCACCACGCCGACCTGCAGGCCGTAGCGCATCGGATAACGCCCGGTCAGCAATGCCGCGCGCGTGGGCGAGCACGACGGTTGCACGTAGAATTGCTCCAGCTTCGCGCCGGAGGCGGCGAGTTTGTCGAGGTTCGGTGTTTTGATTTCACTGCCGCGCCAGCTCACGTCGTAACTGCCTTGGTCGTCGGACAGGATCACGATGATGTCCGGCTTCTGCGCGCGTGGAGAGTAAGCGCGAGCAAACAAAGCGAGAGGATGACGTAGGACAGGCGTCGCGCCTGTCTCCATCTTTCGGAGATAACGGCTAAACTGCTACAGGGAAAAGTTTGAGACAGGCGCGACGCCTGTCCTACGGGTAATTTCATGGCAGCTCCTTTCTCCATTTCAACGCAGCGTCCGAGAGGCGTTTTGTGACGGCTGGTTCTTTCGCAGCGAGATCGCTTTGTTCCGCGAGATCCTTGGTTAAATCGTAGAGTTCGGCGCCGTTCCCGTTGGCATTGATGAGCAACTTCAATTTGCCATCACGCACGGCCACGTTCGGGCTGCGGTCTTTGCCTTGCGGAAAGCTGAACGAATTCGTGTTACGGCCATATTCCCAGAACAACGGCGCACGGCGCACAGCGGTTTTCTCTCCCAGCAACACGGCAGAGAAATCTTCACCGTCGAAAGCCACATCGGTTGGCAACGGAGCATTGGCGATGGCACAGAACGAGGGAAACAAATCCAAGGCGCTCAACACGGAAACCTCATCCAGTTGGCCGGCAGGCACGCGACCTGGCCAACGAACGATGAACGGCATCCGAACGCCGCCCTCGTAAAGGCTCAGCTTGCTGCCGCGAAACGGCGCCGAGCGACGACTGTTGAAAGTTGGCATCGCGCCGTTGTCGCTGGTGAAAATGACCAGCGTGTTTTCATCAATGCCGAGTTCCTTCAAGCCGGCGAACAGTTTTCCGAGCGCGCGGTCATATTCGTCCAGAACCGCGCGGAACTTGCGCTGTTGCTCCGGGCCGTTCGGATACTCCGACAAGCGTTCATCGCTCGGCACCCAGGGCGTGTGGACATCGTCAGGCCAAAGATTGATGAAGCATGGCTTTTGGCCTTTGTTTCGCTTGAGGAAATCCAACGTCTTATCCACAAAGAATGAGGTCCGATCCCATCGTTTCACTTTATCGTGGGCGGACCAGATCCAATTCGTGCCCGTGATATCGGGATGCGGTTGGGGACTTTCGTAAGTGCTCGCGTGTTCGTCGAAGCCATAGGCGCTGAACGGCGGGGCGTTCGTCACGTCGCGGCCGCCGCCCATGTGCCACTTGCCGAAATGGCCAGTGGCGTAGCCGGCAGATTTAAGAGCGCGTGCCAGTGAAGGCGCTTTGGGATCGAGAAAGTCCGCCTGTTCGCAGGCCGCGTTACCTTTGCGTGTCTGGAGAAAACTGGTGATGCGCCAACGCGCCGGATGCATTCCAGTGAGAATGCCCGTCCGAGACGGAGAGCAGATGGGCGACGCGGAATAATATTGGGTGAAGCGAATTCCCTCTTTTGCCATCCGGTCAATATTCGGCGTGGGTGCGAACTTGCCGCCGTAACAACCGATGTCGCCGAAGCCCATGTCGTCGGTGAGAATCAGGATGATGTTGGGGCGGAATAGATTAGTGGCGGCCGCGGCGGGGAGAGTCAGGGATGTAGCGATGCAGAGGAAACAGAACAACGCTCGGAGCGCGGACCGCCGAGTCCGCGAGATGGTCGGACGTGCGGTATCTGGCGATTTCGTGCGCGCTTGCTTCGCGCGGACAAGGCTGTCCGCGCTCCTGCTCTGTTTGGGCAACACGCCCAAGAGAGTGCTTTGGGCGTTCGAAGTTGAATGTTGAATGTTGAATGTTTTTTCGGTTTTGGCCGCCGCTTTACCGCTTGTCTCGCACAGAAAAAGCCGGCAGCATCATGCTGCGTCGCGGCACAGACCGCCCTGCCCTATGCGAGTACTGCTCGTTTACACC
>DASUGI010000347.1:0-2631 GCA_036274115.1 Verrucomicrobiia bacterium
CCGTCTTCCTCCGCCCAGCCGTTGCCGTTGTAGGCAAGGGCGGTTTTAGCGGGGTGGTTCGTCGCGTCATAGCTGCCGTCGAACTCGGCGATCCTTCTGCCTTCCATGCGTACGAGGTCTGTCGGGATTTTATCCCGAGCCAATAAGGGCACAGGCGCGGAGCGGACCTGTGAGGTGAGCACTTCATAGCCCAGCCAGACGGCAAGTGCATTTAACGCGAACCACGAGAACCGTTTTGGCAGCAGCAGCCAGAGCAAAAGCGCAAAACCAGTGAAGGCGGGTGCGAAGTCCAGCAGGTAGCGAAAGCTGAAATTGGGAAAGCGGAGATAGAAGACAAACAACGCGCCGCTGCTCAATCCGGACCAAGCCAGCGTCGCCAGGAACAGCGCTCCGCCGGGGCGGTGCAAATACATCAAAGCTTGCCACCCGGCGCGGCGCTTGCGCCAAATCCAGACAATCGCACCGGCAATCGCCAGCGCGCAGACGACTGCGCAACTCAGATCGAAGGTGCTCAGATACGGATCGCGCCAGCGTTCGTAAGGTGCTTGCCCACGAACCAGGTCATCGGGCTGATTTTTTAGGTTGCGCATGAGAAAGAGGGTACTGAAGAGTTCGCGACCAGCCTCGGAGAAACTAGCCTGGCGCATTGGATTACCCATGCGTGTCATAAATACAATGATGCCAGGTGTAACAGAGAGGTTGTGCCCGAATTCCGTGGGCAAACCGAAGCGTGACCAGTTGGTTAGTGCTAGAAAAATCAGGCCTGCGGCAAAGATGCCATTCGCGCAGAGAATCGTTCTCACCGAACATCTTCTCACCAGGAAGATCGCGGAACACGTCAGCATTCCTGCCAATCCGTAAATCCCGTGAGTGGGCCTCACCAGCGCAGACAAAGCAGCTAGAGCGGCGCAGATGAACAAGTCCCGCGGTTGGCCAAAACACGCCACACACCAACGCCATCAGGATTCCCAGAGAAACCAGACAGGCATAAAGCGAAGTTTCCTCGTAAATGAGCCGTGGGCCTTGGTTTAGCGTCCAGAGCGCAGGACATAAGGTTATAAGCCATGTCAAACCAATCCCAAGCGCTGGCCGCTTCAACCGCTCTGCTATTGCCCACGCGGTATGGCCGCTGTACCAAGCCAGCAATGCAAACGCCACTCCCAGCGCAACGCGATCTGGAAACCACTTCTGCCCCAGCAACCGCCACACAGCCTCAAATGGTGTCAACCACAAACCGACACCCAGTCCCCACAGATGATTCACTTGTCCATTATACCACGCCAAGTCATGAGCGATTTGCTGGACGGAATCGCCAAGGTGCAGCTTGCCTTTGAGGAATGCGTCCGCTTGGAGCCGGTGATACGGCGATGGCGCGTAGAGCTGAGTGAATGTGGCTCCGCCCTGCACCATCATCGCCAGTCCGCAGGCAACCGAGTAAAGGAGCAGGAGGCAGCGCCGGAACGGGGTATGTTTCCCGCTGCGCGGGAGTTCACTGGTTCGCTTTTGCTTTTCAGTGTGTTGCAGAGGCTGCACAGGCGTGGCGTCCCTTGGTCGTGAAGCTTGAAGACTTGATCGGCGTGAGCCCTGTCTCCGTAATCTTCCAGCCTTCCTGATACGTGTCGTAGTCCGCGTTCACGCGCCATAAATCATGGCCGGCGTTCTTGAGGATGTTCTCCGCCGCAAGCAGGCCCATCAGAATCGAATGATCCTGATTGTTGTACTTGAAGGAACCATAACGGCCAATCACCTGTAACCCGTGAATGCCCGACAGATATTCCTGAATCGGTCGCAGCAGTTCTTTGTAGCCGCGCCGATAGACAGGATAGCATTTAGGAATCCGGTACACGAATCCATTCAACACCAACGACGGGCTTTTGACCAGCGTGGTTGCCACGACTTCGCGACTAGCCAAGGCGGTCAACGCAGCGTCCGACTGGTGCCAGATTTCATCTTCCTCGTTGCACCAATATTCCAGCGCGAGGATGGTGTTCCGGCTCTCGCCGTAGAGTTGCGGCACCCAGTTGCGGAAATTGGTAATGCGTCCGGTGCGCAACTCCGGGCTGTGAACGTAAATCCATTGGTCGGGGCATAGGTTCGAGTCCGCGATTTCGAGATAAACGAGGATGGTATTGCGAAAGGTCAACTGCCGCGCGGCTTCGAGCACAAGCGATGGCGCATCCGGCAGTCGCGTTACCAGTTGGGTTAGCGGCATTGTCGAGATCACGTGATCGTATTTCCTCACCGTGCCGTCGCCCAACTCGAGGCCGTTGACCCGTCCGTGCCGGGTCAGGACGCGGTGAACCGGAGTGTTGAGGAAGATGCGTCCGCCGGCCCGGCGCACCGCCTCCGCCATGCCCTCGTAGATCATGCCGGTGCCGCCGGTGGGATACGCGAATTCATCCACCAAGGTACGGTGCTCCCCGTTCTTGAAAAAGGCGTTTTTGATGGCCGCCGGAAGCGAGAACTGTTTGATTCGTTGCGCCGCAAAATCCGCGTCCAATTCATCACAGGAAATGCCCCAGAGCTTCTCGCTGTAGGATTTGAAAAAAATCTCGAACAGCCGCCGCCCGAACCGCCGACACACCCAGCTCTCGAAGTCACCGTTCTCTCGGTTGGCGCTTCGCAGGCGCT
>DASUGI010000348.1:0-3345 GCA_036274115.1 Verrucomicrobiia bacterium
ACGGCTATCACACAATTGTTGTACCACATCGGGGTGACGATCTGTGACTCCGTGCTCGAGTCCGCGCTGGAGGTGGAAATGCGGGTGTAGTTGAAGCCATCCCCGATGTCAGTGTAGGAGGTGTAGGTGTACGTTATCCCGTTGATGGTCTCACTGCCGAGCTGGCGGCTCTGGTGGTTCACAGCCACGAACACTTCCGGGCCCACTTCAGCGGTGCCATTCCAACGCCGGCAAATGAGGATGTCTCCCAGGTTGGATTTTACGCGGTAAGAAAGAAGTCCCCCGGATCCGCCACCATAGACTTGCCGCCGTTCCCCGTCGATTGCATTGATTCGCCGATCCATGCCCGTCAACTGGACTGTGTGGTCGTTGATGGTTCTCCAGTTTTTGCGACTATCGCTACCTGGGCGGATCAAGGGTGTCATATGTTCGCGTGGTCGGGGGACGACAGCTTGCCCAAGAGTTTGTTGGTGGTTTTTAACTCGCTTACGGTCTGGCGTGTGTTCTGTTCAGTGCTCCTGTTGGGATCAAGGCCTCCCATCACGCCGGATTGAAGCACCAAGCCCATACGTTCCAGACCGGTTAAACGGCCACTGGCATCGAATGGCGATGCGCCGGGCCTGGGGAGGCCAAGGTCAGCAGCAGGCTTCTCCTTGTCGAGTTCAGCGATCTGTTGATCGCGCCATTTCAAAATATCATCGCGCAATGGTTCATATGGCTTGCCGGATGCAGTGGCCACCTTCAGCGCTTCCTTGAGTTGTCGCCCAGCCTCCTGGCGTATATCAAATTCTTTGCTGGCGCGGTCCCCGCCCAGGCGCGATCTAAAGTATCCGGCGGTTGATTCGTAAGCCTCCAGAGCGGACACATCGCTTGTCCCAAAACTCACGCCACGCCCCTCGAGAAACTCAGTCAGCCGTTTGATCTGCCGACGCATAACATCGGGATGCAGGTTGCGGCTCAACACATCTTCCCATGCCTTGACTTCTTCAGGTGCCACCGCTCCGCTCATCTCACCGCTCAACAGCCCGGCCTTGACCCGTTTCAAAAGTTGTTGCTGCTGCCAATTCGAGTTGTCCAGTGTCACCCCTTCAAACGCCTGAGCGGCCTTCATTTTCTCGTATTCATTGGCGGCTTTGGACACCGCGAAGATCGCAGCGGCAAACACAGATGCAGCGCCGCCTGCGGCAAGTAGCGAAATCCTGGCCGCGTCGGATACTTGCTTGATGGTCATGATGCCAGCGGTTGCCGCCGTCACGGTGTTCACAACCTGCGAGTTCATCTGTGCGCCAAAAAACTGCAACGATGCGCCTAGCCCGCCCATTGCAGCGCGGGCTCCCTCTGCGCTCTTCCCCAGGCTGCTCAGCTTTTCTCGGGCTTCAGTTGCCGACCGCCTGAAGGCATCACTGATGTCCTGGCTTGAGATGCGAAGGCCCTTGAACGCGTTGACCGCGGTGAGCGTCTGCTGCGTGGCGGAAATCGCCTGAGCATTGTCCATCGTCAGCGCGAAGTTGATCTGGCCACTCATGATTTTAAAAAAAGGGCTGGTGCGGTGTTGGAGATGGAGAAGAACACCGCACCAGTTGCCGATAGCAATCGCCCGACTACTATCGACAAAAAAGATAAACCTCGCATGGGTGAGCAGGGGCGATGCGCACTCTGTCCATGCGAGGTTCCCCGACCACTCCGACAAAGGAGTGATTGGGTGAAAGTTGTCTGCCGCGTCACAAGAGGCAGGCGAGAAATGGACCGCGCCAGTGTCATCAACTGGCGCGGTGTGCTCGCCGAACAGCGGCGAGCTCCTATGTCCGAAAACACAGTCACTTAAGCTTTTTGATCTGTTCTGTGATTAGCGCACGTTCCATTTTTAAAAGCTCAACCGCGCTCTTGGTCGCTTCCACAAAAAATGGTTCAGCGGCGAGAAATTCCGCTGCGCGCCAGCGCGTCTGGATATTGATGGGATCCGTAGTTAAGCCAGTCATCGGATCAACGAGCTGGCGCTTAATCCCGCGCACGTTCTCTGGCGAATCCTCCAAATCCTTCGAAAGTGACTCGATTTTCTGTTCGACCTCACGAGCCTTTGCCAACAGTGAGACCTTCAGGTTCTCCTGGCTTACCGCGCGTTGTTCTAGTGCCATTGCCTCAGCCAGTGCGGTTTCAGCTTCCTCAAGTCGCTGGCGTGCTGTTTTGGTAATTTCCAGCTCAAACACCCGCTTCTCTTCGTCGGCCAGCCATTCCAACTCATGCAATTGGAGACTGTAGCGGTCTTTCAAAAACTGGCGGGGTGAAACGCCAACAAAATTCTTTTTCACCTCTGCCAGCAGGTCGCGAAACCTGTATTGGTTTGCCGCCTCGAACTTCGGCATAGCGGCGGGCGGTGCTGGTTTCGGTGGTGCTTTAGGTATTCCTAACATAATCAGTGTCTTTGTTGTTGGTCGGCTTTGTGCGCGGCGATGGCCTTTGCCAGGCCGGTAAGCTTGCTAACGTCTGGTGCTTCACTGCGGTCCGGTTGAGTCGCGCTCAATGTGGTCAGGTCCCCCGATTCAGCCTTGTGCGCGGCAATTGCCTTCTCCAAGCCATAGAGCGGCCTGTGAGCCTTCGCGCGGGTGGCGCTGAAGAACGACAGCCCATAAACGGCTCCATTTCTGGTGAGCGCGGCGGAATGCACAAACAAGACGTTGCCGTCGCGGTCCATTTCCACAGCGGGCGAGAGGTCGGTAAAATTGCGCGCCTCAGCTTGCCCCGCTGGAGTCCATTCCAGTTCGTCGAGAAACAAGCCTTCGTTCGGAAACAGTTTCACCACGCCGAAAGCAGCCACCCTGCGCGGCTCCGAGGTGCGATTGTATTCAGCGGTACCGGGGACGGTGTTGTGCTCAAAGTCGAGCGCCACTTTCTCAAAGCCTAGCGCGCGTTGCTTCTGTGGTAGCACCAGGGCGCTGAGCTCGCCGAGCGTCACGTCTCCATGCACGCTCGTACTTTTGCCCCAGCCGAGGATCTTCAGGCGGCTGGGCAGTTCGCCAACGCCGGTCCGGAATTGTTGGATGAAACGGGGTGTTTCCTTTACCATCTCGGCAAAGCCCGAAGGGCCGACACTAAGGGATAAGATGGTTCTGCTGTTCCAAGGTTGGTCTGTTTGACTCATCTCCATAAGTCGCTTCCATGATTTTGCAGAAGTGCAAAATAAAAGCAAGGGAAATTTCGCGGCCACCTTGATACCATCCACAAGTGCCTGGATCGGTATCCCTGTTACCGCACCGCGAGGTGGAGATTTGCCGTCGTGTGCGTGAGTTTCGTCTTACGCTGAAGCTCGGGCAGCCCGACTTCGCTGCGGAACTGGGGATCCCGCGC
>DASUGI010000349.1:0-6043 GCA_036274115.1 Verrucomicrobiia bacterium
CGGTTTCGACGTATCGAGCCTGAGTCAGGTCAGGATCCATGAGCCGCCAGCGGCGACTTGCATCTGGCGGTCAACATTTTTACCCTGCATTCGTTCATGGGGCACGAACAGTTTTCCGAATCAATGGTCAACATAAACTTATCTCCGGCGTGGAGATTGTTTCCTTTCTTTCTACTTTGCAGTTGAGTCATTAGACTAATTTCATGTTGGGCGAAGGCATCATTAAAGGCATGGCGGAGACGGCCCGGAACTTTTTCGGGTCCTACGTCAGTGACGAGCGCCTGACCACGGTTCAATATCCAGAAGAACGCCTCGCACCTAAGGAGAACACCCGCCAATTTCCCTTTCTGGTTTACGACGGGGACGATCCAGCCAAGGGCCTCCGTTGCGTTTCCTGCCAGATTTGCGAAAAGGAATGCCCGCCCAAATGCATTTACATCGTCAAGAGCAAGGATAAGAAACCTGATTACAAGGGGCAGTTGCAATTTTATCCGGCCACCTTTGATATCGACATTTCTGTTTGCATGAGTTGCGGCATTTGTGCCGAGGCGTGTCCGTTTGAATCCATAAAGATGGATACGGAGTTTGAACTGAGTACCACGGACCGGTTTGGGGGATTGCTCGTCAACAAGCATGAGTTGGCGAAGTCGAACGAGCATTACCGGAAGATTCATCCATCAGATGCGGCGGCCTCGGACGAGGCATTGGCCGCGGAACTCGCCAAGGCCAAGGCCAAAGCCAAGGCGGACGCTGAAGCGAAAGCAAAGGCCGCTGCGGAAGCCAAGGCTAAAGCTGCGGCTGCAACGCCCGCTCCTGCACCCGCCTAATGTCTTCCGACCTCGACCAAATATTCGTCATCCTCAAGCACTGGCTGCTCGGCCTGCTGGCAGACGTTTTACCGGCGCCGCTGATGCCGGTGGTGTCGGCCCTGATTTCAATCACAGCAATCATCGTTGTGTTTGCGAGTTTGTTCGCGATCACCACCGTGCTGGAACGCAAAGGGCTGGGGCGAATTCAAAATCGCTATGGCCCCAATCGCGTTGGGCCGTTTGGTTTTCTGCAACCCGCAGCCGATGGTATCAAGGCGTTGATCAAGGAAGACGTCGTTCCGCGCGCAGCGGACAAAGTGGTGCATCTGCTTGCACCGGTGGTGCTGGTCGTGCCGGCGCTGCTGGTTTACGCCGTGTTACCCGTTGGCCGCAACATGGTGGCCATCGACGTTGACGCCGGCCTGTTGTTCTTCTTCGCCGTCGGTGCAGCGTCCGAACTCGCGGTGTTCATGGCGGGTTGGTCGAGTCGCAATAAATATGCATTGCTTGGCGCCATGCGCGCGGTGGCGCAAATGGTGAGCTACGAAATTCCGTTGATTCTCTCGACGGTTACCGTGGTGATGATCGCTGGCACGTTGTCGCCGGTGAAGATCGTCGAGGCGCAGGGCGTTCACACCGGATTGCTGCCGGGCTGGTTTGTATTTACACCTTGGGGCTTTGCCGGATTCCTCCTGTTCTTGATCGCGGCCAATGCGGAATCAAACCGTTCGCCATTCGATTTGCCGGAAGGCGAATCGGAACTGGTCGCCGGGTACTTCACCGAATACTCGGGATTCAAGTTTGCGCTCTTCTTCCTTGCCGAATATCTCAGCTTGTTCGCGGTGACCGGTCTGGGCATCACACTATTTCTCGGCGGTTGGAATCCGCTGTTCCCCGGCCTGACGCTGATTCCTTCCTGGGCATGGTTCTTCATGAAGCTACTCGCGTTGATTGGATTGTTCATCTGGACGCGGGGGACGCTGCCACGATTGCGTGTGGATCAGCTCATGAACTTCGCCTGGAAATTCATGCTCCCGCTTTCGCTCACCAACCTCTTCGCTGCAGCCGTCTGGCATTACATGATGGCTGGACCAGCACTCCCTCGGTGGTTGATTTGCATCATGCTCGTGGTTGGGCCGTATCTGCTGCTGGGCCGAAGTTTGTTCAAGAGCAAACAATTGACGAAGCGGGTTTATCGTTACGCTGAATGAGTACAGCCATAACCAAGGTACTTGGCAGGGACGCCTTCCACGGCGTCCCATTTCTCGCCGCGAATAAAGTTTGGGACGCGGTGGAACGCGTCCCTACCGGGTTTACAGAATGAGCGTCACGTTCATCATCCTGGCAGTGCTGACGATCGCCGCGGCGGTGGCGGCGATGACGTTGCGCAATCTGGTTCATTGCGCGCTGGCAGTGGCGGTAACTTTTGTCGGGCTGGCGGCAACCTATCTCAACCTGAATGCAGCGTTTGTCGGCTTTGCGCAGATTCTCGTTTACGTAGGCGCGGTGGCAATTCTCATCGTCTTTGCGGTGTTGCTGACGCGGGGCGGCGAGCTATCGACCGACTTTGTGTTTTCCAAATCCTGGTTCGCCGGCCTGGCGGTGGCGGTGGCTGTGTTTGGCCTGCTGGCATGGGCGATTACCAGGAGTTTTCTCAACACCGGTGAAGTGCCTCCAATTCCGGAGGCTTCCGCGAAACAAATCGGGAACGCGCTCATGACTAGATTCGTTTTGCCGCTTGAAGTCGTCGGGCTATTGCTGACTGCGGCGCTGATCGGCGCCGTCATTATCGCAATGAAGGAAGAGGGGAAATCCAAATGACCAGTCAGTCAGACATGATAGGGAGAAAGGGGGAAAAGGAGCAGGGGAGCATTCTCCCTTTCTCCCTTTCCCCTTTTCTCCCCTGCGAAATCTTATGACGCCATTAGCTGGATATTTGCTGTTGTCCGCCATGATCTTTGCCATCGGGCTCGCCGGTGCTTTAACGCGGCGCAATGCCATCATCGTTCTGATCGGCATCGAACTGATGCTGAACGCGGCCAACTTGAACTTCATTGCATTCTGGCGCTTCAGCGAGCATCCGGAAGCCGTCACGGGAATCATGTTTGTGATTTTTTCCATCGCGATCGCCGCGGCAGAAGCCGCAGTGGGCCTTGCGTTGATCATTGCGATTTACCGGCATTACAAGACCGCGAATGTGGAGGAAGTGAATCAATTGAAGGGATAGCAATTGGAAAAACAACTCAACAACTGTGAGGGGTTCGCCAAGGCACTGGGCCTGGAGGCGGCGACGGACGACCTCTATGTTGGCAAGTTCCGCGGCTTTCCGGTGGGTCTGAAGTTTATTGATCCACACGGGGCAATATTGCTGTTGTTTCAAATCCGTCACTGGCAGACGGAGAATTCGCCCCAGGTCAAAGCGGTTGCTTACGGCGAAGAGATCGCGACTTTGCTGAAGGAAAAGCGGATTCAGATCGAAATCGATGACCGAATCGCCTGGCTGACGATCTCGGATCTTGGCGAGCAATTGAAAGTGGATGAGGTGGCAGGTGTGCTCGATTCCGTGCTGCAATCGTTCGAAAAGGCGGGCCTGATTGGTGACCCCGAGCTGTGTCACTATTGCCAGAAGGAAAAGGTCCCAAACCTTTCCGCCGCGGATGGGAAGGTCGCGCAGATCTGTCCAGCGTGTCTGAACGAGCGGGTGAGCAAAACCCAGGCGGCAGCGAGCAAGCCGACCAGCGAAGCAGTGCCGATTTTCCTGATGACACCCTTTGCGGCAGCAGCCGGCGCTGCTCTGTGGGCAGGATGTTGGATGCTCTTTTCAGTGCTGCTGGATAGTTCCAAATCGGACACCGTGGTCGTGCCGCGTTTGTTGATTGCGCTAATTGCCCTGGTCATCGGATTGGTGGCAGGCGCTCCGGTGGGGGGGATCATCCGGTGGAATGGTCGTCGTGGGAATGTGGCCTCCGCTTCGGCGGCAATTCTTTTCGGAGGACTCGCGGTGGCGGGTGGCGAAATCCTTTATTTGTCATGGCTGATTTGGCGGTGGTATGACGTGTTCTCTCTTTCGGTAGCGGCGCGAGTGTTGCCCGACTATTACGGCAACAGCGACCCCATTTTTCTAGCATTAAAGTTTATGGCTGCGGTGGTCACGGTGGTGCTCGCCTACGAAATGGGAAAACCGGATGCCGTAAGACTGAAACTCTGATGAGTTGGATTGTTAAAAACCTCTGGCTGATTCCCGCACTACCAATGCTGGCGGCGGGGTTGAGCTCACTGGCGCCACAGCGGTTTCGCAAGTTTTCGTCGTCGCTTGCAATCGGATCGATGGTAGTGGCCTTCCTGCTTTCACTGTGGGCATTGGTCCATGCGATCCAGCACAGCGGCCACGGCGGCACAAAAGAAGTTTTCAACTTCTCGTGGCTGCAGTTCGCTGCGGGTGACCCGGGCATTCTCAAGCTTGGTTGGGTGCTGGATCCGCTTACGGCGGTGATGCTGGTGATGGTCACGTTCGTGGGAACGCTCATTTTCATCTACAGCACCGGTTACATGGCGCACGACGAGAATTTCACGCGCTTCTTTACGTTCCTCTCGCTGTTTGCGGGCGCAATGTTGGGCGTGGTCATTGCCAATAGTTTGTTGCTGCTGTTTATCTCCTGGGAACTGGTGGGCCTCACTTCGTATTTACTGATTGGCTTTTGGTATCACAAACCCAGCGCGGCGGCGGCGGCGAAGAAGGCGTTTATTACTACGCGGATTGGTGACGTGTTTTTCTTCCTCGGCATGATGTGGCTGTATCACCAGACGGGCACGCTGCTGTTCTATGATGATGGCAAGGGTTGTTTGGAACAGTCGGCACTCGCATCGATGGTCGCGAAGACCACCAGCCTCGGGTTCGCGGTTTCAACGGGGATTGGCTTACTGATCTTTGCGGGTGCAGTTGGTAAGTCTGGTCAAGTGCCGCTGCACGTCTGGTTGCCGGACGCGATGGAAGGCCCGACGCCAGTCAGTGCGCTCATTCACGCCGCGACGATGGTGGCGGCGGGTGTGTTCCTGGTGGCACGGGTTTATCCGTTGATGGCGACAGGTAGTCAAACAGGCGCGACGCCTGTCCTTCAGGTCGTCACCTGGATCGGCGCAATCACCGCATTCTTTGCTGCAACAATTGCGGTCGCGCAAAACGACATCAAACGCATTCTGGCGTACTCCACCGTCTCGCAACTTGGCTACATGATGATGGGACTGGGCGTTGGCGGTGTGGCGGTGGGCATGTTTCATCTCATCACGCACGCGTTCTTCAAAGCGCTGTTGTTCATGGGCGCAGGCTCGGTGATTCACGGGTGCCACGAGGAACAGGACATTCGCAAGATGGGAGAGATTCGGCGTTACATGCCGGTCACGTTTGTCACGTATGCCGTGGGTATGATGGCACTCGCGGGAGTTCCTTTCTTCTTTTCCGGGTTCTGGAGCAAGGATGGAATCCTTCATTCCGCCCATGGTTGGTCGATTTCGCACGTTCCTTATTTCCTGGGGATCGCTGGAGCGTTTCTGACGGCGTTCTACATGACGCGGCAGATGGCTCTCGTTTTCTGGGGCGAATATCGCGGATTCGTTTCGCACGAAGGGCAGCATTTCACAACGCCCAAGCTCATGACGTTGAAGAGTGAGCAAGAGCCACATGAAAGTCCGCGTTCCATGACCACGCCGCTCATCATTCTTGCGGTTTGTGCCGTCCTGCTGGGGGCTATCGGCACACCGTGGTGGCCGTGGTTTCAGTCATTCCTCGGAGCGCATCACGATGAAGGATTCAGCAGCGGAGTCATTCACGTCATGATTGTTTCGACGCTCGTGGTTTTCGTCGGAGGCGGCCTGGCAATGGCGCTGTATGGATACCTCCAACGCAAGAAAGCGGACGAACCGGATGTGTTGGAGAGGCTGCCGGCCGACGTTTACACGATGATGCAGAACAAATTCTGGATTGACGAGATCTACGGATGGACCGTCATCCGCTTCAATGCGTGGTTCGCGAAGGCGTGTGCCTTTCTGGATGAATGGATTTGGGGCGGGGCAGTGGCGTTGACTTCATATGCCACGCTGGTGTTGGCCTGGCTGAACCGTGCGTTTGATGAGTTCGTGATCAATCTCGGCTTTGACCAGGGCTGCGATCGCGTTTCAAAGGGTGGCTCGGTGTTGTCGCGATTGCAGGATGGGCGCGTGCAGAATTATTTGCGCGT
>DASUGI010000350.1:0-4373 GCA_036274115.1 Verrucomicrobiia bacterium
ATGGACACTGAATTGATTGAAGCCAACCCACTCGTGGAAGAAACCATCGGTCAAATCGCGGTGAAGCGTGGCCCGATTGTTTATTGCCTGGAATCCGTCGATTTGCCGAAAGGCACAAAACCGCTCGACATCCTGATTGCACCAGAAAGCAATCTGCGCGCGCGCTACGATCAACGTCTGCTGGGTGGCATAGCCGTCCTGGAGGGCACCGCCGTTGCCCGCATGAATTCCGATTGGGAGGGGCAGTTATATCGCAACGTGCAACCATCCAGGCCGACGCCAGTCAAATTGCGGCTCATCCCTTATTCCGTCTGGGCCAATCGCGGTCCGGCGGAGATGAGTGTCTGGTTACGCGCGGCGAATCAGTAAGCTCCTTCTTCCCCGCAAGACAAGTTTCGCAAAACATCCACGCAACTTTGCACAAAACTCAAAGCAGAATCCTTTGAACCGCTTGCGATATACGCGAGCATGTCCACAATCCATGAAACAGCACGCTCGCTATTGCCTTTCTCAAATCTGTCTATGCATTGCCTTGCTTGCTGGTGGTCTCGCATCTGCAACGGGTGCTCTGATTGCCTACGAAGGATTTGTTTATCCTGCTGGAGACAGCCTCACCAACTCGTCAGCCCAAGGCAACGGCGGCAGCTTCGGTTGGGGCGGCCGTTGGACGGGAGCGAATACAGCAAATGCCACCAATGCGGCAAATAGTCTCTTCTATACCGACACCGCAGGAAACATCCTGGTCACCAACGGCGGCAGCGTCATTATCGGATCACCCGGTGGCGTCGCAAATGTCAACGCTCAACCCAGTCGCAGCTTTAACTTCGGCACGTTGACGGGCTCGACGTACAGCGGGTTAACCGGTCCGGCTACCTACTGGGTGAGTTTCATCATGCAATGGGTTGGACCGGTTACCGCCAATAGTCCAACCAATCTATACGTGCGCAAGGGTGCGCTGGCGTTTCGCTCCGGAACGCTGTCAAACGCCACGAGCACCGGCACAGCGACTTACGCGGTGGGCAGCCCAAATGCCGGAAATCGCATCGGCACACCAGTGGACACCTGGGCCAGTTGGACCGGCGGCGATGCCAGCGTCGGTGTGCAAAATACCGGCCTCGCGGCGAGCACTACGCCACTGCAAGCGCCAACGCTCGTATTGTTGCGCGTCGATTTGGATGGCGGCATTGGCAACGACACGGTCTTCGCCTGGTTCAACTGGACCAACCTCAGCGTTGAACCAACGCTGGCCACGGCCAACACGACCAATAACACCGCGAACGAAGATGGCTGGAACAACATCCGTTTCGATGCAAACGGAGGCAACACCACCGGAACGAACACCGTTCTCGCCGTGGACGAATTCCGCCTCGGCAATACTTTCGCCGACGTGACGCCTTACTCGTCCGGCTCGGTGCAACCGCCGACAATCACCATTCAACCGGCGAACGTCACAACCACCGAAACCTATCCGGCCACATTCTCAGTAAGCGCACTCGGGACCGGGCCGCTTCACTATCAATGGTATTTCAACACCAACACGCTAATCGGCGTCGATACGAACTATCTGACGTTGCCGTCCGTCCAGGCCAGTGATGCCGGGACGTACCTCTGTGTGGTGTCCAACGCGGGAGGCACAGCGATCAGCACTCCCGCAACGCTGACCGTGCTAGCACCCATCCCGCCGGGCATCGTGACGCAGCCGCAAAGCACTACCAATGCGATTGGCTTTCCCGCCACGTTCTCAGTGAGTGCCACCGGCTCAGCACCGCTGAGTTATCAATGGTATTACAACACGAGCACTCCACTGATTAATCAAACCAACGAAATTCTGTCGCTCATTATTAATTCAGCCGACGACGCCGGAAACTATTCTGTAACTGTCAGCAATAAGTTCGGCGTTACGAACAGCGCAGTCGCCACGCTTACCGTCAGGGCGTTTGATCCGACAAAACTGCCGGCTTTCCCTGGCGCGGATGGCGCGGCCAAATTCGTGACGGGCGGGCGTGGTGGTGCCGTTTATCACGTCACCAAACTCGACAAGAACTTCAACGACTCTTCGACCGGTACGTTGAAATGGGCGCTCAACCAACCCGGCCCAAAAACGATTGTCTTCGACGTGGCCGGTGTGTTTTGGATGGGGCTTTACGGCTCGGAGAGCAATCACAACAATGGCTGGAACGCGGGCCAGTCACGCATCAATTGGTCCGGCAACACTACCATCGCCGGCCAGACGGCGCCCGGTCCAGTCATTCTCATGGGCGGCGTCACAAAGTTCGGCAGCGCCAACACCATCCTGCGCAACGTCACGATTGCGCCGGGCTACGGCATGCAAGGTTTTCACGAACCGCCCAATGAACCCACGCCGGGCGACTTCCCGGATTCCTACGTTTACGACGCGATTGATATCAGCGGAAACAATTTCATGATGGATCACCTCACGACGCTCTACATCACGGACGAAGCCATCTCCTGCAACGAACTCGCCTACAACCTGACCGTTCAAAACTGCAACATCTCGCAAGGCCAGAATTATCCTCAAGCCGATGCCGAAGCGAGCGGCGTTTCCTACACGGGTCATGCCCTTGCCCATCTGCTCGGTGCCGCGTCAAATGCCAAAATCAGCGTGATGAACAATCTTTACGCGCACAACAAAGGCCGCTTGCCCCGGGTGGGCAGCGAGATTGGAACGGGCCCGCTCCACGATTTCCGCAACAATGTCTTCTACAATTGGCTGGGCACCGCCGGCGGCGGCGGGAGCGGTCAACCCAGTTACAATAATTTCATCGGCAATTTTTATCTCGCCGGCCCGGGAGGCGACGATCCGGTGGGAGGCTCGAACAGCAATCTCACGACGCGCGCGGGCGGCACGAGCATTTTTGGCGGTACTTCCTCCACGCGAGTTTTTCATACCGGCAATCTGAAAGATACCAACAAGGACGGCGATCCGAATGATACCGTCGCGCTGGTGAATGGAGATTTTGGTGGTAGCACAATTTTTCAATCCTCCGCCAACGACGTGAACATCGGCCTCACCTTGAGCGCGCCAAACGCCTTCACCAACGTTTTGCGTCATGCCGGTTCACGCTGGTGGGAACGTCCCTACGATTTCCGCCTTGGCAATACCAATGCCATCACAACCAACGACATTAACGCCTACATCAACCAGCGGCTCATCAAGGAAACCGTAACCGGCAGCGGCAAGATCATCGCCTGGGCGGACGACCCATTTAACAACGATCCCAATGAAGGCACTGAATGGCGGGCATTGCTGGCTTTGCGCGCCGCCCCGGTTAATGGCTCGGCTCCATTCAATCGTCCGGTCGGTTGGGACACCGACGGCGACGGCATGCCGGACACGTGGGAACTCTCACACAACTTGAATCCAAACGTTGCCAACAATAACGCCGACTTCGACAACGACGGTTACACCGACCTCGAAGAATACTTGAATGAAATCGCCGCCTGGCCAGCGCCGGGCACGATTCATTTCACCGGTGACGAAAACCATCGCTACGCGCGCATCTTCAATTGGCGCGTGTTTGGCGTGCAGGTCAACATCACTAACTTGGGCAACACCACCACGTTCTCGTTCTGGCAACCGAGTCGTTACGATAACGTTGTCATCAGCAATCAAACTGTGTTTGTGGACGCCGTCGGCCAGCACGCCGGAATTCTTCGGCTCATGAACAATGCTTCGCTCAACATCACCAATGGCTGGCTCAATGCGGCAACGCGCTTCGAGAACGGAGCCGGATGCACAGCCGTTGTCAGCGGCAATGGAAGTCTCATCACGAGTAACCTTGTCAACCAGGGGATGCTTCGGCTCACGGGCGCGGCGGGCTTAAGCGTCAGCGGCACATTTACCAATACCGGCACACTCGATGTCATGGCCTGGAACGGCACCTTGCCTGCCGGACTGGTAAATCTCGGCACAATTCTCGACCGTAGTTTAATTGTGATTACTTCCTCCGAGGTGATCGGCAACAACTTCACCGCGACCATCCAGGGCTACACCGGGCACAGCTATCAATTGCAATACCGCGACAACCTCGCTTCCGGGTCCTGGCAGAACGTAGGGTCGCCCATTAGTGGAACGGGTACCCCGATTAACTTCCTCCACTCCAATGGCGCTGGCGCAAATCAACGCTTTTACCGCGTAGCAGTAAACTAACCGCTGCCATCACCAAATCAGGCGTGATTCAGTTCGCCCGATTCCGCAAACTCTACGCATGGCTTCCAAGTTACTAAGGCGTGTTTTCAAAATTGAAAAGATTGAACATGAACCGGTTTGGCAGCGTCAGTGGGAGCGAGTCTGCACATGAAAATAGCTTCTCGGTTTCACTTGGCCGCTCCCCTGTGGAGGCGGATAAAAA
>DASUGI010000351.1:0-2459 GCA_036274115.1 Verrucomicrobiia bacterium
TCATGGGAAGGGCGGTGAGGGCGAGCAAGCGACCCTTCTTTCCAGGATTTAAACGCATCTTCATTCCTTCGCTTTCTTCTGTTTCGCTGGAGCGTCGCCGCCTTCCGCGTTTGGACCAAAACTCGTTCGGTCGCTGAGCAAACGCGGTTCGCCAAAAACCTTTTGCTGATCGCCCTGCTCGCGCATCCAGGCTTCCAATTCCGCGCGCAGTTCTTTCACCTGTGATGCAAAGCGAGGATTGGAGGCGAGATTGTGCTGTTCGTCCGGGTCGGCCTGCAAATCGTAAAGTTCCTCAGCGGGGCGTTCGTGGTAGCGCTTCACGATGGCGGCGGCTTGAGCGTTCGTTTTGGCCGCAGCTTCCCAGGACGCGAAATAGCCGCGCTGGCCGAGGTTGCCGGGCAAATCGATGTGCGTCGTGAACGCGAACTCTGGATGCAAATTCCAAATATACTTCCAACGATCCGTGCGGATGCTGCGCGAGGGATAGATGTTCCACTGTCCGTCGCCGGAGTGCGTGGCGAAAATACGATCACGGTGCTGAGTTGTTTTGCCGAGCAGCAAACCGGCAAACGAGCGGCCGTCAATGTTTGTTGGCGCTTTGCCGCCCGCGAGGTCGAGGAGCGTCGGCAGGAAATCAACCCAACTGACCATCGCGGCGGTGCGCGTGTTTGGCTTCACTACATCGGGCCAGGAAACGATCAATGGCACCTGAAGGCCGGCATCATAAAGATTCCATTTGCCGAATGGCCATTGCGCGCCGTGGTCGCCGCTGAAGAGGAACAAGGTGTTCTCACCGAGCGTAGCGCGGGCGGTGTCGTAAACCAGGCCAAGTTCATCGTCCGCCATTGTCACGGCGGCGGCGTAGCGAGTGCGCCATCTCCGCGTGGCTGGCGTGTCCACCGAACCTGCGGGAAGCCTCATGTCCCTCGGCTTGTAGTCGGGCGAATTAGTGGGCCAGGGCACGTGGGGCCAGTTGCAGCCCACAAAAATGCAAAGTGGCTTGGCGTTAGCGCGCGGTCGGTTCTTGAGAAACTTCACCGCCGCGGGAATGCCTTCGGGATTGTGAAACGTGTCGTGCTCGAAATGATCAAAGCCGTAGTCGGCGGTGTGTTTGTAGTGCGACACCTTTCCGAACGAGACGACCTCGTAGCCCAGTTCCTGAAAATACGCCGGCCATTTCTTGATTTCCGGGCGAGGTTTAGCGTGATTACGTTCGGCTTCGTTGCGGGCAGGCATCAGCCCGGTGAGCAAAGCGGCACGGCTCGGCGCACAACTCGGCGAGGCTACAAAGGCGCGTGTGAACGTGAGCCCAGCGTCAGCGAGGCGCTGCATGTTGGGTGTGTGGAGACGCGAGCCGTAAGGCGAAGAGTCCAACTGGCTGTGATCGTCGGTCAGAAAAATAACCATGTCAGGCGGCCGATTGGTGTTTGCCAAGGCCGAAGGCAACGAAGCCAGTAAAATAGCCAGGACCAACGGAACCATGCGTTGAATCAGTAAGTGCATTTTAATCTGACGAAGCTCTGGCCGGTGCACGCCAGCCGCCGAGTGGCAACACGTCCGAGCGCGCGGCCCAGGCGTCCCACTCGACCGAAAGCGCTTTGACCTTCTTCGGGTTCTTCGCCGCGAGATCATGGAGTTCGGAGCGGTCCTTCTCCATGTCGTGGAGTTCCCACGGCTGATTTTCCTTGGCGACCAGTTTCCATTTGCCATCGCGAACGGCGCGATTGGATTCGTGCTCCCAAAAGATCGGTTCAGCGCGCTTCAGCGATTTGCCATTGAAGGCGGGCAGCAAAGAGACGCCCTGCATGGGCTTGATTTTCTCGCCGGCAACTTCCTTTGGATACGTTGCGCCGGAAACGTCAACGCATGTCGCCATGATGTCCGTGATATGCCCCGGCAGACGTTCGAATTTTCCTTGCCGCCTGGTTGCCAGGCCTGCGGGCCAATGAACAATCAATGGAGTGCTGATGCCGCCTTCGTGAACCCAATGCTTGTATTCGCGAAACGGTGTGTTTGAGACGTTGGCCCAGCCGCGTCCGTAACCAATGTAAGTGTCCGGCGGACCGGGCATCACTTCCGGACCCTGGCGTACCCAGCGACCATCGCGCGTTTGCATCGGCGGCCACACTTTGGGCTGGAGATCATCCGGACCAAACGGCTTCAACGGACGGGGTGATTCGGCCCGATTGGGATTTCGCCCCATGTTTTCCGCGCAACCGCCATTGTCTTGCAGGAACAAGAGCAGCGTGTTTTCGAACTGCCCGTCTTTCTTCAACTGCGCGATGATGCGGCCAATGCCTTGATCCATGGAGTCAATCATCGCCGCGTAAACCTCCATGCAACGCGCGTTCCATTCCTTGTGTTTGACTGAAGCCCAGTCCTCCGCGGCGGGAGATAATTCTGCCCGGGCATCAATCAACCCCAGTTGCTTCAATCGCTCGAACCGCGCGCGCCGGATC
>DASUGI010000352.1:0-50129 GCA_036274115.1 Verrucomicrobiia bacterium
CATTCTCATCAGCGTAACCGTGCTGTCGGTGGCGGGACTGGCCTGGGCGGGGCGCGCCATTTATCGCGCGAAAAAGAACATCGTCACGATCGACGTTTACAACGCGCCGCTCGCGGACGTGATCCGGCAACTGGAGCGCCAGACACGGGAAACAATCCTGGCCCGCAGCGACATTCAAACGAAGGTGACGCTCAACGTGAAGAACGTTCCGTTGGACGAGGCGCTGGACAAACTCGGTCAGCAGGCGGGTGTCAATTGGAGCAAGTGGCACGCGGTGCACGATTCGAGTCGGGCGCTGGACAAACTGGAAACGGCTTTGCGCAATCGCGGCAAGCTGGAAGAGGTTGGCTGGACGAATCTCGCGCCACAAGAGGTAGCGAGCGGACCGATTTGGGATGGTGGGACGGGCGTTCCAGTTCCAGCGGGCGGAACAACGGTGACGCGAGAAATCACTGGGGCAGCCACCGGTATGACCGTGGGTGGTCGCAAGCCGGTGATGATCAAGCTGGATTCCGGGAACATCAAAAACGGGGACGTTCAGGCGACGATTCGTGAAAAGATGAAGGCCGCCGGCATGGATGACGCGACGATTGCGAAAGCCACTGCCGCAATGAAGGAACAACAGGTGGACGTGGATGTGCAAGCGAGGCCCGGCGCTCAGGGGCCGGGCATAAGCGATGTGATGTTCAAATCCAGCGACGCGCCGCCAAGGATTCGCATGGTGACGCGCTCTCGTGATGGCAGCGGGAAGATGTTTGAAGAGATTTGGAGTCCTGAACATCTCGTGCTCGAGCAGAAGTTGTTGAGCAAGCTCGGCAACGAATCGCAATCCGACCCGAGCGAGAATGCCGCGCGTGAAGTTGCAAAGAAGGTCAAAGGTGATTTGACCACGTTGTATGTGTTGAGCGGCGGGCCGGGTGGAATTGCGTTCGGCGGAAGAATCATGCGGCAGCTTCACGCGGGCGGCGGTGCTGACGGAACAAACGGTGTTCCGGGCCAGTTGCCGCCAGTGCCGGACCTGGAAGCCGTCGTGCGCCGGCACGAAGCGGAGAACTACGTTCGCCTGACGCCGGAGCAACGCGTGCAACGGGCGCGCGAGAAGCAGGCGGCAAAGGCCAACCGGTAGGACAGGCGTCGCGCCTGTCTCATTATTCAAACAATGACCAGCTCGAGCGGATTTACCCGAAACACGAAGGAACGAAAATGCATACGAACGAATTGATGAAGTTAGAGACAGGCGCGACGCCTGTCCTACGGGTGCGGGCGCGTCGCGTTGTCGTAGCGCAGGTTTTCAACCTGCTGTATCGCCGATTTCCAATCGGAAGAGCTGCCAAAACTCATGTGCACTTTCGGACGACTGGCAGGTTGAAAACCCGCGATACAGCGGGTTGTAAATCCGCGCTACGCTCCGGTTTCACCTTGATTGAATTGCTGGTGGTCATCGCGATCATTGGAATCCTGGCGGCGCTATTGTTGCCGGCGTTTGGTCGCGCACGGGGCAAGGCAAAGAATGTGGTTTGTCTCAGCCAATTGAAGCAACTTGGCATTGCGACCCGTCTTTACTCGGACGAGAACGACAGTCGGATGCCGGCGGCGGAACTGTTGCCCAGCGTGCCGATTGATCCGGCCAAGCCATTAAGTCGCATCCGCGATGTGTTGGGAAAACAAATCAACCAGGATGGTGGCGGCACGAATGCGAGCGCGAATGTCTTCCGCTGTCCCCAAGACAAGATTGGGATGTTCGAGAAGGAAGGCTCGAGTTACGAGTGGAACACGGATCTCAATGGCCGGCGCATGGATGAAACGCGCACGTCGAATGTGCGCATGATCAAGGTGGTGGTGATTAATGGCGGACCGGTGCAACAATCCAACGAGGAAAAGGTGCTGCGTTTTCCACCCGAGACCACGCCACTGCTGTTGGACTACGAAGACTTTCATCCGCGTCCACCCCGGCCTGCCAAGAATGTGGTTTACATGGATGGGCATACAGCGGGGTTTGAGTTGCCGCCGGAGATTCTTACGCCGTGAACCGGCAACAATGGCGCTTTGCACCCTGAGTCAGGCGAAGTCCCCGCGAGCCGGCTCGTCAGTAGCCTCGCCCCACCGAATTGCGCGCAGCCTGACTGCCGCCGGAGCACGACCTTCAGGTCGCTTCCACCGTGCGAGCGCATTGACGGTAACGAAGGTCTGGTGGGCTTTGCGCGTTGAAGCGGCGTAAACGCCGCGCCCCGTGCTCCAGCAATTCGCTGGCTTTACATTGACGATTACGGTTCTAGTCTGGGCTCGTGAACGCCGCCCGCGCCCCGCTTCGTTTCATCAGCAGCCTGACTATCCTCGCGACGGTTCTCGCTGCTCAAAACGCCACTGGCACCGAAAACTGGCCGCAGTTTCGCGGACCGCAAGCCAGCGGACTTTCGAGCGGCACGGCGCCGACGAAATGGGATGCGGTTTCCGGCGAAAACATTCTTTGGCAGACGCCTCTCGCCGGGTTGGGCCATGCCAGTCCCATCATCTGGGGCGACAATATTTACATTGCCACCGCAATCCGGCCCGGGATGAAAGCGGAGTTGAAGGTGGGTCTTTACGGTGACGGCGATTCCTATGCCGAGAAGGAGAAACACGAGTGGCGCTTGATCTGCCTGGACAAAGCCACCGGAAAAATCCTCTGGGACAAATTGCAACTGGAAGCCGTGCCGCGATTGGAGCGGCATACGAAGGCGACGCATTGCAATTCCACACCGGCTACGGACGGCAAATGCATCGTCGCCATGTTCGGGTCGGAAGGAGTTTTCTGCTTCGACATGAACGGGCAGAAAATTTGGAGCAAAGACCTTGGCAAACTTCACGCCGCGCCGTTCAATATGCCGTCGCTGCAATGGAGCTTCGCTAGTTCGCCGGTGCTCTACGACGGTAAAGTCATTGTGCAGGTGGACACGATTTCGGAGCAGTTCCTCGCCGTGTTTGACGCGACTGATGGCAAGGAGCTTTGGCGTCGTCCGCGCAAAGACAACAGCTCGTGGTGCACGCCCATCGTCGCGAAAGCGGCCGGGCGCACGCAGGTGGTGGTGAACGGCTGGAAGGAAATTGGCGGTTACGATTTCAAGGACGGCAAGCCACTCTGGTGGTTGAGTGAAGGTGGCGATGTGCCGGTGGCTTCGCCCATTCTCGCGCGCGACCATGTCATCCTCACCAGTGCCCATGGCAAGTATCGCCCCATGCGGTCGGTACGGCTCGACGCCAACGGCGACGTGAAGCCCGAAGACATCAGCATGACGAACAGTGCCGTGGCCTGGGTGCATCCGCGCAAAGGCAGTTATCTCGTGACGCCCATCGTGGTGGGTGATTTGCTCTGGGGTTGCGGCAGCGACGGCATCGTGACGTGCTTCGACGTGAAAACCGGCAAGATTCAATACGAGGAGCGCATCGGTGGTGGCGGGCAGGCTTTCACCACTTCGCCCGTGTCGGCCGGCGGCAATGTTTATTTCACCGGTGAACAAGGTGACGTGTTTGTGCTTCCCGCAGCCCAAAAATTCAGCGTCATTGCCACCAACCAGCTGGATGGGATCTGTCTGGCCACACCGGCAATTTCGGACGGGACGATTTTCTATCGCACGACGGAGAAATTGCTCGCCATCGGCGCCAAGAAACCTTGAATCCGTAAATGCGGGAGACAAATCAGAATAACAACCTAAGCCATGAAAACGCTGTTAACTTGTGTCATGAGTGTCACCTTTCTCGCGTCTGGATTTGCACAGGACAACTCCGCACCTATTGCGAAAAGGATTCCCAAGGTTCTGGAAGAGAACGGGCATCGTCGCGACGATCCGTATTACTGGCTGAAGGACCGCGAGAATCCGGCGGTGGTCGAATATCTGAAACAGGAGAACGATTACCTGAATCGCGCGATGGCGCACACGACCAATCTGCAAACGACCTTGTTCGAGGAGATTGTTGGGCGCATCAAGAAGGACGACGACACCGTGCCGGTGCGGATCAAGGACTACTATTATTACACGCGCTTTGTCACCGGCGGCGAGTATGCGATTCATTGCCGTAAGAAGGGCAGTTTGAACGCGCCTGAGGAAATCATCCTGGACGAAAACGAACTGGCCAAGGGACACGAGTTCTTTTCCTTCGCCGGTCGCGACATTCATCCGAATCAGAAAATAGTGGCGTTCGCGGTGGATACGGCGGGGCGTCGCTTTCACACCATTCGCTTCAAGAATCTGGAAACCGGTGAATTCCTGCCGGACACCATCACGAATGTGACGGAGAACCTGGTTTGGGCGGAGGACGGGAAGTCGCTGCTCTACACGAAGCAAGACCCGAATACATTGCGCGCCTACCGAATCTTTCGGCATACGCTGGGCACGGACCCGGCCAAGGACATTCTGGTGTATGAGGAAAAGGACGAGACATTTTCCTGTGGCGTGGACCGGAGCAAATCGCGGAAGTATCTCTTCGTTGTCTCGTCCCACTTGCAGAGCACGGAGTATCGCGTGTTGGACGCGGCCAGGCCGGAGTCGGAACTGAAGCTGATTCAGGCGCGCGAGCCGGAGCACCTTTACTCGGTGGAACATCGCGGCGACGACTTCTATATCCGGACCAACTGGAAGGCCAAGAATCATCGGTTGATGAAAACGCCGGTGTCAAAGCCATCCCGAGAGAACTGGCAGGAAGTGATTCCGCATCGCGACGACGTGCTGCTGGAAGAGTTCGACATCTTTCGCGACCACCTGGTGTTGCAGGAGCGACGCGAGGGATTGAATCGTCTGCGCGTGCGGAGTTGGGATGGCAAAGACGATCATTACGTGGAATTCGACGAACCAGCCTACCTGGCTCGCGTGGGTGCGAATCCTGAAATGAATACAAGCTCGCTGCGTTACATCTACACGTCACTCACGACGCCGTCGTCCACCTACGATTACGACATGGCGAAACGCGAGCGGGTCCTGCGCAAGCGGACGGAGGTGCTGGGCGGATTTGATCCCGCGAACTACAAGACCGAGCGGCGCTTTGCCACGGCACGCGACAGTGTGCGCGTGCCCATTTCGATTGTGTATCGCAAAACGACGCCGTTGGGTGGCAAGAGTCCGTTGCTGCTCTACGGTTACGGGTCGTATGGCGCATCCATGGATGCCACATTTTCTTCGCCGCGACTGAGCTTGCTGGATCGTGGATTTGTCTTTGCGATTGCGCACGTTCGTGGTGGTCAGGAAATGGGGCGCGAATGGTACGAATCGGGCCGGTTGCTGAAGAAGAAGAATACGTTCACTGACTTCATCGATTGCGGAGAATTTCTCGTGAAGGAAGGCTACGCGGACAAACAACGGCTTTACGCGATGGGCGGGAGTGCGGGCGGACTGTTGATGGGCGCGGTCATCAACCTGCGACCCGATTTGTTTCACGGTGTCGTGGCAGCCGTGCCGTTTGTGGACGTGGTGACGACGATGCTCGATGACTCAATCCCGCTGACGACGTTTGAGTATGAGGAGTGGGGCAATCCGCACAAGAAGGAGTATTACGATTACATGATGTCTTATTCGCCCTACGATAACGTCGAAGCCAAGGCGTATCCCAATCTGCTGGTGACAACGGGCCTGCAGGATTCGCAGGTGCAGTATTGGGAGCCGGCGAAATGGGTCGCGAAGATGCGCGCGTTGAAGACGGACAAGAATCGGCTGTTACTCTACACGAACATGGGCGCCGGTCACGGCGGAGCGACCGGACGGTTTAAGCGGCATCGCGAGACGGCTCAGGATTACGCGTTTCTGCTGGACCTGGCGGAGAAGAAAAAAGCGAGCGTGGAGTAACCGCCTCATTGCCAGACTATTTCATGGCAATAGAGGTTCTCATAAATGAACGGAGCGCGGCTGTGTCCGTAGAACCTGCCGCAGCAGACTCAAAACTCAACACAATCTCCCACTGCTGCGGCTGACGCTTTGCGCACAGCCGCGCTCCGGCATTTGCTTTTATGAGTCAACCCGTAATTTCCCACCCTGAATTGCCCATTGGCCGCCAATCGAAGGCTTGATCGAACCAAATAGACCGAAATGCGGCGTTGACACCGGGGAGCGTTTCTGGTTTTATCTGCGCCCCTTTGGGGAAAAATTTATGTACGCAGTCCTGGAAACTGGAAGCAAACAATATCGCGTCAGCGCGGGCGACACGATTGAAATCGAACGTCTCCCCGTCGAGGCAGGCAAGCCGGTCACGTTTGACCGCGTGTTGCTCATTGCCGCCGATGGCAAGGTCACCGTGGGCGCGCCCACCGTCACCGGCGCCACGGTGGTGGCCGACGTGGTGGAACACATTCGCGGCGAGAAGAAACTCACCTTCAAGATGAAGCGCCGCAAAGGTTATCACAAGAGCATCGGCCACCGTCAGGAGTTGACTGTGGTAAAGGTGAAGGAAATTAAAAACAGTTGATGGTTGAACGTTGATTGTTGATGGCCGGATAATTTCTACCGACTTTCAACAATCTTTTCTCAACTCTCAACTCTCAACCATCAACTAATTTATGGCACATAAGAAAGGTCAAGGCAGCGTCAAGAACGGACGCGACAGCGTCAGCAAACGGCTTGGTGTAAAAGTTTTTGGCGGTCAGGTCATCAGCGCCGGCGGCATCATCATACGCCAGCGCGGATCGAAGTTCGTGGCCGGAGCCAACGTTGGCACGGGCCGCGACTGGACTTTGTTCGCGCTCAAGGATGGCCGCGTGAAGTTCGACAAGAACGGTCGCCGCGTGAACATCGTGGCCGAAGCGGCCAAGAACTAACGTTCACGAGACAATTTCAGGCGAGGCCACGCGCCTCGCCTTTTTTTTGTTTATGATTGTGATTGATGATTGCGGCGGTGACGGAAGTCAGGTGCTTCAATCGAAAATCGTAAATCATAAATCGTAAATCCACCCGGCATGTTCATCGACGAAATCAAAGTTTTCGCGCAGGCGGGGCACGGCGGCAAAGGCTGTGTCGCGTTCCATCGTGAAGCGTACATTCCCAAGGGCGGCCCCAGCGGCGGCAACGGCGGGCGCGGTGGCAGCGTGATTTTGCAGGCGGACCACGATCTCAACAATCTCATCGCGCAATATTACGTTCCGCGGCTCATCGCCGAACGGGGTGAAGCGGGCATGGGCAAGGGAATGGATGGGCACGCGGGCAAGGATCTCATTGTGAAAGTGCCCTGCGGCACGCTGGTGTGGCGATTGCCGACCAAACCGCAAATCGAGGACGCGGAGGAGAACGAGGAGGAGGACGAAAAGCCCATGCTCAAAGCCAGTTCGAGCAAACGTCCGTTGATTCGTCGGGCCGGAGGCGCGATTGCGCAGGAGATTGATTTGAGCCAGGAGGACGAAAGCGAAGCCGCCATTTCAGACTCCCAAAAGGGCGAATTGATCGCCGATCTTACCGAGCACGGACAACAGTTTGTGCTTTGCAAAGGCGGTCGCGGTGGACTGGGCAATCGCAACTTTGCCACGGCACGCCGGCAGACCCCGCGCTTTGCGCAACCCGGCGAACCCGGCGAGGAGGGAGATTTCCTGTTGGAACTGCGCATCATGGCTGAAGTGGGTTTGGTCGGTTATCCGAATGCCGGCAAGTCCACATTGCTCACTGCGATTTCACGCGCCCGGCCGAAAGTTGCGCCCTATCCTTTCACCACGCTGCATCCCCAGCCTGGCATTGTTGAGTATCCTGACTTCAAACGCCTCACCGTTTGCGACGTGCCGGGATTGATCGAAGGCGCGCATCAAAACGTCGGGCTCGGCCACGCGTTTCTGCGCCACATCCGACGTTGCAAGATTCTCGTGCTGCTGCTCGACATGGCGGGCACAGACAACCGCGCGCCGTGGGATGATTACGCCCAACTGCTCAACGAGCTGGAGCTTTACGATCCGGCCCTGTTGGAGAAACCGCGCTATGTCGTCGCCAACAAAATGGACGAGGCGGTGGCGGAGGAGAATTTGAAGAAGTTCAAACGCAAGGTGAAGAAGACGCCGGTCCTGCCCATCGCCGCCGGGTTTGACGAGGGCATCGACAAGTTCAAGAAGCTGATTCGGGAGGCGGTGGAGGAAACGGTCACTTGACCCGATTTGGCGAGTAAGACATTCTTACGCTGTGACAACGACGATTTCCAGCAAAGGTCAGGTGGTCATTCCCCGCCCGGTGCGCCAACGGCAAAAGCTTCGCGCCGGTGATGACCTGCTTCTGCTGGAGCTTTCCAATGGGGACATCCTTCTCCGTCACGTACGCAAACCGAAGAAGTCACTCCTTTGGCATTTACGCCAACTGCAAGGCCTGCAGCTTAATCGACAGACCGAGTCCGTTCGTGAGGTGGCCTGGTGAAGTGGCTGCTGGACACGAACACGCTCTCCGAACTCACCAAGCCAGCCCCGGCGCGCGAATTGATCGATTGGCTGGAAGCCAACGAGTCGGAGGCCGGATTCAGCGCAATCACAATCGGAGAAATGGTTGCAGGCATTGAACTGCTGCCGGAAGGCAAAAAGCGACGAACGCTGGAACGTGCATTGAAATTTCTCCGCGAAGACTACGCCGGCAAAATTTTTGATTTCACAGAAGGGGCTGCGGTTGAATGGCGCCGTTTGGTAGCTAAAGCCAAATCAGCTGGCCGCAATCTCTCCGTTCTGGACAGCCAGATTGAAGCGATTGCCATCCACTTCAATCTGACCGGAGTGACTCGCAACAACGCTGACTTTTTTCATCCTGTTTTTAACCCTTGGAAACCGTAGTCATTTAATCAAATTCTGAATCATGCTGAGAGCTGGAATCGTCGGTCTGCCCAACGTGGGCAAGTCCACTTTGTTTAACGCTGTCACCCGCACCCGCAAGGCGGAGGCGGCCAATTATCCTTTTTGCACCATTGATCCCAATGTCGGCATTGTCACCGTGCCGGACGCACGACTCGAGCCGCTGTGCAAAATCGCCAAGACGCAGGTCATCATTCCGGCGGCGATTGAGTTCGTGGACATCGCCGGGCTGGTAAAGGGCGCGAGCCAGGGCGAAGGGTTGGGCAATAAGTTCCTCACGCACATCCGTGAAGTGGACGCCATCGTGCAAGTCGTGCGGTGCTTTGAGGATGCTGATATTCATCACGTGGCCGGAAGCGTTGACCCGGTGCGCGACATTGAGGTCATCAACACGGAACTGGTTCTGGCCGACCTGGAGTCGGTGAAGAAGCGGCGCGAGAAACTCGCCAAGGATGTGAAACGCGGCGACAAGGTGGCCGTGGCGGAAGACGCCGTGCTGGCGAAGATTGAACCCGCACTGGACGCAGGCAAGCTTGCGCTCACGGTGTCATTGACGCCGGAGGAAAAGGTGATTTCCAAAGCGTTCTTCCTGCTCACCGACAAGCCCACGATCTTCGCGTGTAACGTGAAGGAATCCGAACTCGCGCAAGGCGAGAAGAATTCCTACGTCCAGAAGGTTCAGGAATACGTCAAGACGCACCTGGCTTGCGAAGCCGTCGTCATCAGTGCGCAAATCGAGAGTGACTTGATGGATCTTTCACCGGATGAGGCCAAGGCGTTTCTGAAGGAACTCGGCGTGGAGGAGAGTGGCATGGGCGCGCTAATCCGCGCTACCTATCATTTGCTCGGGCTGCGCACGTATTTCACGGCGGGAGAAAAGGAAGTGCGCGCGTGGACGATTCATGCCGGGGACACCGCACCGAAAGCGGCGGGCGTGATTCATTCCGATTTCGAGCGTGGCTTCATCAAAGCGGAAACCGTGGCCTACGACGATTTGCTCAAGTGCGGCTCCGTGCCTGCGGCTCGCGAGAAGGGCCTTTATCGCATGGAAGGCAAGGAATACATCGTGGCCGATGGCGACGTGCTGCACTTCAAGTTTAATGTCTAAAGTAAGGCGCTTTCTCTAGGCTGCGGGCACAATCCAGCCGAAACCCTTTCGTCGTCAGTTTCCGGATTTGGCCAGAAAAGGATTGTGGTGCTTTTCTATTTGCCTACAACCCGTTGTATCCTCCCAAGTTGTTCACAATCCCGATAACTGGTTGACCCGTATTGAGCAGAATTGGTATTAAGAGCGCCTCTTGTCCAAAGTAATTCAAAAAGACGTCGCTCTCGAAATCCGGCTTCAACAAACTGGCGGTTATAGGATGTTCTTCAACCGGTTTCGGGTTGAGCACGAGGGTAATATGCATTTCGTTCAGTTTGGCCTAATCGTAGCTGGTGAACTCATCGACAACTTTGCGTGTGTGATTCCCGAAGTTGTGTTGAATGAACACAAAAAGACGCTGTTGGGTTACATTTCACGGTTCGGAGCCGAGGTGAAAGAGCAAGACCGTATTTCATGGAAAGGTTACGCTCCTGCCCGTTCTTCAAGTGTTGTCGACATCATCAATATGTCGTATCGTGGGCAAATGGCTGAAATTAGCCTTCATGGCTTTTCAATGCATGGAGCAACGGTTATGTCTCGGGCAACAAATCCGACACCGACCCCGTTAGATTCGGAGTGCTTGGCAATACTTCGGTCAGAATCTTTTTTGCAGAAGCAGGTGATTGCCGCGTTGTATGAAAACGCCGAGTAATGTGGTAAAGCAAAAGTTGGCTAGAGTTGCAGCCACTACCGTGGCGGCAACTGCATTGGCCACGCATGACCAAGCGTCGAGCCACGCACCAGCAAAGCTAGCCAGCGAGGGTTTGGTTTCCTCTGTGTCGGATATTGGTGCAAGCACGGCTGACCATCACACGGAGTGTCGAGTTATGTGGACTGTGTCGGACGTTCCCGAAACTTGGGACAAAGAGCTGGAACGAGAGTTTCGTCAGCTTGCCCTTGTTGAAGCCAAAGGTGAACTCACAACCGACCAAGCAATTCGCCTTAATCGTTTAAACCGCTTGCGCGATGAAATGTTATTCGCGCCAAGTCCAGACGAAGTGCTCATGCAGTTGAAGCGAGACCGGATTCTCGCTGACATGGAAAGACTGCTCCGGGAGTATGTCGCCTTCGAAGAAGCCACGAATAAAGCGCGGCGCTCCACCTGAGCGTCGGTTGCGTCGGCATACCTACCAGCGCGCCTTGCCAGAACTCCTTCGCGACTTTGGAGGGAGGTGTGCATATTCGATGCAGCATATGGCAAGATGCGGCCCGTTGGAGGTAGACCATTTTGACCCCCGCAAGAAAACTCTGGTATTCCAGGATTACGCCAACCTCTTTCCCGCCTCACGTTCTTGTAACGGGAAGAAGTCCGATTGGTGGCCTACTGAAGAGGAAAAAAGAGCCGGGTGCCGTTTTCTTAACCCCTGTGAAGAGATGGATTACGATGAGCAAATACTTGAACATCCGATCTCGCACGAACTTATCGGATTAAACCCAGCGGCGAGGTGGCACATCAGGATGTGCGGACTGAACGCTCCCTTGTTGATTTTAGAGCGACAAAAGCGCGCCTCACATTGGCAGACCATCAAGGACAGCATGTTTGTGATGAAGAAGAGCAATTACGCCCAACTGATTGAAATGGTTACCAAGTACAACGAAGAGGTCGCATTGATGGTTCCATTGATCAAGTATCTCCCAAAGACATCGATTTAGTCTGGTAAAGTGTAAACAGCACAACTTCGATTTCGCCGGCGAACGGAAGCGTATAGTCCAAACAGATTGCAGAAGTTCAATGTCTGAAACCGAATGCGGCTCAACCCGCCGGCGCTTTCAGTTTGCTGAGAAACGATCGGGTGGGGAATTTGCTTCCCGGACAGCGGGTACCAACGACATTGATCTGTTGGTGAGTCCGCACGTCGCCGGCGTCGAGTTTACAACGCTGCATCAGGGCTTCCACCAGGGCTTCGAGACTGCGCAGTTGTTGAGGCGTCGGCGGGTGCTTATCAAAATCGCCGATCAGGCAGATGCCCAGGGCGACCTTGTTCTGAGCTTCACTGTGCAGATGACCCCCATCCAATTGCTTGCGCCAGCGATTGCCAATGGCGATTTCGCCATCCTTCATTCCATGGCCGTTGCCAATGAGGAAATGATAGGCCAGACCGTTTTCCATGCGGCGCACCTCGCGGTGGTAACGGTCGAGCGATTTCGGGTTGCCCTCATCCACCGCGGAATGATGGAGGACGATGTATTTCCAGCGTCCCGGAGACACACGAGCATTGGCGATTGCTTTCCGTACCGACGCATTCAGACCCGAATCTGCCGCAGGCTGCCGCTGGTCAGGAATGATCAGCCGCTGGCCGACGTAAATATGCCCGCTGCGGCTGAGCCCGTTGCGCTCGGTCAGGCGAGTAACGGAAGTATCGTTGCGTCTGGCAATGCCAAAGAGCGTGTCGCCGGCTTTGACAATGTAAGTTTGCTCCCGCGACAGAGCCTGACAGGTAACAATACCGGCAAGCAGCAAGGCCAAACGTAGGCCACGCCGGGTGCCGCAATCGGTTGCGCAATCCTTGTCCATTAAAACAACTTGGTTAGCACATTTCCTTAAGACCGGGGAAGCTGGAATTTCAATTATTTCCAATTTTCTTTCGCGCGGAAGGACTTTTCAAAATCAACCGCGTCCGGAACACTGGGCACGTGCTTGATTTGGAAACAGCTCTGGACCGCGTACTCGCCGCGCTTCCGCCGCCGCGGGTGGAAGCCATTTCCCTCACCCAGACTGCTGGGCGCGTGCTTGTCGAACCGTTTGTCTCCCCTTCCGACCTTCCGCCTTTCGACAACTCGGCCATGGACGGCTATGCGGTCCGCGCCGACGACGTGCGTTCCGCCAAAGCTGAAACACCCGTGCGTTTGCGAATCAAAGCACGCATCCCTGCGGGAGAATCCTTTTCGGGCGTGATCGAAGCCACCGAATGTGCGCGCCTGTTCACCGGTTCGCCAATCCCGCGCGGCGCGGACGCCGTGGTGATGCAGGAAGATACGCGGGTTGACCCCAATCGTCCTGACGAGGTGCTCGTGTGTGATTCCGCAAAACCTGGAGAAAACGTTCGACGACAAGGCGAGGATCTTCGGAAAGGAACAACGCTCCTGGAAAAAGGCGCAGAACTTACGGCTGCCGCCATAGCTTTACTGGGAGCAACCGGCGTCTCGCAGGTGAGCGTGGGAAAGCGCCCGGTGGTCGGCCTCCTGGCAACCGGCTCTGAACTGCGTGAACCCGGCGAGCCGTTATCCGCCGGCCAAATCTACGAAAGCAACCGCGCGATGTTGTCGCCGCTGGTGGCCAGTGCCGGTGGCATTCCCAAAGTTTACCCGATTATTCCGGATACGTTGCAGGTAACGCGCTCTGCTCTGGAGTTGGCGTTCAACGAATGCGACTGCGTCGTCACGTCCGGGGGCGTATCCGTGGGCGAAATGGACTTTGTAAAGGCGGCTTTCGAGGCGCTCGGTGGGGGAATGAATTTTTGGAAAGTTGCAATCCGCCCAGGCAAGCCATTTGTCTTTGGCAGTATCGGACAAAAATTCCTGTTCGGTCTGCCCGGCAATCCCGTTTCGGCCTTTGTGACTTTTCTGTTGCTGGTGCGGCCCGCGCTGCGGCGCTGGCAAGGGGCACGCGATACCAGTTTACCCACCCGGTCAGGAATTCTCGGTGAAGCGATTACCAATCCCGCGGAGCGACGGCATTTCGTACGGGTGCGAGTGAATGAGAAGGCAGCGGTGTTCGCTTCCGGCGCGCAAGCCTCGCATGTGCTGACTTCACTGGCCGGCGCAAATGGTTTGTTGGATTTGCCACCTCAGGCGGCTTTGGCTGCGGGAACGCCGGTTCGCGTGCTGCAAATCAGTTGACGCAGCAACTAAAACCGGCCGCGCGGGATTTTGAAACTGGGGACCGGTGGTTTCTGCGTCGTCTCGGGCGCGGGTGGCCGGGCCGTCACACTGGGAGCACTGCCCGCGTATCCCGGGAGGGCCGGTGTGCTCGCGGAGAAACCAGGCGTGTTTGCGTAAGACGGTCCCGCAGGCTGCAAACCACTATTCAGACTCGGTGCCGGGGCAGACAGGCTGGATTTGGGCGGCTGGTAACCTGTGCTGGACGGAGGCGCCGTTGCATCCATATTGCGCGAACCATAACCCGGGCCATCGAGCAGCCGTTTGAACTCTTCCAGCCGTGTGTCTTTGGCGCGCACCGTTGTCCGCGGAGCGGGTTGTTCGACCCGGCCCAGTTCATAAAGGTCACCAGAATTCCGCGGCTTCAGTCGGTCCGACGAAAACCATCCACCCTCGGAAGCGGAAGCACTGTTGGACATCCGGCCAAGAGCGCGCGCGTTCACCGACAACTCACGGTCAAGGAAACTTCCGGAACGCCGCGACTTCGAATCGTCTTTCTCATCGGGATCATCCTGGTCGCCAAACAAACCGTTGCTGCGCGAAGTTTGATTGGTCACACCGGCCCGCATGCGGTCGATCCGATCGTAATACCGATCCAACGATGTCTTGCGCCGGCCGGTGACTGGATCCAGCGATTCACGATCCGGACGCGTCCCCTCCCGGGAAGTCTCCCTGGATGTCTCCGGTTCATCGTCCTCGGCCAGGAGATAGCTTTCCTCCGCACGTCGATCCAGGACATCTTTCAGCTTCCGATTGTTGACGGCCGGCGTTGAAGGGGTGACGGGCGCGAATCGAGCCGGCGGTTGGACGGGGCGACTGCTATCAAAAATCTCAAATGGCTTGGTCAGGCCGGACTCGAGGCTGCGGAGCGACGAGGACTTTGTTCCGATCTGATTCAGGTTGGAAGAAACCGTATCTGACTTGGGCGTCGAAAAAACAATCGGAGCCTGGCGAGGCTTCGGAGCCTCATCAGCGGCAGGCAAGGTCCACTGACCGGCACCGAGCAAGGCCAGGGTCAAGCCCACCTGATATGCAGCGCCAACTCTCATTCGACTGGCCGCAATCCTACCCCACGGCCGATGCCCCGTCAAAGCTTGCTTTGGCCCTCGCGCCATCACTCTGCCGCCGCCAGTTCCATGTCACGGGTGTGATAAAGAATCCGGCCGCAATTGGTGCAGGTGACGAGTTCCTGATGCGCCTGGCAGGCCACCAGCACCTGGGCCGGCAACTTCATGTGGCAACCTCCACAGACGCCGTGCGTCACCCCCACAAGCACATTCTCTCCCTTGTTCTTCACCAAACGCTCGTAACGCGCGCGCACGCTTTCATCCACCGCCGCGCTCAATTCCTCGCGATTGCTTTGGAGCGATGCCAGTTCCTTCTGCAGATTCTTCTGCCGCTCGCCGAGCTGAGCCACCTGCCCGTCCGCCAGTTTCTTCGCCTCATCGGCCTCACGGGTCAGCCGCACGACTTCCTTCTGCGCCGCTTCGGCCTGCTCCATCAAGACAATTTCCTGATCCTCGATGCGTGTGATGTCTGCCTTGCAACTCTCAATCTCGTGAGCCAGGGCGCGATACTCCTCGTTCTTGCGCGTCTGCAACTGCTGGTTTGCATACTTCTCGATCTGCGACTTTTTCGCCTCCACGTCCAGTTCAAGCCGCTTACGGTCGGACTCGATCTGCTTCACGCGATTTTTACCCTTTTCCAACTCGGCCTGGGCAGCAGCCTGTTTCACTCGCAACGTCTGGCGTTCCGGCTCAATGTGGGCCAACTCGGCTTGAACCCGGCGAATCTTGCGGTCACGGTCCTGAAGAATCAGCAGTTTTTCAATGGCTTCCAGCATTCTGGCCCAAGATTACCGACCCGACGAAATCAAGTCAATGCAGCCGGCCAACAACCTTCAGAAATGTCCTCATCTGGCGAGTGCGACTGTGTCACCGACTGGCCGCCGCAGGTGCAAACCGCTGGGGCTGATGCTTGCGCACCGCGACGCGCCACTTCCGTTTCTTGCACGAGTCGCCCTTGCCTGTTTCACTGCCGGGATGAAGTTGCCTTACAAAGTCGCCACCCTGCTCTACTGCTTCAACGAACAGGGCGAAGTCCTTTTGCTGGAGCGCGCGCAAGAGCCCAATCGCGGCTTCTGGAGTCCGTGTGGTGGGAAATTGCACACGGATGAAGGCGAATCTCCCTACGCGTGCGCCTGCCGCGAAGCGTTCGAAGAAGCCTGCCTCCGCGTCGCGCCCCGTGACCTGCACCTTACCGGCCTCATCAGCGAGCACGGTTACCAGGGTCACACCCACTGGCTCATGTTTTTGTTCGAAGTGAAGCCCAGGTTGAAAACGCTTCCCGCGGTCCACGCCGAAGGCCGATTCCAGTTCTTCCCGCGCCCGGCTCTGGAGGGTCTCAAGCTGCCACCGACCGACCGGGAAAAGATTTGGCCCTGGTTCTGGGAGCATCGCGGCGGCTTTTTCGCAGCGCACTGTCACTGTCACCCGGACGGGCGTAATGATTGGACTCTGGAAGACAGTCGAACGGTGAAGCTCTAAAACAGGAAAAAAAAATGCGGAGTGTGGCCGGCCCCGGCCACAGCAACAGCCACCAACCGAGAGACGCCGCTTTTGCGGGCAACGGTGCGGAGTCCCGGGCATCAATTGCTCTCGACAAAATGCTTCGCCACGCTACAAGTCCCCCCGGAACACATTCATCCGTCGCATGTTCTCCGAGCAGTCAGGTCCCGAAGCGCGGCAATGGCTGGAATCCAACGGCCAGGCCGCCGCGCTTGCCTCCAACCGATTCGGTTCAACGCGCGAGGCGTTGGAGTTCGTCAACGCATTGTATATCGCAGGCGCAAAGACCGTAATGATTCCCTCGGAAGCCATTCGCGATGATGAGACGGAACTGGCGCAGGGCGGTCCTTACGCTGACGCCATTATCATCGAACTGGACCCGGCCAAAGATTCAACCGCCGTGCTCGAACTCTACCGGCAAGAGACGTTGAGTGAGGGTTACGACCTCTCGGCAGAGAATCCGGTTGTGGACGACCGATGGCTTTACATGTGGTGGGATTGACTATGGCCCAACTACGGAAGAGGCAGATGACGTTATCTTCACACGTCGTGAGATTTTGGGACGCTACGACTACGGCCTGCCAAGTCTGGTTCCCGACGGCAGCGGGTGCCCCGCGAGAAACTCCGTGGCGCTCATCCGGCGACCGCCTTCCCGTTGCAATTCGGTCACGCGCAACGCGCCTTCGCCGCAACCAATCACGATGCCGCCCTTGTCAGAAGACAAAATCTCCCCCGGTGTTCCCTGCCCGGAAAGGACTTCCGCCTGCCAGATTTTCAAGAGCACTGGTTGCGGCTGGCCTGGCAGGAAAGTGAATGCGCCGGGCCAGGGCGTGAAGGCGCGGATGCGATTCCAAATTGCTCGCGCCGATTGCTTCCAATCGATGCGGCCCTCTTCCTTCTTGATCCTGGCCACGTGCGTGGCGAGTTCGTGTTGTTGAGGTCGCGGTTCGATTTTGCCCGCAACATAGTCGTGGATCGTCTGGACGAGCAGTCTCGCGCCGAGCTGGGCGAGCCGGTCATGCAGCGTGGCGGCATTGTCTTCGTCCTGAATCGGCGTGATCCGCTGCGTGAGAATGTCCCCCGTGTCGAGCCCCGCATCCATCTTCATGATCGTGACGCCGGTCTCCGTCTCGCCATTGAGAATGGCGGATTGAATCGGTGAGGCCCCGCGGTACTTTGGCAGGAGCGAAGTATGCACATTCAAACAACCCCAGCGTGGCAAATCCAGAATGGCTTTCGGCAGGATCTGTCCGAAAGCCGCCACCGCGATGAGTTCCGGCCGCAACTTCTCGAGCTCAGCAATGAACTTTTCATCACGCGCCTTCAAGGGCTGCAAGACGGGCACGCCAGCCGCGAGAGCGGTTTGCTTCACCGGTGCAGGTTGGAGTTTCAGGTCACGCCCTTTGGGACGATCCGGTTGCGTCACCACGGCGACAATTTCAAACGCGGGCTCGTGCAGCAACGCGTTTAAACTGGCCGCCGCCAGTTCCGGCGTGCCCATGAAGATGATGCGCAATGCAGCCATGCTTGTCGCGGTCCGGGTCCCTCGCGCACTGAAGCGCCGCACCGCGTCAGTGAATCACTTTCTCGATCTGGCGCAGGATGTCGAGCAGCACCTTGGTCTGCGTCTGGTCGGAATTAATGCGGCGAACCAATTTGCGCCCATAGAAACCGAGCACCGGTTTGGTTTCCTGCTCGTAAACCTTGAGCCGCTGGCGGATGACATCGAGATTCGCATCATCCAACCGGTTTTCCTTGAGCGCGCGCCGTTGCAGTCGCTGGACCAGTGAATTGAAATTCGTGCAATGCAGATAGAAAATCGCCCGCACATCCAGCGTGTCGGCCAGCATCTCCGCCTGGTGCAGGTTGCGCGGGATCCCATCCAGCACCAGCGTGTCCGCTTTCGGATTAAACCGTCCGATTCGCTCGCTGTTTTTGATGAACTGACGCCACAGCTTGACGGTGGGCTGGTCCGGCACCAACTGTCCGCGGCTGGTGTACTCGATGAACACTCGCGCCAGCGGATTGGTCGCGCTGAGCGAGCGGAACACATCTCCGCAGGCGCAATGGAAAAAATGGGGAATCGTTCCAAGAATTTTACCCTGCGTACCCTTGCCCGCGCCGGGCGCACCGAACAAAAGAATCGTTTTGTATTTCATGACTCGGATTCACACCGCCCCTTCCGCGACGAGGAAAGCCTAGGCGTCCTTGTGTTTGATTTGAATCTCCTGAATTTCGAGAAAGGGAATCTGCACTTCCTGCGAGGCCCCGCCGCGATGCACATCCACATGCATGTCATTGGCCGCAATGCGCGAGATGCGCGTGGCCACAAATTCGCCACGTCCGGATTTGATCACCAGCACCAGGTCCTTTTCCGCTCCGTGGCGCACCATGCCAAAGAAGCCGGAGAACTTGGTTTCGATGAAGCGGCGATTGAACGTGAACTGGCCGCGCTTGAAAATCTGCGGTTGCGGGTGCTCCGGGCCGGTTGCCGCAGGGGCGGGCGCGTGCGCCACATGCAAACCGCCGACCGCCGGTGCCGCGCCCGGCGCGCCAGTGGGACCGGATTCCGGCGCAAGTGGCGAAGAGTCTGCAACCGGCTCCGGCTCGACGGCATGCTGGTGTTCTTCCGAAGATTTCAGTTTGGTGGGCATGCACAGGAAAATGATCGGCCCAATCACCGGTGCGACTGCGGAAATGCCACAAACCATCGCCGCCGGGTAGGCGCGCACCACGGCAATTTCGTAAGCCGCGTAAATGTTGGCGGCATACAGCAGCAGCATTACCACCAGCCCGACCGAGGAACTGAACATCGCGCCAATCAACGAACCTTTGGCCGGCCGTTCCAGTCGGGGAACGGGCTTAATCTCCACTTCGGTTTTCTTGATGCGTTCGTCCTCGGGAATTTCGATGAAGGGCTGGACGAAGGGTTCAAGTTTCAGCTTGGGATCTGCCGCCAGTTGCTTGAGCGTTCCCTGAGAAAGCTTCTCCCACGGGATGTCCTCGTATTTATTGTCGCCAACCCGGATCTTGAGAACATCCGCTTTGCCTTGCACGATCTCGCCTTCGATCCTGGTTCCGTCCGCTAACTCAAAGGTGATGGCCCGGGCGAACGTTAGAAACAACACGCACAGCCAGCCAACCAGGGCGATGATTTTGACATTTCGCACGGTGGTTACCTAACAAAAGTGCGGAATTAAAGGAAGAACAAATCTGGAGGCGGGAAAACTATTGGTTACCGATCTCTTCCACGAGATCTTCGACCGTCCAATTGCGACGGCGGGCCTGCAGCGCATCGGCCGCGGCTCCGTGCTGCCAGGCGGCATAACGAAGCGACAATCCCACGTCACTCTGAAAGGACGGCTGAGCCAATAGTCCGGCAACGAATCCGGCGAGCGCATCGCCGCTCCCACCCTGGGCCAGGTGAGGATTGCCGGAGGAATTGATGTAAATCTCGCCGGAACTCCGGCCAATGAGCGTCTGATGTCCTTTGAGCACAACCCAACAATTGCCGAGACGCCTTGAAATTTCCCGCAACGCCTGGGGACGATCCTGCTGCACTCGCGCTGCCGTCGTTTTAATCAATCGGGCCGCTTCCCCGGGATGCGGCGTCACCACCCTCACGGCGTTTCGCGGCACGTGGTCGAGCGGCAACCAATCCAACGCACTGGCATCCGCAATGACGGGAGTTGTCGCATCACGCCACAACTTGCGAACGGTCGTTCGCAAATCTTCCGGAAGATCGGTCGCGGCCAGACCCGGTCCCACCAACAACGCGGTGGCATCACTGGGAAGTTTGGATGCTGATGACCATGCGTTGGCCATGGCAGATTGTAACTGCATGGCCACGGGATAATAGGCCGGTTCATGCGTGAACACCGTCACCAGCCCCGGCTGGGCGCGTTGGGCGGCCCGAGTCGCCAGCACCGCTGCGCCGTGATAACCCACACTGCCCGCAATGATCGCCAAATGACCAAAGTTGCCTTTGTGTCCCGCCACCGGCCGCGTTGCTCGAAGCGCCCTGAAATCTTCCGCCATCGTCCAATTCAACTCGCTCGTGTGCGGACAGGAAATCAAACCAACATCGCCGACCACCTCGAGTTGTCCCACGAACGGCCAGGCTTCGGGCTTCAACAAACCTTGCTTGGGCGCCCCTACCGTCAGGGTCAGCGCCGCCTGTATGCCCACTCCAAACGTTTCACCCGTATCGGCATTGAGGCCGGAGGGAACATCCATGGCCAGAACGCGCTGCTGAGCGCCGTTGAGGCGCGTGATGAGGGCCGTCCAATCGGCATCCAAAGGACGATTCAAGCCGATGCCAAACAAACCATCCACCACCAGGGCGGGATTTTGACCGAGAAAAAGTTCCAGCTGCCGCAAACTCGCAGCCGGTGAAGTGACATTAAAAGTATCGACGCGCCGATCCGTGAGAAAGGAACGCGACGCGCGGACGTCGTCTCCGTTGTGACCGTGCCCGGCGAGCAAGAGAATGTAGTCATTGGGCGAAGTCAGTTGGCTGATACGTCGGGCCAAACCTTCACCCACCCGACGGATGACTTCTGCTTCAGTTCGCCCGGTTGCCCAAGTGGCCTGCTCCCACTCGCGCATCTGGCCGATGCTAATGACTGGCAGCGACATGCTTGCAGGCTACGGAAAGCCGGTGCAAGTGAAAGCAGAAACGTTGCGGACCGGGGGGATGCTTTTTTTGGTAACCTCCAAAGAAAAAGGTGTCTGTTTTGCGAACAGACACCTTTGCTGAAGCTCTTGATAAATCAGATCGCCCAGCCCTTGCGATAATCCCGCTTCACGAATTGCGCGGCTTCGGGGGCATTGGTGGCCTTCATGTTCGGGCCGTCCCATTCGAGTTTCTTGCCGGTGCGCAGGGCCACGCAGCCGAGCAGAATGATTTCGGTGAGGTACGCCGCGATGTCGAAGTTCGAGTACGGCGTCGGACCGCCTTTGCACGCGGCGATCCATTCCAGATGCTGCGCGGCGTCAGCGTCCCCTTTGAAGAATGCATTGCGCGGTATGGTTTGCGGGATGGCTTTGACCGCTTCGTGCTTTCGGGAATCGGTCAATTCCTTTTCGTCATTCAACCGGAGTGAGAATTGCGCGCCGTAGTCGTCGGGTGAAAAGATTTTTCCCTTGTCGCCGATCAATACGCAACCGCTTCCGGGCACGTCGCCGCGCTGCGCCTCGATTTCCGCGGTGACTTCCTTCGGGGGCTTATTGTTGCCGTCATGGGCAAACGGGTTGTCCTTGCGCGGATTGCCGCCGTCATACCACCAGAACGTGACGGGCTCAAGCCCTTCGCGCGCCGGGAATTGAAAACGGATCTTGGACTTAAGCGGATAGCTTTCCTTGTTGATGCCGGAACTTTCGGCTTCGATCTCGGTGGGATAACCCAGCTTCAACGCGCGGAACGGCATGTTGGCGGTGTGACATGCCATGTCCCCGAGCGCACCCGTGCCGAAGTCCTGCCAGCCGCGCCACGCGAACGGTTGATACACCGCGCTGTCGCGCGCACGACCGCCATTCTTGCTCGGCCAATTCGCCTTGAACGGGCGGAACTGCGCCGGTCCGAGCCACATGTCCCAATCCAAAGTGGACGGAACGGGATCGCTGCCTTCCGGACGATCCATGCCCTGGGGCCAGATGGGACGGTTGCTCCACACGTGGACTTCGCGCACCGAACCGATGAGCCCGGCCTGGACAACTTCCACCGCGCGACGCAACCCGTCTTCGGAGCTGCCCTGGTTGCCCATCTGCGTGACGAGATTGTTTTCCTTCGCCAGCTTGCGGAGCAAGCGCGCTTCATACACGGTTTGCACGAGCGGCTTCTGGCAATAAATGTGTTTGCCCAGCTTCATTGCGGCTGAAGCCACCAGCGCATGCATGTGGTCGGGGGTGGCGACGATGACCGCGTCGAGACCCTTCTCCTTCTCCAACATCACGCGCCAGTCCTGATAAAACTTCGCGTTGGGATACTTCTTGAGCTGGCCCGCCGCGCGGGACGAATCCACATCGCACAGCGCCACGATGTTTTCACTGGCGCAATGGTCGGTATCGCTCTGGCCTTTGCCGTTGGCGCCCACGACGCCGATGTTGAGCTTGTCACCGGCAGAAAGCTTCCGGGGCGCGCCGGAAAGGTTGCGGGTGGTGATGGCCAGGCCCGCCAGCGTGGTGGTGTAGATAAATTGGCGGCGGGTAAAGCCGGTCTTGAGAGATTGCTTACTTTCGGTGTGTGTCATGGCTCTTTCCTACGCAGCCGTGCGGAATTACACAAGTGATTTATTCAGCAAACAGACGAACGGATCAATCCAGCCATTCAAGTCAGTTGGTAAAGTCCACATTTGACACCTGGGCCACCGAGGGCGGAACGCTGAAAAACTCCTGTAACTGGAAGCCAAACCAGCTGGCGACCAGGTGGCTGGGGAATGATTCGCATTTGTTCCGGTAATCCCGGACGTTGCCATTGTAGAACCGGCGCGCCGCCTGGATGCGATTTTCCGTATTGATCAATTCACCCTGAAGCTTCAGGAAATTCTGATCCGCCTGGAGCTGGGGATACCCCTCCACGAGCACAAACATCTGCTTGAGCGCCTCCACGAGTTGTCCTTCATCGCGGGCCTGGTCCGCCACCGGACCGTGATTGGCGGCACAGCGATTGCGCAGTTCCACCACACGCTCCAACACCGCGCGCTCATGAGCGGCGTAGCCTTTCACGCACGCGACCAAATTGGGAATGAGGTCATAGCGGCGCTTCAGTTCCGTATCCACATTGCTCCACGACTCGGCGATATGGTTACGCAGGCCGACCAGGGCGTTGTATTGCACGACCAACCAAATCACGGGCAGCAACACCAGAACACCCAGGACGAAGAGGAACGCGATCATGGTCAGACTTTGGTAAACAAATATTCCGGCAAGCGCGACCGAATCGTGATGAGCCTGCCCAGATTGGATTCGATTTCCTCTGCGGACAATCTTTTGCTGAACGCCAACGCCAGTGCCGGCCCTTCGATCTCGATGCTCAAGTCCCGGTTTGCCAGCAGGTATTCCATCATTTGCGCATGACAGACGTCATACGCGAACTTCTTGTCCCGGGAGCGAACGCAGAACGCGCGAGAGAACTCCGCCGATTCGAGATCGATGTCGTCATAACCAACCGCCTGGGCGATTCTGGAGAACATTCCTTCCCGCGTGATGCGCAGTTCGGGAAAGGCCAGCGGCAGCTTCAGGACGAAAAAGGAGAAGTGATGGTGATGCGTTTGCCGACGACCCTTCGCCCCGGTGGAGTGCGTTTGGTAGTGATAATCGAAGACCAGAACTTCGTGCCCCTGGTAGATACCCGAAAGAATGTTAAAGGCGTACCGGTTACTTCCGCGAGCGAGGGCGTCCAGAAACCCGAATCGATCGGCAATGGAATAATCCTTGTCGGCCTGATAGTTCAGCCCAAGCCGAAGGGCCAGTGCGGCCATCGCCTCGCGCCGCTTGCGGGCCGTAATGACTCCGAAGATGATCGCGGCAATCACGATTCCAGCGAACAAGACAAAGATCAGTATTTCGCCATTCATCGTGGGGATTTCTAGCGCGGAAGTGAAGCAGTGACGATTACATTTTGAAACCGCAGTTGGAAGCGAAGCAATTTTGCTTTTGCTCGGTTTGGGTTCAACTCATCCTGAAGGCGTGAAGCTTGAAGCTGCGGAGATTCGGCGCGCCGTCCAGGCCGCCCTGGCGGAGGATGTGGGAAGCGGCGACGCCACCACCCTGGCCACCATCCCGGCGAACACGACGTTCACCGTCGTCATGCGCGCCCGCGAACCGCTCGTGGTGGCGGGACTCGCGTTTGCCGAAGCGGCGTTTAAAAAGCATTCAACCCCAGTCCAGGTGGATTGGATGGCGCGTGACGGTCAACTCGTGAAGGCAAAGGGCGCGTTGCTGAGAATCTCCGGTCCGGCGCGGGCGATTCTGAGCGCGGAGCGCGTTGCCTTGAACTTCGTTCAAAGGCTTTCGGGCGTGGCCACACTCACGGCTCAATACGTGGCGGCGGTTCGCGGCACCAAAGCGCAGATTCTTGATACGCGCAAGACCACTCCCGGCTGGCGACACTTCGAGAAATATGCCGTCGAGTGCGGCGGCGGACGCAATCATCGACTCGGGTTGTACGACATGGTGCTCATCAAAGACAATCACCTGGCCGCGCTGCGCTCCGCCAGGCCGCATGCCATTGGGGCGGCAGTTCTGCGCGCGCGGACAGAATTCCCCCGCCTGAAGGTCGAGGTGGAGGCCGATACCCTGGCGCAAGTGCTGCAGGCGCTCGAAGCCGATGCCGACATCATTCTCCTCGACAACATGACGCTGTCCGATTTGCGCAAAGCGGTGAAGCTGGTCGCCGGCCGCGCCAAAACCGAAGCGAGTGGCAACGTGAACTTGAAAACGGTAAGCGGGATTGCGAAGACCGGCGTGGATTACATCTCCGTGGGCGCGTTGACCCACTCGGCCCGGGCCGTGGACATTGGCCTGGATTTCGACGCTTCTTGATAACGTTCGGTGCTTATGATCGATGTCGCCGTTTACGACACCAAACCCTACGACCGCGAGTTCCTGACAGCGGCCGGCGGCAAAAACATCCGCTGGCAGTTTAACGAGTTTCGGCTAAGCGCTAAAACCGCCGCGCTGGCCGCGGGCGCCAGCGTGGTCTGCGTATTCGTGAATGACATGGTTGACGCTGATTGCGTGAATACACTGGCCAATCTCGGCGTGAAGCTCATCGCTTTGCGCTGCGCCGGTTTCAATAACGTTGACCTCAAAGCCGCGAAAGCCCGCGACCTCGTCGTCGTGCGCGTGCCGGCGTATTCCCCCCACGCGGTGGCCGAACATGCGGTGGCCTTGCTGCTCACGCTGAGCCGGCGCACCCATCGTGCTTACAATCGCGTTCGTGAACTGAACTTCTCGCTCAATGGCCTGGTGGGTGCAAACGTCCACGGCAAAACGGTCGGCGTGATTGGCACCGGCAAGATTGGCCGTGTGGCCGCGCAAATCTTTCGCGGCTTTGATGCCACCGTGCTGGCGTACGATCCCTTTCCATCAGCCGATTGGGCCACGCAGCACGGGATTCGTTACCGCGCCTTGCCTGAACTGCTTGCGACCAGTGACATCGTCACTTTGCATTTACCCTTGTTGCCGGAAACGAAGCACCTGGTCAACGCCACCACGCTCGCGCAAATGAAACGCGGCGTGCTGCTCCTGAACACCAGTCGCGGCAAGCTGATTGAGACGAAGGCCCTCATTCAAGCGTTGAAAACCGGACACGTCGGAGGCGTGGCGCTGGACGTCTATGAGGAAGAAGAAGGCATTTTCTTCGAAGACCTGTCCGGCCAGGTGTTGCAAGATGATCAACTCTCACGGCTGCTCACCTTCCCGAACGTGCTCATTACCTCGCATCAGGGATTCCTCACTCAGGAAGGTTTGAGCGAGATCGCTCGCGTAACCGTGGAGAACATTTTGAAGCTCGAAACCGGAGAACCGTTCACGGACGGAACCACCCTTTAGTGCAACGACCACTTTGAGAGCGTTAGACAGATCACCCCGGTCACCGCAATCGCGCCACCCAGCAAAGATCGGATCGTGACCTTTTCACCTTCGAACACGCGCGCGAGGGGAATCACCGTCAGCGGCGTCAATGCCACGATGGACATCACCACGCCGGTGGGCGTGGTTTCCAAACCCCATTGCATGGCACTCACGCCCAGGGTTTGACCGGCCAGACTGTTCAACAACACCCAGGGCCAGATGCGCCGCCATTTCTCGCGCATCGACATGGCGAGAGCATTGTTGCCGTTCGACTCTCCGAGCACCGGAAAGAAGTGTCGCTTGGCAAACAACAAGAGAATCGCCGATACCAGCAAGCCGCCGAGGATTCGCTGAAACGCGGCCGTGCCGCCATCGATTGTTTGCAGGTCCTCGTGCGTGACCGCATAAGCTTTGCGACTGAGGACGACGCCCAGGGCGTTACCCGCCGCACCGAGCAAGCCAAACAAACCGCCGGTGACAAGACGCGGACGCGGAATGGTGATGTGTTCACCAGGTGCAATCGCCACGCCCACCCCAGCCAGAATGACCAGCGCACCGATGATTTCCATGGGACCGAGGGTTGTGCCCAGCCAAAGCCATTCAATCAGTGCCGCGATGGGTGCGGTAAGACATTGGATGATCAACAAAGACAACCTTGAACCCAAACGCGGCAAGGCCTGAAACAGACCGGCATCCCCAATGCCGATGCCCACCAGTCCACTGAGCAGAAAGAGCGGAAAGCCCGCGCCACTGACCCCCGAGCCGCCGGTGAATGCCCAGGCGGACAAAAACAACGTCGCACAAGTCAGGCGCCAGAAGTTCGCCTCCACACCGCCAATGATTTTGGCGGTGCGATGACCGCTAATGACGGAAATCGAGAACAGAAAAGCGGCAAGGAAGGCTGCGAACATTGCCGCCTATCTCGCCGCCTCCAACGCGCGCCAGAAATACCACGAAGCCACGGACCGATACGGCCGCCACCGTTCGCCATGCGCCAGCACATCCCTGGGCAAAGGCAATTCTTTCAACCCATACACCAAAGCGAAGCCGCTACGCACTCCGTAATCCGTCGCGGGCAACACGTCCGGTCGTCCCAGCGTGAACATGAGCAGCATTTCAACGGTCCACGGCCCAACGCCCCGGATCGTGGTCAAACGTTCGATCACTTCCGCGTCGGACATTCGCGCAATCGCGCGACGCGTCGGCACCACACCCTCGATGGTCTTGGCCGCGATATCTTTGATGGCTGCCGTTTTCGCTCGGGACAAGCCGGCGCTGCGCAATCGTTCGTCCGTCGCGGCAATGACGAGTTCCGGCGCCGGAAATTTTGTATCCGGAAACAAGCCGAGGAAGCGGCGAAAGATCGTCTCCGCCGCCGTGCCATTCAGTTGCTGGTACGTCACTGCCTTGACCAGTGCTTGATACGGCTGCACGCCGCGGCGGGGCGCCAGCGGGCAGGGCCCAACCTGCTTGATGATGCGAGCGAGCACCTTGTCCGTCTGAACCAGATGTTGGAGGGCGACTTGATTCACGGCCAGAGTATTCAGTTCAGTGTTTTGACCGTTTCAACGCGCAGGATCAACCATTCGCCATCCACTTCTTTCATCGTGAATCTCATTTCCTGCACGACGAGATATTTGTCCCCGACCGTTTCCGCGCGGATGGTGAGTTCGACATTGGCGCTCTTCCGGTCCGCACCGAGCGTGAGCACCGGATCAAGGCATTGGACCTTGAGCGAGCGAAACGAGGAGCGCAACAACAACGCGAATCGGGAGATCTCCGCGCGACTCATGCTTTCATGGGACGAGATCTCCGGGAGATCAATCGTCAGGGACACTTCGGGCGCAAAATAACTGGCCAGTTTCTCGGAGCGCACGGTTTTCGCCACCATGCCTTCACCGCTGTTGAAAGAAACCTGCTCTGCCATATCGGCCAAGCGGCGGCGAATGGCCTTTTCGGGTCCGGGATGGAAATACATCCAGAGCCAGATTCCTCCTCCGACCAGTGCCGCCAGCAAGAGAACGCGAACCACAATCTTCATAGCATGACCTTGCCCACAATGCGCTCCCGTTTGGCCGCCCCCTGTTTATGGTCCTCGTAAGGCATCGCGCGATTGTCGCCCACGACATAATACTCATCGTCGCCCAACTGCCAGTGCGGTGGACGAAAATCCCAGGTGCATTCGTTCTTCACGTAAGGCTCGTCCATGGGCCGGCCATTGATGACCAGTTTTCCGTTTACGAACTCAACGGTTTCCCCGGGCATGCCGACGACTCGTTTCATGAGCATGATGCTGGTGCCGGAAAAGCGGATCGCCACCACGTCACCCCGCTGGGGTTCGCGATTCAGATAGGCGAGGCGATTCACGACGTTGATCGAACGCTCGCGATAATTGGGCAGCATGCTCGGCCCATCCACCTGAATCGGGAGGAGCACATAGGCCCTCAGAAGCAGGATTGCGACGACGACCACCACCAACCGCACGGCGGTAAGGCGAGGATTGCGTCCGATAATAATCGTTCGCACCCACGAGAAATTGCCTGTTTGAACCGATTCGCTCTGCATGCGCGCCACCGCTGGAACCAACCCGCGACGCCCGCAAAGTCTCGACTCAGGCGCAGCGCCGCGCAAGCGCAGATTGGCTGGATCCATCAGCTCGAATGATTTTCAACTTTGACGCCGCCAATTGAAAGCGCTACAAGCTGAGCCACCGCTCGGCGCGAGGTACTTGCCCTCGCAACAGCTTGTGACGGCCGGGAGGCGTGGTAGTCTTAATTGCGATGAGTGCGAGCGAAAAGCCGTTGCGGATGGTCACCTGCGGGTGGTGTGACCACAAGGTATTCATTCCGGGCGACCTTCCTCCCTTGGGCACGGTGCCGTGCACCAAGTGCGGCCATTCGCTGATGATGCCGATGATGATTCGGCAATTCGAGCTGCGCAGCGTGATTGCGTCGGGCGGCAATGGAACCGTTTATCGTGCCTGGGATACCGTGTTGGAACGCATGGTGGCCGTGAAGCTGGTGAAAAAGGAGCTGCTAAGCGACCCAACCGCAATGGAGAGTTTTTATCGTGAAGCTCGCGCCTGCGCCCGGCTCAACCACACCAACATCATTCACATCTACGCCTTCGATGAATTCGAAGGTCAGGCGTATCTGGTCATGGAACTCGCCGACCACGGCAGTCTCGACGGCCGGATTGAAAAACAGGGTCGCGTATCCGAACTGCACGTGCTGGATATCGGCATCGCCATCGCCTCGGCCCTGGACCTGGCGCTTAAACACAATTTGCTTCACCGTGATATCAAGCCGGGAAACATTTTGTTCGATACCGACAACGTCCCCAAGTTGGTTGATTTTGGACTGGCTCGCAGCGTTGAAGCCGAGCCCGAGTCCGCTGCCGTGACCGAAGGCACACCTTATTACGTCGCGCCCGAGAAGATTAAACGGGAAAAGGAAACCTTCCTGTCCGATATGTACAGCCTGGGTTGCACGCTGTATCATGCGCTCACCGGACACGTTCCGTTTGACGCGCCCACGGTTGAAGAACTCGTCGCCGCACACGTCCACACCCCGCTGACACCTCCCATTCTGGTGCTGCCGGAGATTACCCAGCCGACCAGCGACGCGCTCGTCAAGGTGTTGGCAAAAAATCCGGCGGATCGTTTTCTGAGCTACGACGAATTCAGCATGGCGCTGACCGCGTCGCGCAGCCAGTTGTTGATTCAACAATTCAGTCAGCCCGATCAACCCAAGCCCAAGAGCAAAACGAGTTGGTGGCGGCGCTGAGGCAAAAAAAGAGGCAGGCCGAAGCCTGCCTGGAGGGATCTCTTAGACAAACGCGGTTACTGACGCGCGTTGCTACCTTCGTCCTTCTTTTTTCCCGATGACTTCTTTTCGGTCTGCGCACTATCGGGCTTCGGTCCCACGCGCATCATCTTCGCCGTCAGTTTTCCGTCGTCACCTTTGGTGTAGCTGCCGGCGATGGCATCGCCCACCGCAATGTCCGCAACCGTAACGGATTGGTTGCCCTTGGTCAGCTTGGTTTCGGCCGAAACATGGATCACTTGTTTGCCAACGGTTACGGTTTTGGTGTCCTTGTCCACGGCTGCGACGTGTCCGTTGAAGGGAAGGACACGTGTGGCCGGTGTTGATTTGTCGGGTGCGCCGCCGGCAGCAGGCGTTTTGGGTTTTTCAGATTTGTCCTGAGCGATTGCAGCCACCGGAGCGAAAAACAGGGTTGCCATCAACAGCCCAGCCACGAGGGTTTGGGTCTTTTTTTTCATTTGGTTTTTGGAGACGTTTGTTGACCGTCGCTGGGCCTCTTAGCACACCGGCCCAACCGGGCAAGCGATACTTATTCACAGGCGACGGAAACCAGATTCACCACGTGCCATCCACCAACAAAGCGGTCACCTGGCGGGCAAGATCCGTTGCCACCAACGGGATGGTTTGTCTCTCGGCGCTGGGCAGATCGTTGCCAACGCGCATGAGCGAATGGCCGGTCACTTCACGGTCGAGCACCGTTTGGCCCGAAGTCTTGTCACGCGCGACGATATGCGCCGTCAGGTTGATTCGATAATCCCGAGCGGTGGTGGTGTCCGTGGAAAGAAAACTGATTTCAAATCGCTCGTAACGGACAATTTCACCACTCACTTCCAAATTGGCACTCGAATCGGTCGTCAAACGCAACGTGCCGTCCCGTTGAATCTCCTTTCGCAACGCGAACGTGCAATCATCATTCAAACGCGGCTCGAGCGTACGGTTTTTAAAAGGAGCAACGGTAACCGTCCGATACCCGGAGGAAATCCCATCCGTTGATCCAAGGTGATAGCCGGCACAGCCTCCCCCGCCGAGAACACACGCCCAAAGCAGGATGCTGCCAAGCCTACGCATGTTCACTGTGCCAGCGATGCCGCGGGCACGCGCTGGCGGATTTCAGCCATCCGCTCACGGGCTTCGGCTGCATATTTCGAACTCGGAGACGCCAGCAGGGCTTCGTTATAGTAAATCATTGCGCCCTTCCATTTTTTCCGGCTCGCATAAAAGGTCGCCGTTTGAAAGCTGCCACGCGCCTGTTCCTCTTTAAGACTGTCGATTAATCGCTTGGCTTCCGGCACGCGTTTGTCGTCGGGATAAAGATTGATGAAGTCCTTGAAGGTGGCAATGGCCTGGCCGGCGGTGCCCTGATCGTATTCGGCGGTCCTCGCTTGTTTCGTGTAGGCCAGTCCGGCCCGGTAAGTGGCTTCCGCCGCAATCACCGGCTGGTCGTTGTAACGATCCGCCGCGCGCTCGTAAGCAGCCACCGCTTCGCTGTAATCCCGCCGTTTCTCGTGCGCGGTGCCGATGCTCAATTGCGCGTCGGGCGCTATCGAGCTGTACGGGCCACTCTTCACAATCTGCTCGAACAATCCCGCGGTCTTTTCCATATCGGGAAAGAACGGGATCAGCCCCCACAATTTGAATCGCTGGCCACCGAGGAAGCGCAAGGCGATTTGATACTGGCGTTGCAACACTTCATTCAGCTTCTCGCTGCGCGGATAGTTCTCGAGCACCTTTTGATACGCTTTAAATGCCTTTTCGTCATCCCGCCGGGCTTCATAGGAGCGGCCGACCAGATATTGCGCATCCGCCGCATAATCCGAGAGCGGCCAGGTGCGCACCAGATACTGGGCGGCCTTCAGGGAGATTTTGTAGTTCTTCTGGTCAAAGGCTTCCCGGGCAACATCGAGTTGGTCCTTGGCGCGCTGGCGCTTCCAGCGGCCCACCTCGCCGACGGCTTCGTAAGTCCAACCTTCGCCGGGAGTGTACACCAACGGAGCCGGCGAACGAAACGGCCAGAAAACCGCACCTGCCAGGAGCAGGAGCAGGGTTATGGTTCGTCGACTCATGCGGGCACGGTAACGAGGCGATTTTACCAAGTCAAGAATCCCAGCCTCCACCAGGCCAGCCAAAATTGAAATTGACCGGTGTGCCGAGCACGTTTACCGTGCCGCCCGTGAATCGTAATCTGAATCTGAACCTGCTGCTTGGCGCGCTGCTGTTGTGTGGCGCGGCAGTCGGGTTCTGATTCGTTGAATTGTAAACGAACCCCACTGCCAACCGGCGGTGGGGTTTTTGTTTTGCCAAATAGAAACGCCGCCGCCATAACCAAGAACAACCATGCTCAAAGATCCGTCGAAAAAGTATCGTCCGTTCCCGCCGGTGGCGTTGTCCGATCGCCAATGGCCCGACCGCGTCCTCACCCACGCGCCCCGTTGGTGCAGCGTAGACCTTCGGGATGGCAATCAGGCCCTGGCCGTCCCGATGAATGTGGGGCAGAAGCTTGAACTGTTTCACACCCTGGTCAAATGCGGCTTCAAGGAAATCGAAGTCGGGTTTCCTTCCGCTTCGAACACCGAATTCACTTTTAACCGCCGGCTGATCGAGGAAAATCGCGCGCCCGACGATGTCTGGTTGCAGGTGCTGGTCCAGGCGCGCGAAGACTTGATCGAGCGCACAATCGAATCGCTGGTCGGCGCGAGACGAGTCATCATTCACATGTATAACTCAACTTCACCCGCACAACGCCGCGTCGTGTTCGGCAAGTCGAAGGACGAGATCAAAGCCATCGCGGTGAAAGGAGCGCAGCTGATCAAAGACCGTCTGCCTCGCTTGAAAGGCACGGAAGTGATGCTCCAGTATTCGCCCGAGAGTTTTTCCGGGACGGAAGTGGCATTCGCCAAAGAGATTTCCGAAGCGGTGATGGACGTCTGGCAACCGACGCCGCAACACAAGATGATCTTGAATTTGCCGGACACGGTCGAAGTCGCGATGCCCAACGTCTATGCGGACCAGATTGAGTGGATGTGCCGCAACCTCAAGAATCGCGACTCGTTAATCATCAGTTTGCACACGCACAACGACCGTTGCACGGGCGTCGCGGCCACGGAACTTGGTTTGCTCGCCGGGGCCGACCGCGTTGAAGGAACTCTCTTCGGCAACGGTGAACGCACGGGTAATCTCGACATTGTAACGGTCGCATTGAACCTCTACATGCACGGGATTGATCCGAAACTCGATTTCACCGATCTCAATGCGATTCGCGAAGTCTACGAGCGTTGCACCGGCATGACGGTCCCGCCGCGCCAACCTTACGCCGGTGAATTGGTGTTCACGGCCTTCAGTGGTTCGCATCAGGACGCGATCAAGAAAGGGCTGACCGAATGGTCCACCATGACTTCGATCTGCAAAACCGAACCCGCCAACGCGATCAAGAAAGGTCTGGCCGAGCAGGAAGCGGGTAAGCAAAAATATTGGGACGTGCCCTACCTCACGATTGATCCGACGGATATCGGACGTGAATACCGCGAAGTCATTCGCGTCAACAGCCAGTCGGGCAAGGGCGGTGTGGCTTACCTGCTCGCCAGTGAATTTGGCATTGAATTGCCGAAGGACATGCAACGCGAGTTCGGGCCGATCGCCAATGACGAAGTGGATCGGCTCGGCCGGGAGGTCAGTGGCGCTGAGTTGAAGACGATGTTCTGGAAGGAATACGTTGAGCGCGCCACACCATGGAAATTGCAAAGCTTCGAGACCGAGAGCAAAAACGGCGTGGTGAAATGCAAAGCAAGATTATCGCGCGGGGGCAAGTCGGTCGAGTTCGATGGCGAAGGCAATGGCCCACTCGCCGCCCTGGTTCACGGCTTCAGCCAGGCCGGCGTGCCACGATTTGAAATTGCCAATTACAGTGAACATGCGTTGAGCGCCGGTGAGGAGGCCAGCGCCATTGCCTACATCCAAATCAAACATGCGGATGGCAAGCATCGCTGGGGTGCCGGCGTGGATACCAACATCGAACTGGCGTCCGTCCGCGCCGTCTTAAGCGCGTTAAATCGTTCCTGAAACCCTGTCATGAAAAATACAATCCGATACCTGGGACTGAGTGCCCTGCTGATTCACGCGCTGTGCACTCACGCGCAACACGCCACCGCGCCGTCCTTGTGCGTGATGACTTACAATCTGCGCTACGCCAGCACGAACCCGCCGAACGCGTGGCCGGTGCGACGTCCGTTGGTGCGCGAGGTTATTCAGAAAGCCGCTCCGGATGTGCTCGGGACGCAGGAAGGACTTTATTGGCAACTGAAGGAACTCGCTTCCGATTTGCCTGAGTTCGAGTGGATCGGCCTGGGACGCGAAGGCGGCAGCAAAGGCGAGTTCATGGCCGTGTTCTACCGTAAAGCGCGGCTCGATCCACTGGCCTACGATCATTTCTGGCTTTCGGACACGCCGGAGGTAATGGGTTCGACCACGTGGAGCAATCGCAACCGGCGCATGGTCACCTGGGTCAAATTCCGGGACCGGACGGCGGGCAACGAGTTTTATCTTTTCAATACCCATTTCGATCACGAGATCCAAATGGCTCGCGAGAAAAGCGCCCACCTCGTCCGCCAGCGCATTAACGCGCTCAACACCAAACTTCCGGTGCTGCTTCTTGGCGACTTTAACGCGGCGGCCCAAACCAACAAGGCCTACCATATTCTGACCAGCGACCAGTTTCTGTCCGATGTATGGCTTTCCGCCAGGGAACGAATCGGTGCGGGCGTTGCCACCTTTAACGATTTCAAGGCGATTCAATCCCATGGCATTCGGATCGATTGGATTTTGGCCCGGGGCGCAGTCCAGGTGGAAAGAGCTGAGATCGCGACGTTTTCGCAAAACGGGCAGTTTCCAAGTGACCATTTTCCCGTGGTCGCCCGGTTGCGCCTCGGCCCCGGGGATTAACCGGGAGTCCAGTATTGCTTTTTCCCGCTCGTCAAACTGTGGCCAGTCAGGTAACCTTTAGCCTCGAAAATGAAGACTCGTTGCTATCCGATTCTGGTTTTAACCGGAATTGTCTTCGGTTTGAACTCGCTCACAGCTGCCGACGTCCCTGGTTTTGATGCGTCATTGCCCAGCGCACCAGTCCCCCAAGTGAGGCCGCCGGCTGCCGCGCCGCAGCTGAATGTGGTTCGCGCCCAAGCGGTCCACCCTCAAGTCGGCGCCGGTCCATTGCCAGCGGATATTCTGGTTTTTGACAATGAGGCCAAGGAATACACCACGAAGTCGGGCGAGATCATCGCGCCCTTTGTGTTCAACCTGACGAATGTTTCTTCGGGTGAGGTAACGATCAATTACGTTCAACCATCCTGTGGCTGCACGGCGGTGCAATTGCCTCCCATGCCCTGGAAACTACCCCCAGGCGGCAGCGGTCAGATTCCCGTGAACATGAATGTGCAAGGCAAAAGCGGCATTGTCATGAAAACGGTGACGGTGCATACCGACAAAGGACAAAAAGTTTTGATGGTTAAAGCCACTATTCCACAACCCGAAGCACAGGCGATGACCGCCCTGGATCGGGAGCGTAATCAACTGCTCGCCAAAGCAGATCGCCAAGCCATTTTCAAAGGTGACTGTGCCACCTGCCACGTCCAGCCAGTAATCGGCAAGATGGGCAAGGAACTTTACGCCGCCGCCTGTGGCATCTGCCATGATGCCGAACATCGCGCCACCATGGTTCCGGATTTGCACAATCTCGCCAACGACACCGATGCTGATTATTGGAAGCTGATGGTCACCATGGGCAAGCCGAACACTTTGATGGCCGCGTTCGCGCAAACCCAGGGTGGGCCACTGTCGGACGTGCAAATCAATTCGCTGGTGGAGTACCTGGTCGCCACCATGCCCGCCAAGGGCACAAATTCTCGCACGGCCGTCATTCAATCGAAGGAGCAAACCCGCCCCGCCGCCGGCCATTGATTTGGGTTTACCGTTGTAGCGTCGCGGCGCCGTTCGTATTGTGCCGCTGTGTCGCCGCCAACGCCAAAAATCCTGCCACTGACCGCTTCCGTCAAAACGTTGCGTGGCGTTGGCCCCGAACGCGCCAAACAACTCGAACGACTCGGCATCGTCAGTGTTGAGGACTTGTTACTGCATCGCCCCCGTCGTTACGAAGACCGGCGGAATTTTCTTTCGATCGCGAAATTAGCACTCGGCAAGCCGGCAACCGTTCGTGGCAAGATCATTGCCGCCGGCGTGAAGCGCTGGCGCCAGGGCCAACGCGCCCTGTTTGAATGCGTCATGGACGACGGCTCGGCGCACCTTTATTGCCGCTGGTGGCAGATGCAACCCTGGATGGAGGATTACTTTGCCGTGGGTCGCGAGTTTCTGGTTTATGGCAAGCCCGAATCATTGCGCCCCCGAACCATGGATCACCCTGAAACCGAATGGGTCGAGCCGGGCGAAGAAGGTTTTATCCACTTCAATCGCATTGTCCCCATCTATCCCCTCACCGAAGGTCTGCCCCAGCGCTGGCTGCGGGGTTTGGTTTGGCGAACGCTTGAAACGTACGAGGACACAATCGCCGAGCCACCCGTATGGAAAGTGCACGCTGAAAAGAGCCTCCTTCCCTCGCGGGCAAACGCCATTCACCTGCTGCATTTCCCCGAAGAATTGAGCGACGCAGAGATCGCCCGTCAGCGACTCGCGTTGGATGAATTCGTTGCGCTGCAACTCCAGATTCAGTCACGACGAAAAAACTTTGAAGCAAATGCCAAAGCCCTCCCTTGCTCGGGAAATAATCAACTCATCAAGCCGTTTCTCGGCAGGCTTGGTTTCAAGTTGACCGGCGCCCAAACCCGCGTCCTCCGTGAAATCCGGACGGATCTCGGCGGGGCGCATCCGATGCGACGACTGCTCCAGGGTGATGTCGGTTCAGGCAAAACCGCCGTCGCCGGCTGCGCGGCCTTGATGGCATTGGAAAGCGGTTTCAATGTCGCCCTGATGGCGCCGACCGAGATTTTAGCCGAACAGCATTTCCGAAATTTCACCCGCTGGTTCCAACCATTGGGAGTGAACGTCGAAATGCAAACCGGCAGTCGAAAAACTGCCGGGGATGCAGACACGCGAGCCGAAAGCCAGGGTGTTCCCAGCCCATCGTCCTTCAACTCACAGCCCTCAACTCTGTTTGTCGGCACTCACGCCCTGATCACGAGCGGCTTCAGCATCCCCCGCCTTGGCCTCGTGATTATCGATGAACAGCATAAATTTGGTGTCGCCCAGCGCGAACAACTGGTCCGCAAAGGACGCTTCCCCCATTTACTGGTGATGACGGCGACACCGATTCCGCGCACGCTTGGGTTAACCCTTTATGGCGATCTCGACGTTTCGGTGATTGATGAACTGCCGGCCGGACGCGGTTCGGTCAAAACGTTCATTCGATCCAGTGATAAGCTGCCCAGGGTTTGGGATTACATTCGCGGAAAACTCAGCAGCGGCCGGCAGGCGTATGTCGTCTATCCGCGCGTCGAGGACAACACTGCTGGCCTTAAATCCGTGACCAAAGAGTTCGAGAATTTGAGAACCACGCTCGCGCCGTTCCGGGTCGGCTTGCTTCACGGACGGCTGAAGGCATCCGAGAAGGAAGCGGTGATGGCCGACTTGCGCAACAACCGCTTGCAGGTGTTGCTGGCCACCTCGTTGATTGAAGTGGGCGTGGACGTCCCGAATGCCACGGTGATGTTAATCGAAAATGCTGAAGCCTTCGGGTTGGCGCAATTGCATCAATTGCGCGGGCGCATTGGACGCGGGGCGCACGAATCACAATGCATTCTGATTTCCGATGCCAGGCAACCTGAATCTCGCGAACGCTTGCGCGTGCTCGAGGAAACCACCGACGGCTTCCGCATCGCCGAGGCGGATCTGAGATTGCGCGGGCCTGGCGAACTGTTGGGCCAACAGCAAAGCGGTATGCCGCGCTTCCGGTTCGGAAATCTTGCTGAAGACCTGACGCTGATTCACCAGGCGCGCGAACTCGCATCCGCTGCGTTGCGCAGCGGATTCCCAGACCCAACGAAGAAACCATTGCTCGCCCCCACCGCACGCAATTGTTAGTTTGTGGCGTGCTGTCGCCGCGACCGTGGAAACTTGAAGCCGTGCTACGCCTGATGACCGGGGTGCTTGTGTGCCTCCTGGTCGGGACGCTTGTGACCCTGCTCAGCGCCCGCGGAGGCGATAGCAAGTCTCCGCCCAGCATTAATCAGGTTGTCGTCTCAGCGCTTTTCTTGCAGGGGGCGGCTATTGTCCTGGTGTGGCGCTTCGTCCGTGAACACGCAATCACCTGGTCCGAAGGATTCGGTCTTCGCAATGCGCCCGCTCGTGCAGTTCTTCTCGCTGCCTTTGCAATAACTGTTTTCCTGCCCATGGGTTGGTTGCTCCAACATTTCTCGTTCAGTTTGCTGAACTATCTTGATGTTGAGGTAACAACTCAACAAGCGGTGCAAGTCCTGCACAACGTGGGGCAAGGAAATGCTTTGGGACTCGCGGCTTTCGCCCTGGTAACCGTGGTCATCGCGCCGCTCGGAGAGGAACTGCTATTTCGGGGCGTGCTCTATCCCACTATCAAACGCGCGGGGTTTCCCAAGCTCGCCTTGTGGGGTTCCAGCATCCTCTTCGCGGCAATCCATCTTAACCTGATGATCTTTCTTCCTCTGCTCTTGTTGGCGCTAATCCTCGTGTGGCTTTACGAACAAACGGATAACTTGATCGCCCCGCTTGCCGCCCATGCGCTTTTTAATGCCATAAACCTCGTGCAGTTCTTCATCAATGGCGCTCCCGCAGCAACACCGCCGGTCCAACAATGAATGAATTCGAACTTATTTCGCGGCTGACACGCGCCCTGCCCACGAATGATTCAGTGGTGGTCGGAGCGGGTGATGATTGCGCCGTGCTGGAGGTGGGCGCGAGTGATCGGCTGCTGTTGTTCAAAACGGATGCCGTCGTTGAAGGCGTGCATTTCACTTCCGAAACACTGCCCGAAAAGATTGGACACAAGGCATTGGCGCGCTGTCTGAGCGACGTAGCAGCGATGGCGGGAACGCCGATGGCAGCAGTCGTCACACTTGGCCTTCCCAGGCAATTCGCGTCAGGATTTGTCGAAAGGATCTACACCGGACTGAACGCCGTTGCAAAGACGCACGGGGTTGCCGTCGTGGGCGGCGAAACCACAACCAACCCGGAACGGATCCTGATTTCGGTTTCCGTCATTGGTTTCGTCCCGCGCGAAAGGCTGTTGCTTCGTTCCGGCGCCAAGGTTGGCGACGCCATTTTCGTTACCGGCGAACTGGGAGGCTCCATTACGGGCCGCCATTTGGACTTCGAGCCGCGACTTACCGAAGCCCATTGGCTCGCCGAGAATTTTCAGGTTCATTCGTTGATCGATATCAGTGACGGTCTGGCGGGCGACTTGCGCCACATACTCAAAGCCAGCTGCGTTGGCGCTGAATTGCTGCGTTCGGCGATACCCGTCAGTCGCGCCGCCCACGAGATCTCAAAGCGCGGAGATGCGGCAAAGCCCGCACTCGTCGCTGCGCTCACGGATGGCGAAGACTTTGAATTGCTATTCACGATTGCCAGCAAGTCCGCCGTTCCGCTGATGGATGCCTGGAAAAAACAGTTTCCCAAAGTCAAACTGAGTTGCATCGGCAAGATCATCGCGGGCGAAGGCATCACCCTTCGCGACGAAACCGGTGTGCGCCCCCTTACTGCCCATGGCTACGTTCATTTCTCATAGTCCGACGGAAACGGAGTCACTTGGGGAACAGTGGGGGCGCGCAGCACAACATGGACTGGTCATCGCCCTGAGTGGGGACCTGGGTGCGGGAAAAACCCAACTGGTGCGCGGGCTCGCTCGCGGGCTGGGCATCACGACGCGGGTGCACTCGCCGACGTTCACAATCGTAAACGAATACACCGGCGGACGGCTGCGCCTTTTTCATCTGGACCTTTATCGCCTCGAAACTTCAGAGCAAATCCGCGGAGCTGGAATCGAAGAGTTTTTACAACCAGAAGGAGTGGCAGTCATCGAATGGGCTGAACGACTTCAAGACGCCGTATGGCGAACAACGAAAAGCCGCCGGGTTATTCTTGAAGTATCAGGTGAAACCGAACGGCGGATAGTCTATGAAGATTTTGGCGCTTGAATTCAGTTCACCACAACGGAGTGTTGCCGCCCTGAACACCGAAACCGGCGCGCTGGCGGAAGCAGCCGATACAGCAGGCGGGCATGCCATGAAACCCTTTGCTTTGATCGACTCAGCGCTGCAGCAATCGGGATTGGAGCGTGAACAAATCGAAGTGGTCGTGGTGGGATTGGGCCCAGGCTCCTACACCGGCATTCGTGCAGCAATTGCCCTGGCCCAGGGCTGGCAATTGGCTTGCGGCGTGGAATTATGCGGCATCAGTAGCGCCCTGTGTATGGCTAGCCAGGAGGCGACCGCAGGCTTACAACACACGTTCAACGTGGTGATCGACGCCCAACGTGGTGAGTTTTATCTGGCCACATACGAGATCCTGGCCGGAAAGCCAAACGCAGTTTTGCCGATTCAGATCGTCACTCCTGAAGCGATCAAACAGCGCGAGCGAGAGGGACAAGTGATCATTGGTCCAGAAGTGACCAAGTGGTTCACTGGAGGTCGCCAGGTGTTTCCGCGAGCCGCAACTCTTGCGCGATTGGCTTCAATGAGTGCTGATTCTGTTTCGAGTGGCACACTTGAACCTATCTACCTGCGCGAAACCGCTTTTGTCAAAACGTCTGGGTACTTGACGAGCTCGTAGAACTCGTAGAGCTCGTAGTCGTGCTCAGGGGGATCTCCGCCCACAAGGTCGTGTAGTAATGCGGGCCGGAAGGGAGCTGCAGCAGGCTTTCGTCGTAGTGAACCTGGGTATGTCCGCTAACCTTAATACTGGACGCCACGGCGGATCCAACAAAATGCAAATCAGAGGAGCCGCCGCCACTCAGTTCCAAGTAGGCATACGGGGCATAAATAGTGCCGACGAAGTCCGAGCTACCCGTATACTTGATGCTTGTGCAAGTAGGCAAGCCGTTGATTGTCAAATTCGTTGCGTACCCTGTTTGATTCATTACTCCGCCACCGGCTAAATCAACTGAATCGCGTGCGTAGATTGTCAAACTGGAATTGGGAAGGATGATAATCTGGCTACTCCCACTCATCTTAAAATCGTTCATGAACTCAAGCTTCACATTCCCGCTAACAACAATCTTGTCGGAACTCGACAGTTGAAGATTACCCACATTTCTGTAGCTCCCCTCGGTCAGATAATAACTGCTCGTGTAGGTGTTTGTTCCTACAACGGTATTCCCCTTGGCGGGCAACGGGATTCCGGTAGTGGAAGGTGTCGGAGCGTCAGGGACATAAAGGTTCAGGTCGTTTTGAACAAAGCCGCTTTCGATTCCGGTCGATGCACCATCTACAAAAGCCTCGCTGCCGATCGTGGCACCGCCGTTGGAAACGAAGCCATCTTCAGGACCCGTGTAGACTTTACCGTAAACCTGCACACTGCCACCGGCGGTGACGGTCGCAACAACGTTGCTGGAAGCGGAGGCGATGGATCCGTTATCGCGGCGAATCGACGGATCGTACTTGCCATCGATGTTCGCGCCTGCGAGCTGGGAATTGAAACTATCCACCAGCACATTACCCTGAAGCGTCACGCCGCCTTTGGCAATGAGCCCCCCTTGAAAGAGACTGCCCGGCGTTGCTCTCACCACAATGGCCCGTTGGATTGCCGCCCGTCCGGCGGAAAACGATTTCGTGCCAACCGACCGGATCCACGGCTGCGTGCCGTTCGTCACAAAAACGTCGTACCGACTTCCGTTGAGCGTGCGTTGAACCCAGAAAACCAATGGTGCGTTACCAACCCGGGTCCAACTGTCATCGGTAGCGGTATTGGTCCACCAGCCTCGTGGCGTCGTCGTATCGGAATATTTGTTGATCAGCATCAGTCCATCCTCAATGCCTGCCTCCGAAATTACCAGAGACTCATTCCAGGATTGAGATCGGGCGGCAGCGGTCATCTGATTCCGCACGTAAACAAAGCAACTGGCGATGGCAAAACCAAGGATCGCGCAGGTAAAAAGGCAGATAACCAGGACGTTTCCGTCCTGCCGAGGGGTACTTTGGTGAGTCTTCATAGTTACGACTTTAATTCCGCATCACAATCTTTGCAGTTTGAATGGACTCGGTATTGACCTTCTGAGCCTTAATCTCCCGCGAGCACCTCCAGCTTACGTCTATCAATTTCGCCGTGGAGTAAGTCGAGGCGGGGAAAAATGTGAAATCATTGGAAGGGTTCCGTTGAGACACCTTGAACGTCAGTTGATCGCAACCTTCAAGAAGTATTTTACGGCCGCTACTATTTGAGCGTACCAAGGTTCCTTCGCTCTGGTTATAGACATAGGTACAAGTGTTACTGTCGAGAAATCTGATGACGATCCGGTTCGCCGCAAAAGAATCGAGACCGGAAGCCTGCCTGATATCCCGGGTCAAAACGTCGAGGGTATTACGACTATCCTGATCCAGCTCGGTATAGTTGGTCATCGCCAACACACTGCGTGTGGCAAACATGGTGAGCGTGGCTATAATCGTAAGAACCAGCGAGGCAATCAGCGTGGTTACCATGATTTCCACAAGCGTCATCCCGCAACGTCGCCACAGCGTGACTGGTTTCGCGCTGAAAAGTCTCATGAGGTGGATTTTGTTAGTTGTTGAACAGGTAGTTCTGCAGGCCGTATTGCGACACGTAAGTCGTCATCTGCCGACTGTGCTGCAACTTGCCGCTCGTCCAGGTAACGCGGACGGTGACGCTTCGCATCATGCTCGAACTATAGGTTGAAGCCGGGGTTTGCACTGCACTGGCGATATCAACCTCCCCCAAAAAAAGCGTGCCTTGATTGGAATTGGTAGTCCCCAGCGGATAATAGTATTCCGAAAAGTTGGTTGGCACCATACCCGTAGTCAGCTGTTCCCAGTTGTACAACCGGAGGCCCTCGACGCGATTCAGCATGATTTGCGTGGCCCGAAGGTTGTCACGATTAAAGCGGACCATGGCAAAACCACCGCTCAGTAGCGCGAACAAGGAAACGATCGCCAGACCCAGAATAATCACTCCCACCATGACCTCAACCAGGGTGAAGGCTGCGTGGCGATTGGATTTTCCACCCGATTTTTGAAGGCGTTCTTTGCCGATTGAATTCATACAGCGCTGACGGCGACTCGCGTTTCTGCGTCTTAGCGGAATCTATGCCATGGGGTTGCCAGCAAGTCCGACGCAAGAAAATGACACCTTCCCGGTGGGGAAATCATCCGGTCATGTCCAACTCCTGTCGGAATTCAGGACACCTTGGCTCAGCGCCTGAGGCCAACCCAGGAAACCTTGAACCGTGAGGATGACTCAGGCGCGCTGGTTGTTTTTGAGCCGATTGCGCTCGCGAATGAACTCAATAATCGCTGGCAGAATTGAAATGAAAATGATGACCAACACCACAAGCGAAAAATTCTTTTTCACAATCTCAAGGTTGCCGAAGAAGTATCCTGCGGGCAGGAGCAACCCGATCCACAGCAGCGCGCCCGTCACGTTGAACGTCATGAACCGCGAATAGGTCATCTTCCCAATACCCGCCACGAACGGCGCAAAAGTGCGGATGATCGGCACGAAGCGGGCAATGATGATGGTCTTACCGCCGTAGCGCTCGTAAAAATCGTGAGTCTTTTGAAGGTGCTGCGGCTTGATCAGGCGGGGAAATCTTTGTGGCAGCTTATTGCCGAATACTTTTCCGATCCAATAATTGACGGAATCACCAAGGATTGCCGCGGTAACCAGCGCGGCGAGGAGAATCCAGATGTTCAAGCTCCACACCCCTGGCTGGGGCGGTCGCGCCGCCAAAGCGCCAACGGCAAACAGCAGCGAGTCACCCGGCAAAAACGGAGTTACCACGAGTCCCGTTTCACAAAAAATAATCAGGAACAGAATGACGTAGAGCCAGGGACCGAACTGCCCCACGAGTTCATCCAGGTGCTTGCTCATGTGCAGCACGATATCAATCAGCTTTTTAAGAAATTCCATGGGGCGAAAAGCTAGTGAGCCCATCAGGCAAAGGGAAGGTTGAATTGCTCCAAGCCTCAGAGTTTTGCGCTTTGAGTCCGACCAACCGCCATCTTACTCTCGCAGAAATGGAATGGCTCGCGATGATTGATTGGCAAGCTGGCTTTGGCAACGGGAAGTTTCTCTGGGTCGAATGGCACTTCTGGAAGGTCATCGGCTGGTTGGGAAACCTGGTCTTTTTTTCGCGCTTTATCGTGCAGTGGATTGCCACCGAAAAACACAAGCGCGTGGTCGTGCCGTCGGCGTTCTGGTGGCTAAGTCTGATTGGGACGCTGCTCTTGTTGAGCTACGCCTTGTTTGACCGACGCGATTCGGTCTTCATCTTTGCGTACGCCTTTTCGTGGATTCCTTATGTGCGCAATTTGATCATCCACCGGCGTCATAAGAAAGCCCACTCGGTCTGCCCGGCGTGCGCGGTGAAGTGCCCACCGCTGTCAAACTTCTGCTTCGCCTGCGGGAAGCAATTGCAATCGGCTGCGGACCAGGTCAGCGATTCGTTTTAGGTGCCGCCGTCGAAGTTGCCGGCGATGTTGCTGCCGAGGCAGGTGTAACCGGGATGCCATACTTGGTGAGGAGCGGAACATAGTCGGAATGCGCCCTCCCGTAATCCACCAACCGCGACACGGCACTTTGGATCGCCTGCATCTGCTTCTCCATCGAACTGCCTTGCTTGTTCAAGGCCTCGATATACTGGCTTGCTTGCATCACCTGAGGTTGCATTTGCTGGGCAGCCATTCCGTTGAATCCTGCTTCTCGCCAGAAATACAAACAAAGCGATGCCATCACAAACAACAGCACGACCCGCAACAAGTGCGCTTGAGATTGTAATTCAGCAATTTCGGCTTTTAATTGGCTGACCTCGGCCGTCGACGAACTGGTATCAGATACATCACTCATAAGACTTTACTTCGCAGGTTTTGGTGTCGGAACCGCCGGGGCACCCGCTTTTGGCTTTGCACCAATCGCCTCCAAAGTCGGCTCAATCGCCGGGTGCGTTTTGCTGTATTCGACGCTTTCGTTAAGCAGGCCGACCACCAGATTCTGAGCGGTTTGCAGCCGGTTATACTCACCAATCAGAACCTGATAACTGCGCACCGTTTTGCTCTTATTGTAATACTTGATGCCGCAAAACAGCAGAACCACCGCTCCCCCAATCAGCGCCCAGTTTAAGTACGTCGTTGTTGCGTTGCTTTTCATATACAGAGTCTGCGGAGTTTAACGGGTGGCAACCCGAAGTCCATTGCGTTTTTCTTTGAACTGGACTCCTACTTGAGCTTCAACATGGGAGTCCCAGCCTCCTTATCTCTCCGCTTCCAGACGTATCGCGCCATCAACACTCGCAACACCGCTGCCAGTGGAATAGCCAGCAATCCACCCAACACCCCTCCCAAAAGCGTCGTCCCCGTCATGATTGCCACGATGATGACCATCGGATGCAGGCCCACGCGATCACCAATGATCTTGGGTTGAAGCACGTAGCCTTCGATCCCTTGCACGAGAGCAAACACCCCGAGCACCAACAACGGATGCTGCCAATCACCATAAGTCACCAACGCAATCAGCAAAGCCCCGGCGCAGGTCACAATCGCACCCAGAAACGGAATAATCGTCAGCACCATCGCCACCGCGCCAATCACAAACGCGTAGGGTAAACCGATGATCGCAAATCCAATCCCGTACAACACCCCGTCACAAATCGCCACGAGAACCTGTCCCCGGAAAAAAGCGATCAGATAGTCGTTGATTGAGCGAAGCACAAAAACCAACTCCTCTTTAAACCTGGAATCCGTCACGGGCAAATAAACCGTCCAGTTGTCGGTTATCGCCCGTTTCTCAAGCAAAAGGTAAAATAGATAAATGGGAATCAGCGCCAGACCCGCGATAATACCGAACAAGCCGACCAACCGCGACAACTGTTGCGGAATCCAGCCGCCAACGGTTTTCAATGCCGGCGCCACCCAAGCGCTGGCCTTCCGAACCAGCTCAGGGTCCACAAATGTCCCCACGGTGCCCGACTGAGTGTCCCCTGCGGATGGTGGGCTGTTTGTTGAAGTTGTCGTAGTCGGCAAGTTGGTCATTGTCACCTCATTTGTGGCGACCACCTGAGGTTGCACATGGAAACCGACTCGGTTCAAAATATTGCGCAATGGCGCCGGCGGGTTTTTCATCCACTCGTTGGCCCGCGTTTGCAGCTTCGCAATAAACGTGGGCACATTATCCACCAACTGCCCGGTTTCTACTACCAATCGCGGCACTGCGCTGCTAAATACTGCCAGAACCAGAAACAACGCGATCGCAAATACGAGCACAATGGCCCGCGTGCGCGGCACACGCCAACGTTCCAAGAAATCCACGACCGGATCCAGCAGGTAGGCCAGCACCACGGCCACGGCGATAGGCCAGATCACAGGGGAAAGAACGTTGAGCACCTGACCCAAACCCCAGACCAGCGCCACGATGAGCGCGACAATTGTTGCAAGCGCAAAGCCGGTCACGGCCAGCCAAATGACGCGCGCCTGTTTTTCAGTCGGAGGAGGAAAGTTCATGCGTTAGCCGCGGTGAGTCTTCCGGCTTTCGATTCATCGCACAATGGAAAACTCGTCCGCATTTTGTAGCGCAGCCTGCAACTGCCAATCAAGCCAGCGATCCGTAGTACACCAACGTATCGTACTCAAAAGCCACCTGGCCTTGTTTCTGATGCGTGTCAAAAACCTCCCGCAAGCCCCCCAGCATGGCATCGTGCCCCGGTTGCCCCGCCTCCGGCGCATACGAGGAAGAAAGCAGCCGACCTTTCAATCCTTCGAAATCGAAATGCTGGGCATAACAAAACTTCTTGAACCTCGGTTCCGTTCGAAAAAATTTGCTCAGCATCACGGAATCAAGGTTCCGATGATTGACTTGTTCGTAGTCCGTCGCGAACTCGCGCAACAGCCCTTCGTACGCCGCCAGAAATGGCGTTGCGTCCGTGCGCCGGTCGTTCCAGATCAATACCACCTGGCCGTCGGGTTTGAGGATACGGAGAAACTCGGCACGGCTTTTTTCCCGATCAAACCAATGAAACGCCTGGCCAGCCACGATCAGATCCACACTATTGGTTTGCAGCGTTGTTGTCTCGGCCGAAGCCGCAACACTGGTGAACCGCGGGTCTTTGAGTAATCGCTCGCCCGCCTCCCGCATCTCCCGGTTCGGTTCAACCCCAAAGACGCGACACCCTGAGCCTAACAACACTTCGGTGAGTTTGCCCGTGCCCGACCCAATGTCGGCAACAACCGAATCCGCGCTCAAGTTGCATGCGTTCCGCAACAGCTCCAAAATCTGCGCCGGATACCCAGGCCGATAACGAACGTAATTCTCTACCCGGCTGGAAAATCGTTCCGTGGGAGCAAGCATGTTCAGCCTTGCCCGAGCTTCTTCGATTTCTCGGTAGCCGCGCGCACCGCGCTGATGACCGTGCCCCGAAGCTTGCCCTTTTCCAATTCGTGCAACCCTTCAATCGTCGTCCCCCCGGGACTCGTCACCATATCCTTGAGCGCGCCGGGATGTTGCCCCGTTTCAAGCACCATCTTGGCACTGCCCAGCACCGTTTGCGCAGCAAGTTGCGTCGCCACATCCCGCGGCAACCCGGCGGCCACGCCCCCATCGCTCAGCGCCTCAATGAATTGATAAACATACGCGGGCCCGCTGCCGCTTAACCCGGTCACCGCATCCAGCAAGTATTCCTTCACCTGAAATGCCACCCCCACCGCAGAGAAGAGTTTCTGCGCCAACTCGCCATCAGCAGCAGTCGCCGCTTTGCCCAACGCGTATCCCGCCGCGGCTTCACCCACAAGGGCCGGAGTATTGGGCATCACGCGAATCACCCGTGCGCCCAAAGGAAGCCCGCCTTCCATTTTGGCGATCGGAACACCCGCCGCGATCGAAACCAAAAGGTGTTCGGTGGTGAAAGGTTCGCGCACCTCCGCCAGCACGCCGGCCACTTGATCCGGTTTGACCGCCAGAAACAATGTCTGTGCCGATTGCACTACCCCCACATTCGTCCCAACAATCCGTCCTCCCGTTTCCCTGGCAAATGCGGTTCGAGCCGCGGCAACGGGATCATTGGCGAATATCTGATCCGGGTCAGCAAGCTTCGCGCGAACCAATCCACGCGCCAGCGCCGTCGCCATCTTGCCTGCCCCAAGGAATCCAATGGAAAGCTTTGCCGACATGCCGAAATGTAAACAGTTCGAACCATTCGGCGAAAGTCAAAACCCGACTCGACACATTTTGACTTAAACTTTCCAGCGTCCCTGTCAGTCGCTAAGCTGAGTCCGATGTCGAAAACAGGCTCAATATATCTCGTCGGCGCCGGACCGGGCGACCCCGGCTTGCTTACCTTGCGCGGGGCGGAATTGTTGAAGCGCGCCGACGTGGTGATTTACGATTTGCTGGTCAATCCAGCTTTGCTGCGGCTGGCGCGACCCGAGTGCGAATTGATTTCACGCGGGAAACGCCACGACGTGTCTCAGGAGCAACTGAACGCGCTGATGATTGCCAAAGCGCGCGAAGGCAAATGCGTCGTCCGGCTCAAAGGTGGCGACCCTTACGTCTTTGGCCGCGGCGGTGAAGAGGCCGAAGCTTTGGCGGACGCAAGAATTCCTTTTGAAGTTGTGCCCGGAGTGTCGTCCATCACCGCCGCACCGAACTATGCGGGCATTCCGCTCACCCACCGCGGCCACACTTCCAACTTCACCGTGTTCACCGGGCACGAAGGCGACGGCAAGACCACGAGCGCGCTCGACTTCGACCAGATTGCGCGCATCTCCGGCACGAAGGTCATTCTCATGGGCGTCACCCACTTGCCCGAACTCACCCAGGCACTGCTCCAGCGCGGAATGTCCGCAGCCACGCCCGTTGCAATTGTGCAACAAGGCACATTGCCCCGGCAGAAATCCGTGGTCGGCACGCTGGGCACGATTGCACGCCTGGCAGATCAGGAACAGGTCACCCCACCGGCGCTCACGATCATTGGCGACGTGGTAAAGCTCCGCAAAAAGTTGAATTGGTTCGAGCAACGTCCGCTGTTCGGTCAACGGATCGTGGTCACCCGCTCGCGCGCGCAAGCAGCGGAACTTTCGAACCGATTCACCGAGCTTGGCGCCGAGGTGCTGGAAATCCCGTGCATTGCAACCAGAGCGCCCAGCAACCCGCAACATCTCGCGGACGCCCTGCTCGAGTTGAATTCCTACGACTGGCTGGTGTTCACCAGCGCCAACGGGGTGACGTCCTTTTTTGATTACTTCTTCAAAGCGTTCAAAGACACCCGCGACATTGGCGGAGTGCGCATCGCCGCGGTTGGCCCGGCGACTGCCGCCAAACTGCGCGAACTGCATTTGCAAGTGGACCTGATGCCCGATGAAGCCACGGCCGCTAAGATCGCAAAAGAGTTCGCCAAATTTGAGAGCGTTGAGAATCTGAAGATATGTCTGTTGCGCGCCGAGGTAGCCAATCCTGATTTGCCGAAGGCACTCGAAGAGCTCGGCGCCATCGTCGACGATATCCCCGTTTACCGCACCGTTGCCGAACCAGACAAACTGGTCGAGGTGAGCGCGCAGCTACTCGCAGCCGGCACCGATTGGATCACTTTCACCAGCGGCTCAACCGTCGAGCAGTTCCACCAGCGCTTTGACTTGCCTGCCCTGCTGAGGAAATTCCCACACATAAAACTGGCCTCCATAGGCACGGAAACTACAAAGGCCCTTGAGACCTTGGGTCAAAAGCCCGCCGTCGAAGCGAAACAACACACAATGGAAGGCATGGTAACCGCCCTGCAGAAGGCTGGGCGATGAGCCGTGTTTGACCCCATTCAGGCGGTCCGATTCGTCATCCCAAGGGAAGCAAGCGCCCCACGCCAAAGTTACATTAGCCAGTTGACAATTCCCGCAGAGCGGTGGAAGAATCCACTGTAATCCGCTCTCTCAACAGGTAACAAAGGCCTTCATATGAGAATGTTAGCAACCTGTCTCACCTGCCTTCCATGTTTCATAATTCCCACGAACTTACTCGCTCAAGGCATGCTTAATTGGGCCAACACAGGAACGACATTGATTTCCGTGAATGGCGTTGCGATGCCCGTTCGGACCGACCCGCAGACCACTTACTACTTTGGACTTTTTGTCGCGCCACTCGGCACACCTCCACCCACGGGCATTTACGATCCAAACTGGCAGTTCGTTGCGGCC
>DASUGI010000353.1:0-13760 GCA_036274115.1 Verrucomicrobiia bacterium
AAAACTTTGCGCGACGGTTGTTCTCGGATTTACCCCACTCTGCCGAGATCCAACCCTTCTCCTCCATTCGGTAAAGGCAGGGATAAAGCGAACCTTCTTCCACCACCAGCACGTCGTCAGAACGTTGTTGAATGCGCTGAACAATGGCATAGCCATGCATCGGTCCAGTGGAGAGGGTTTTCAAGATGAGCAAATCCAGCGTGCCCTGCAGGAGTTCGGATTTTGTTTGAGCCATAGGTTGTCCTAGATGTTCTAGGGGAGAATAGACGGCTTACCTAGATTGTCAAGGGGAGAACACGTTTCCCATATCGAGCCCAGCCTGTTAGGCTCTAACCATGTGTCCGACCATCGCTTACCTCGCCCAGGGCAAAGTCCGCTTGAAGGCTGGCGATGCACCGCCGCGCACGATTGAAAGTCCTTACGCGAACACCATCCGGGAGCGTGAGGTCCGGGCGCAGCAACGCAACTCCTGGAAGGCGCAAGGCGGCGGCTTCCTTTCCGGGCCGATGTTGTGGGGACAACGCGGCGCGGCTCAAGGGCCAACGCCCGTCATGGTCACCAGCATCAGTGGCAGCGAGGATAAGAAGCGGCTCATTTATTCTCTCGAGAGCGGCAGCTTGTGCGCGTTGTTGGCGACCGAGAACTTCGGCGACGAGGAGCGCCGGCTGTGGAACAACAACAACTTCAAGTTGCAACACGTGCGCGCCTGCTCGCGCACGGGCGACCTGGCGTTCAGCACCACCCACGCGAACGGCACGGCAAACATCGGCGTGATGTTCAAGGACGAGAACAGCGTGAAGGAATTGACCGAGGGCGATTCGGTGGACACTTCGCCGCAATGGGTGCCGGGCAATCCGCGCAAACTCGTGTTCCAATCGGCCGGCGTGGGGCGCAATCGTCAGGGGCATTTTCTCGCACTTGGCCCGTTCAGCATCCAGGAACTCAATCTCGACACGGCGGAGATGACGACGCTTTTGGAGGAGGCAAAGACCGATTATCTCGCACCTCAAATCGCTGAAGACGGCACGCTCTACTACATTCGCCGGCCCTACGCGCCGACCGAGAGCATCAACCCGCTTCGGGTCGTGAAGGATTTCTTTCTGTTCCCGTTCCGCCTGCTGTTTGCGGTATTCCAGTTCCTGAATTTCTTTTCGATGAGTTTCACGGGCAAAAAGCTCTCGACTGCTGGCGATACGAAGGCGCGCGAACTTGATATGCGCCAGATGATGATCTACGGAAACATCATTCGCGCGCAGCAGGACAGCAACGAAGACGCACCCGACCTTGTGCCTGGCTCCTGGCAACTCGTTCGACGTCGCGACGGTGGCAAGGAAGAAGTCCTGGCCCGTGGCGTTCTCGCCTACGACCTCGCCGCGGATGGAACGATCGCCTATTCAAACGGCAACGCGATCTTCGTAATCTCACCAGAGAGCAAGAAGGAGCGCATCCTTTCCGAGCGGATGATTGAGCAGGTGGTGCTGCTCGAAAGCTGACAATGAACGACTGCATCTGCATCAGTTTGATGACGGCCTTCCTGGTGGCTGCTCCTGTTCCGGCAGCCGAAACGAATACCAACCGCATAGCCAGCGCGATCCCGCGCATTCAATTCGAGGAGGTTGAATTGACGGACGTAATTGAGAGTCTCGCAAAACAAGCGGACATTAACTACGTGTTCGATCCAAAAACCGGATTCGACGGCGTCGCGGACCCTCACAAAAAACCGCAGCCCCGCATCTCACTAAGTTGGACAAATCTGACGGCCGAGCAGGCGCTAAGAGGAGTCCTGAATTACTACGATCTCCAATTGCTTGAAATCAAAGGCACAACGGTGTGCAAAGTTACATTGACAAATCAAACGGTAAAAGCAGTGGATGCTCAATGGATTCAACAAGGCACAAATACGATAATCCCTTTGATCCAGATGAACTCAGTTCCACTGGATGAGGCTTTGCGCAACCTCGCCGCTCAGGCCAGAATTCAAATTACGCTCGACACCGCTTCAGCCCGGAATTCAAACCTCAATCGTTCCTCGCAGCCAATAGTCTCGTTTCGCTGGAAAACTCTGACCGCACGGCAAGCGATTGCGGCCCTTTTGGAGAATTATGAACTCCTCATGTCGAGCGACCCTGACGACAGAATCCATATCTTCCGCCGCGAACCAGGGGCGTCAAAATAGTACGACACACTGAAGCTATTTGTCCCGAACGTCGCGATTGTTCTTCAAATCCGTCCAATCCACTTTCTTCGCTCTTGGATCGAGCCCATTGATGAAATCTTCGATGTTCGTGTAGCCGTCGCCGTTGAGGTCGCTGATGGCATCGCTGGCGTCGTTCGCGTTCAGGCCGTGTGACTTTTCCCAATCGTCGGGCATGCCGTCACCGTCAGAATCTTTGTAAGGCGTGCCCTTGTATTCCGGCCAGCCGCCAACTTCGCTGGGATCAGTGATGAAACCCTTTTTCACATGCTCGGCCAGTTCGTCAGTAAAACGTTGGGCGTAGCCGTAGAACTTCGCTTTCTCCTGTGAGCCCTTGGCAATTTCAAGGGGCGGAATCACGCCCGTGCGCACCTGCTTGATGATGCGTTCGTCCACGGCATCGCGACGCGGCAAGGTGGCGCCGGCGTTCGCCAGCACGGTTTCATAGGCTTTGTCGGCTGGTTGAATGGGCAGGGGTGCGTGGGGGAACGGCGCATTGGTGCGGATCTTTGCGAGCACTTCCGCGCGTGGCGCGCGGGAATCCGGCTGCACACCGCCGTCCCAGTTGTCCTTCGTCACCCGCTCGTTGCCTTCAGTGATATTGCCGCTGACGTAGGCCATGCCGAAATTGTCCACCACGGTGCGACTGCGCTCGGACTCTGGTTTGAGAATGCGAAAGGCGATGTCCGATTTGGGCGTGCCGGGGCCGGGTTTGAAGTAGTTGTTGATGATGTTGTAGAGGCTCTTGTGATCGCCCCCATCCACCGTGCGATGGCGATAGTTAAAGAGCACATTGTTCACGAACGTGAAGTCGCCATACATGCCGACACTGGGATTGCGACCGGTGTTACAGGCCCAAAGGTTGTGATGAAACGTACTGTTCAGCCCTCCGATGGTTGAGCCAAAGGCGTGGTGATAGATGTTCAGCGACTCGGAGGAAATCGAATTCTGAATCGTAACATTCACCGTCGGCAGCTTGAGATCCTCCTCGCCACCGGGTGGCCGATACATGTGCCGATACATCGAAATGTTTTCGTCGAGACTCCACGAAGCAGAGACGTGATCAATCATGATGTTGCCCACCGGATTGCCACCAAAGGAGTCATCGCGATCCGCCGCCTCCGTCTTGCCGCGACGAAAACGCATGTGGCGCACCACAACATCGTGGGTGTCGAGTTGAACGGTGTTGCCTGCGATGCAAACGCCGTCGCCGGGCGCGGTGTTGCCGGCGATGGTGATGTAAGGCGCACGGATGCTGACCGCCGCTTTCAATCGAATGATGCCCGCGACGTTGAAGACCACAATGCGCGGTCCGCCTTGTTCAACCGCGTCACGAAAACTTCCCGGGCCACTGTCGTTCAGATTGGTAACGACAATCACCTTACCTCCGCGACCACCAAACGAATACATCCCACCGCCCCAAGCACCGGGAAACGCGGGTATTTTCGCTTGCGGCAGGTCTTCGGGCTTCGCCGCGCCAGGAAGATATGGCTTCCCCTTCTTCGCCCAAGCCTCGATTTCCGGTTGCGCACGCTTCCATGCCGCATCGGAAAGTCTGGCGGCTTCCGCTCGCTCTCTTCTGGATGCCTCCATGATGTCGCCGGGAACATTGGGATAGCCCTGGCCAAACAGCGTCGTGGCAGTGGAAAGGGCGATAACTGCGGCAATCAACTTGGTTTTCATTATGGGCGTAGGGGTGATTGGGGCGTGGCGATTCCAATTAATTCAGTTTTCGTGGCGGAGGAGCGGCGGGTTTCCTCAGATTCTGTTCAGCCTTCTTGGCATCGTAGCCGGCTTTGGACAAGTAATTGTTAATTTTCCCTTTGTATTTACCAAACACCGCATGCTTTTCTTCGGAGGTGCTGCCATCCATCGCGCTCTCGCGAGCTTCGACGAGCCATGCCATGATCTGCTTCTTCTGCTCGTCCGTGAGTTCGGGATACATCCTGAGATAGGTGTTGTAGGTGACCTGAACGACGCCGTAGGTCATTCCGTCTTTCACCTGGTTTACCTGGTCAGGTGAAAGCTCCGTAGCGAGTTTGGCCAGGAATTCACCATGAAGTTTATCGAGCTTCGGTTTTACTTCATCACGTACGGCCTGCACGGCTGCATTCGCAGCGGTCCGGTCCGAACCGGATTTTCCTTTTGCGACTTTAATCTGCGCATCGCGCACCTCGTGAATCTTGCTCAAGTCGCGATATTGTTGCGTGATGATATCTCGCACACGGATGAACTTGTTGGTGTCGGCAATGTTCAATGCCGCAACGATCTTTTCAGCACGTTGTGTAATCGTGCGTGTGTAGGCGGCTTCAGCCTCAGTCACAGAATTGGTTTGGGCAGAACCAACCGGTATCCAAGCCAGGAAAGCTATCAGGCAGGCGATCCACCCTGCTGCGTTCATCCGCGTCCAAAGCGGTGCTAAAGCCACCGCAGTCCAGACGCTCCGCGAAGCCCGAAGCGCTCTGGCAAACGCGGAGCGTCTGGACTGCGGCGCGTTCACCGCCGCTCTAGAATGGTGGCAGTGAGAAGACCACACGAACTTTGAAATCACCGGGTTCATGAAACAGTTTTCATTTCGGCCAGAGCCAGATGCGTTCCTTCATCGGAATCAGGACCAACTTGTTTGGGTCTACGACCGTGTGTTTGATCTTCTCGCGCCGCCAGGTGTAGGTGATGTGGACCAGACCGTCGCTGGTTTGAATTACGGCGGGATACGAGAAGCCGTTGGGCGCGCCGGGTTCGTCTTCGAGAACAAGGGCGGCTTGCCACTCCTTTCCATCTTTTGAGACGGCTACGTTGAGCGGACTGCGGCCTTTGTAATTCGGATTGTGATTGTAAACGAGCAATTGCCGTCCGTCCTTCAAGGTCAGGGCGTCCGTGCCCGAATTGGGGTTGGGCATTTCGGTCAGCTTCATCTTGCTCCACTTCTTTCCGCCATCACTCGACCATATCTCAAAAAGCCGGTTCTGCTTCGTTCGACCGATGGCTTGCAGCTTGTTCTTTCCGTGAAAGAGGATGCTCGGCTGAATGGCGGCGATTTCCTTGCCGTCGTTCAGCGGCGCGGTTGCGGTCCAGGTCTGACCGCCGTCGGTTGAGCGTTCGAAGTGCACGCGCCAGCCATCTTCGCGTTCTGTGCTGGTGCCGGACAAAATATCTCCGTTCGGCAATTGCACGGGCTTGTTCTTGATCGGACCAAGAATGCCATCGGGCAGGCGGCGCGGCGTGGACCACGTCTTTCCGTCGTCCGTTGAAGTCGTCAGCATTCCCCACCACGTGCTGGGGCTTGGACCGACTTTGTAGAACAACATTAGCGGTCCGGTTTTAGGCTGGAACAAAACCGGATTCCAGGTCGGAAGCCGCTTTTCGCCAAAGCCAACTCCGTTCGCAACTTCGGCGGGCGGACTCCACTTGCCATCAACGTGTCGGGAAACGTAGATGCACACATCGGGATTGCGCTCCGCCGTGCCGCCAAACCAGGCCGCGACCAGGCCGGACCTGGTTTCAACAATCGTGGACGCATGACACGAAGGGAAAGGCGCGGTTTCGTAGATAAACTCGGACTTCACCAAGCCGGGTTGGTCTGCCGCCAAACAGGATACCGACAGCGTCAGAGACAAGACCACCCAGACAAAAAGAAAGCTGAGGCCGCGCCCACCCCTTACCCTCAATCCCTCACCCCGCTGAGGGGAGAGGGAAACAGATAGTAGCCTTCGCGAATATTCGGAAGCTCGATGTGTGTAACTCACTTGCCGTTCAAGTCGCCAAAGACCGTCGCCTGCAAACTTCCCTCGCCCCTTAATGGGGAGAGGGATTGAGGGTGAGGGGTGAGCACGTAAACCAGCCTTGCAACTGTCACGCAAACCTGCGCGAGCGACAGCGGTGTTGGCAGGTGCAATAGACGTGTTCAGAGAATGGTCGACTTCAGAGTTCATTCGCTTGTCAGATGATACTTGCCGCTGTCGAGTTGTAAAACGATCCGGTCGTTTTCAGCGCGTAACAGTTTTGCTCCACGCGTTTGTTCCAAGGTCTTCCCGCTTTCACTGACTTTGCCCCGGGACATTTTTGGGACGTAAACGGTAGCGCTCGTGTTCGCCGGAACTTCAACTTTCCAACTAAACATTCCTCCTTCTTTGCGCCAATCGCTGACAATCAACCCGTAAGGAGAACGGTGGCTGGCCTTCACAAATTTCAAATCGGCGACCGGATGCGGCTTCATGACGATGTGCTTGAACCCCGGCTGCTCGGGATCAGCAGCGATGCCTGCGAGATACTCGTAGAACCAAATCACGAGATCCCCGACGAGCATGACATGGTTGCCGGAATTCATCGTGGGGTCGGCAGTGTTGCCGTTCCAGAGTTCCCAAATGGTGGTTGCCCCCTGCGAAATCATGTAGCCCCAGCCGGGATAATCTTTCTGACTCGCGATACGGTACGCGAGATCAGCGCGACCGTTGTCAGACAAAACCCGCATCAAGTGTTGTCCGCCGATGAGGCCCGTGCCGATGTGGCCTTTGGTTTCGTTCTCGATCTTGTCCACCAGGCGATTGAAGACCTTCGCACGCTGATCATCAGGTACGAGGCCAAACGCCAACGGCAACACACAGGAAGTTTGGCTGCCATTGTCGTACTGACCCGATTCCCGAATGAGAAATCTTTGGTTGAAGGCGGCTTTAATTTCATCGGCCCATTGCGCGAAATGCATTGCGTCGTCGATTTTGCCAAGCAAACCCGCATATCGTTCCATCAACTTGAGGTCGTAATAGAAGTAAGCGGTCGCCAGAAGTGCTTTGTCGGTTTGTCGCGCCGGATCTTTTGAATGGATTAACTTCAAATCCTCCGGCGGCACGCACCAGTCACCATAGCTGTCTTTCGCGATGACGCCGTTGGTGAAGAAACCTTTCATGTAGTTGAGCCATTTTTTGGCGCTGTCGTAGCGCCCGGCAACAGGCGCAAGATCGCCATACTGGCGATGCAACATTCCCGGCGCGGTGACGAGTGTGCTCGGCCATGTCACGTTGTCCGAGTAGATCGGCCAGTAAGCCGGCGCAACGTCCGGCACGCTGCCGCTATCGCGTTGCGCGTCGCTGATGTCTTGCAGCCACTTCGGATAGAAGGCGGAGATATCGAAGAGAAACGATTCGCCCCGGCACTCCTCGGAGCGATCACCCAGCCAGCCCTGGCGTTCGTCGCGCTGCGGGCAGTCGGTGGGAATCGAGCGATAATTTCCGCGCGTGCCCCGATAGACGTTGCGATAAATCTGGTTGAGCAACTCATTCGAACACTCGAACTGTCCCGCGACCGGCAAGTCATCGTTTACCACCCTGCCCTCCAGCGCATTGAGAGTCGGCTTCCCAGGAAAGCCGGTCATCTCGACGTAACGGAAGCCGTGATACGTGAACCGGGGCGACCACACTTCACCGCCCCTTCCGCTCAACGTGTAAGTGTCCGTCACACGTGCACCACGCAGATTGGCCATGTAAAGCGTGCCGTCCGGATTGAGGGTTTCCGCAAAACGCAGTTGCACCGTCATGCCCGCTGGACCACGGACCTTCAGTCGGCACCAACCAACCATGTTCTGGCCCATGTCATAGATGAAAACACCGGGCTTCACTTCCTTGACCGAAATCGGCCGCAGCGTTTCCACAACCCGGATTGGTCGGGTCATTTGCGCTGAGAGTTTGCCCGGTGGCGCGGAAACAACTTGTGCCGGCAGCCAGGCTGCGGTGTCGTAATTGACCTTGCTCCAACCGCGCAACTCTTTGCGCGCATCGTATTCCTCGCCGTCAAACTCACCACTGCTGAGAATCGGTCCGTCCGTGGTCAGCTTCCACGAAGCATCGCTCACGACCTCATCAATCGAGCCATCAGCGTATTGGAGGCGCAAATGCAGAATCATTTTTGGCCAGCCAAAATTCACGGTGCCCGCGTAAACCTTGCTTCGGTCGGAAGCAAAGCGTCCACCCCCGAGCACCGCGCTCATCGCATTCGCGCCGCGCCGCAATTGCTTCGTCACGTCATACGTCACGTAGAACACGCGTTTGTCGTATTGGGACAATGCCGGAGACAGCACCGCGTCGCCGACCTTCGCTCCATTCAAGTACAGTTCGGACGAACCGAGGCCGCAGAAGTAAACGGTGGCACGGGCAACTTTCTTCTCGACGGCAAACTCCTTCCGCAACCATCGCGCAGGAAACTGTCGGTTCTCGCCCGAACGCGGCTCACCCCATGGTTGCGTGTTTGCCGGGCCAATGACTTTGGCGGCAACCCATTTTGAATCGTCAAAGGACGGCGTATTCCAGCCTTGCTCGAAGCGCTTTGAGACCTTCCAGCCCTCGTCAGTTCGGATCATCATGGGTTCACCCGCGTCGAACTCGATCGTCAACCGACCGATGACGCCCGCCGGATTCTCGTTTGTACCCTCGTTCCGGCCGACCAGACCAAACACATAGGTCTTTCCGGATTCGAGCCGCGAGGTGATGTCGTTCCATTTGACCGTCTTGAAGTTGTTGCGCGCTCCGAGGTCGAACTCGTTCAACCAGCCGCGACATTCGTTGTCGCCGGTGTATTCAAAGAGAGCGCGCTTGATCTTTCTATCAGGAGGAATGCTGATGACGCGACGAAACCAATTCGTCTCAACCGGAGCCGATTTTTGAGGTTCGCCTTCCGGATACCAAATCCAACTGGTGTCAGTCAGCGCATTGGTCCTTTCCACGCCGTCCAAGCCAATCCACCTGGCCTTCCAGTCAGACTCAGACAGCAGGCCCATCGACCATTTCGCAGGAGCACTCCACTCCGAGGCGCGACCGTCATTGTCCCAAACCCGCACCTTCCAAAAGCACTCGATATGCGAGGCAAGCGGTTTGCCCTCGTAGCGAACCAGAATGGATTGATCGGAAGATACCTTGCCGCTATCCCAAAGGTCAGCCTGCCCCGGCTTGAGTTCGCTCGGCGCAGAAGCGACCAGAACCTGATACGCGGTCTGCCGAACCCCGCGGCGGCTCGCGCTCAATACCCAACTAAGCCGGGGAGAAGTGACATCGATGCCGAGCGGGTTCTCGAGTTGTTCGCAGCGGAGTTGAGTGACATTAACATCAGCAAAAAGCGACCGTCCAAATAGCAAAATGGCAAGGAAAGCGAGCCGCGCGACACAACGACATGACGGCGCGCGCTTTAAGATATATTCAGACATAGCCGATGGCGCATGATGATACTGCATTCTGCCAACAGCAATCCTGTTTCTAAGGAATTCCGCCCAAGGCAAGCGGCGAATGGGTCAATTACGGCACAAGTCGAACCCGATAGTAACGGAGCGGGGTTTCGAAAATGAAGTTTGTTTGGGATGCCGTATCGCCTGAACTCGACACGGCTTCACCCAGATCCAACCAATTCGTTGGAGTCAAATCATCATTGCCTTGCAGCAGGTAGCTTTGTCCGGCAATAGCACTCCACGTGACGGTGGCGACATTATTGGTTATCACAATGCCCTGGATAATCGGGCGCGCGACCACGAGCACGTCAAACGGTCGTGTATCACTCAGCGGCGGTTGACCGTTGTCAGTCACGCGCACCACGAAATGATTCGTGCTGCCGGTGTCTGCGTCCAGCGATTGCCACGTCAGGACGCCGTTTGTTGCATTGATCGACGTCGTCAATGGCGCTGCATCCAGACTGAAGGTCAAAGTGCCGTTCTCACCAGGCGCGTCCTCCCCGATGCAATGCAAGGACAGTGTTGTTCCGGCATGGATAGTCTGGCTTGAAATCGGCGAGAGCAGCGGCGCACCATTCACTTCCAGCACTCTCACAGTGAAACTGTTGGTGGCACTTCGGACCGGCACTCCGTTGTCGGTGACAATGGTAACAAACGTGTTGGTCGACGGGCCCTGCAGTTCCGTCGGCGCCCACGTGATAATGCCGTTGGTTGAAATCGCGGCGCCCGCGGGTGCCGTCAGCGAATATGTCAAAGCATTCGCCGGTAGATCCGAGTCCGTTGCCGTGTTGGTCACCGCGAGTGTCGTCAGTTCATCGATAGTTCGATTCGTCTGCACCGGCAGCACGGGTGGCGTATTCGAATGCAGCACTGAAACCAGGAAGCTGTTCGTCGCCGTCCGCCCCGTGCTGTCCGTCACGATGGTTCGAATCACATTGGTCGTGCCGCCAAAGGTCGTTGATGGAGTCCAGCTAATGATGCCATTGCCGCTGATCACGGCGCCGGTCGGCGGATTCTCCAGACTGTAGAAGAGGTTCTCACCCGGATCGGCATCGCTGGCGGTGTTGGTGACGATGAGCGTGGACGTCTCGTAAATGGTCCGGTTGCTTTGGATGGGAAGCACCGGGGTGTTCGTGCCGCCGGAGATGCAGCAAAGGCACAAACGGTTCGTGACGGTGATGGAGTCAATGCGCCACCCGACCACGGGATTGCCGTTGTCCGAAGCGTTGCGCCATCGGAATTGCACCATCTTGCCGGAGGCCGCCGCGGGCAGATTTAGCAGCGTGGTGATATAACCACCGGACGACCCGCTCCAGGCGGATCGACCTGCGATGGGACTTTCAAACGTGTTGTCGATTACGGTGTTGTAGCCGCCCGAAACAAAAGAGCCGCCGGCAGCCACAATATCCACAAATGGATCCGACCCGATTTTAATGTCCAGCACGCCGCCGTCGTAGCCAACTCCGCCCGATCCGGACTCGAGGTTATAAGCCGTGCGGAATGAAAGCTGAGCCTGACCTTCCGCGACGGCGAACGCGGGCGAAATGAGGTCGGAGTAACCAACACTCCCGACACTGCTGCTGAAAATGGAATTAGGCGAGGTATCGCTCGACGCCGCCTGGGTGACCCAGGCAGAGCCCGCGCCGGAAGTGGTCGTGGTCCAACCCGAGGGCAGACCGGGTGCGCTCACGCCATCGAAGTTCTGAGCGAACACGTTTGAAGCCGCACCCAGGCCATAATAACGCAGCGATGCATTGGTGACCGAATTTCCAACTCGAATTTTAGTTAACGGGCCGCTGCTCCGATAAATCGTTGGGCTGGCAAGAACTCCGTTGGTGAAGACCTGAAAATTGCAGAACAACTTTGACACGGGCATCAGCAATTCGATCGCCGTGTCGGGGCTCGAAGCATTTCGAATGTTGACGTCGGCGATGAACTGGTTGCCGTTGGTGCTCGTGCTGACGGTGAACACGATGTTGGATCGCTGCAGCCACCAATTGTAAATCTTGATGGCGTTAGCCGACCACAGGCGTGGAAACCGGTTGGTATCCATCGCGTGAAGCACGTATGCGTTTGCCTGCTGGCCAGCAATGCCAACCCCGTGTGAAAGGGAATGAGAATACTGATTCACCAATCCCCCCAGGTCGTAATAGAAATCGATCAGCGACCTGACGGTAGCCGCCGTGTGTCCTCCCTCCATCGAATGCGCCACTTGAGTCCCCACAAACCAGTCGCTCAGCGGCTGGTTTAACAGGCCAAACCGTTTGTTCGGCGTTTGCGTTGAAAGCGTCCAGTGAGGGAAAGGTCCGATCTTTTGTTCGCCAGTAACCTTGACCCCTAAATGCGCCTGAATGTTGGCCGAAGCTTCCCGCGTGCTGTTGTAATACGGCCCACACCAGACGCGCATTCCATTGGTCATGAGCCCGGAAAACCACGATTCAATATCTTGAAACGAGCGCGACAAGGACACATAGGCATAATTCGATCCGCTGCCGTAGCCGGGTGGATTGATCCCAAGCACTTCGTCCGGCCCCCAATGCCAGTAATCGTAGGACCCCGGAGTCGCCGCGACCATGGGATTGGTCAATCCCCCGTTGTGCGGTCCGATGGTGGCACCGTAATTCGAGATCGCCCGACGCAAACTCGCGACGACATTATTGGTGTTGTAGGTCGGAAACATGTTTTCCCTCAGCGTGCCCGTGCAGAGGTAGTAATCACCGGTGCAACCATTGGTGAATTCGTAACGGGCCGAAGTCTCCACCGCGGCGATGATGTCGGCGAAACTCTCCAGGTCGTGCCGCACGATGAACGCGGCATCATACTGGTATGGCCACGGCGCCAACTTCAGAATCGGTTGATCGAAAGTTTCGAACGCCCATTCAATCGAGCGTCGCAACGTAAGATACGAGTGCGTGGTGGGCGACCAACCGCCGTTGCCCAGCATCGGTTGCATCGCCGCACAATAGATGATGTACCCCTTGCCGTATTGTTTCACCGTGAGGAAAGGGCTATTGCCGCCCTGGGCGATGACGGTCGCTCCGTTGTTGGCCACCTGCCAGACATCATGCGGCGCTTGAGCCTGCGCGTTGCTGTGGGACTGCTGAGTGCCTGAGGCGGTGCCCCACGGAATCTCTTCGGCCGCGGAGGGCAATCTCCACGTGAGCGTGCCGGCGGGAACATGATTATTGATGCGATGATTTCCAACCCGCGTGTAAACACTGTTCTGCGCCCAGTTGTTTAATCCCGACCCGACCATGTTCAATCCCATGGCATTGGCGAATGCAAAATTCCCCCGTGAAGTGCCATTCGTGTTACGCGTGAACGCCGATGAGCCCACGAACAGAAACCCTCCTGCCGCAACGTAATTCGTCAGTGGCCCAATCTCGCTACTATGAATGGCCTCGGACGCCAGGCTGATGAGAATCGGATAACGCGGCTCTCCGTTGTTCATCAACTCGCCCGACATGATATTTGAATCCCCCACCACCGTGAAGGCCGTCCCATCCGAACGAAGCGCCTCTTTCACCACTTCAGGCATTACGAAATAATGCCAATCGGTCGGCCACCACTGTTTACCGGTCGTGCCCGGGCCAGTTGGCGTTGCGCCGGAAGCGTTCATCGTTTCCAGCGCCCGCGTATACTCCGAATCATGTACAGCCACGAGCGGCTGGGGCGCAGCAAACGTCCACGGCTCCCCGAAACAACACAGCAACAGCCCGTAAGCAAGGCTGGCGAAAAGTAATGCTCCTCGGCGACGCTGATTCATCTGCGTCAGTAATGCTTCCAACTTCTGGTTGGAAGCAGCATAGCGCCTTGGTTGCTGGAATTAAATGGGTTTGAGCCAAGAACCAGGAACTTCGATTACGGAAAGCCTGTCCGTGTTTTTTGGATGTGAAGCAGCGGCCAGGTTTGTCCCGAGGAGCCACCTCCAGCCTTAAGAATCGCGCTTAACCAAACGACAACCGATTACTGCTTCTCCGACGAAGCCGGTTTTGCTGCGGCTTGTCTGGCTTCCCACTCCTTGGTCGCCTTAGCGACATCGTGTCCCCCCTCCACCAGCCGAGCGTTAATCTGATTCTTGTATTTCTCGAAGACAGCCGCCTTTTCGTCCGCGCTGCCGCCGTCCATGGCTTCCTCCCGAGCCACCTTGAGTGTTTCGAGAATCATCGCTTTCTCTTTGTCCGTCAGTCCCGGGACAATCTCGCAGTAGTAATCATAGTTCAGTTTGAGTCTGCCATAGGTCATGCGGTCTTTGACGATCTCGATTTGGGTGGGAGAAAGATTGCTGGCAAGTTTATCCAGGAATTCAGTGTGCAATCGTTTGGAAAGCAGTTGCACCACCGCAGCCCGGTTGGATTC
>DASUGI010000354.1:0-3710 GCA_036274115.1 Verrucomicrobiia bacterium
GGTGCTGGGCGCCCGGACCAAGCGCAGCAGTTCGCTTCGTTGCTCAGTGGATAGGTGTAGAGGCAGTTTGGGTCGAGCCATGCTGGAATTCTGGCACGCCCGCGCTTGTTAGTAAAGTCTTTTATGAGACACTACACTAGCATACCAAGGCAAATTCACCAAGGCGCGAGCACAATTTCAAACCTATCTAACGGACCTGTCGGATCCACTCGTCACGTCAAAGGTCCGCGACTGGATTAAGCGCATGGATGAGCTGGCAGTGTTAGGTCCATCTGAGCAAGCGATCCGCAACAGTCAGTCGATCGGGGAATAGAACCGCACCGCCGGGTGACCGCGAACCACCGGATAACGCGAACAAACCGCGGCTCGGTTGCGGGCGTTCACCCGGAAGACGATTCGCGTATTTCGCGTGTCCGCGGTTCACCTCGGTGTATGCCCAGCGTTACCGAGCGATTCACGCTTCACGCGACTGAGGCGATGATTTCATTTGCCGTCAAGGCGGCGTATCTCAATCCTCTTCAGCGTCGGAACGCTCCTTCCCCCGATTGCCGCTCCAGCGTGGCGAGGCGGGGGTGGCCGCGGGATGCAATCAGATGAAGCAGGATCATTCTCAACGGTGGCGGCTCGGGATCCGGGTCGGCCTGGTAGCGTTATTGCTGAGTTCGGCAGGATGCGTCACCAGCCGCATGGCGGCGCAGCGCATTGTCACCGCGCCCAACCGGAACGGCGATCCGGCCGGCAATCGGCAGGTGCTCGGGTGGTGGCAAAATCTGAATACCAATTTCCTGGCGCAACGGATCGAAACGCCGATGCGCCGGAGCCGCGTGTCGGTCGGGCCGCCGGCGGCCGAACTTCAGATTCTGGAACTGCCGCCGCAGGATTACCATGTCACGGTGGCTTCCAAGGTCGAAACGAATCGCGCCGGCCGGACGATGCTGGTCCTGTCCGTCGTCACGAATCACGCCGTCAATTTCAGGCCGCGGGCCACTCCCGCGACGCTCTTTCTCCTGCACGGCTACATGTTGAGCAAGGAATCCATGATCGCGTGGGGACTGCACCTGGCGCAGGCGGGCTATCGGGTGGTGCTGGTGGACTTGCGCGGGCACGGGCAATCCACCGGCGCGCAAGTGGCGTTCGGCAAATACGAGGTGAACGATCTGCGCCAGATGCTGGACCAGCTCAGCGCGCGCGGGGAATGTGATGCGGACATCGGCGTGCTGGGATTTTCGTATGGAGCGACGCTGGCATTGCATTGGGCGGCACAGGACCAGCGCATCCGCACGGTTGTCGGTCTGGCCCCGTATAATCAACCCCCGGAGACGTTTGAACGATTGGCCAAAGCGTTGAAAGTGCCAATCTCCCGGCGGAGCACGCAAAAGGCCACGGTGCTGGCGGCGGAACGATTGCAATTGAACTGGGCGGATTGGGCGGGAGAGACGGCAATGCGCCAGTTGCAGGTGCCCGTGTTGTTGATCGGCGGCGGCAAGGACACGGTCTGTCCGCCGGAAGATTTACTGCGACTGCGCGAGGTGGCAGCGGCGGGTTCGGCAAAAGTCCGCGTGATTGAGCAGGCGAATCACTTTTCGCTGCCCATGGCCATGCACCTGACAAGCGAACCGATTGAAGCCTGGTTCCAGGAAACCTTGAACGGACGCCGGGAATCGGCAGCCAGGAAGTGAAACTTCACCGATGACCTTTTCACCGTCGGGCGAAAAACTTTGAGGTTCGCTTCGGTTTATTCTTAACATCGCCAATGCATCAGCGTTGGTTGTTAGCGGTTTTGATTCTTGCCATTGGCTGCCGTCCGGGTATCAGCCGGGCCGATTCCGTCGATGATTACATCCGGCAACAGATGGCCGAACGACAGATTCCCGGGGTGGCGCTGACCATCATTCAAGCCGGGGAACGGGTCAAGACCGGCTGCTACGGCTTTGCTGACCTCGAACATCGCGTCCCGGTAACCGAGGAAACCGTTTTTGAAATCGGTTCCGTCACCAAACAATTGACGGCGGCGGGCGTTCTCCTGCTGCAACAGGAAGGCAAGCTGTCGCTGGACGACCAACTCACGAAGCATTTTGCTGATCTTCCCGCTTCCTGGACCAATATCACCGTGCGCCATCTCCTCACGCACACCTCCGGTATTAAATCCTATACCGGTCTCCCGGGCTTCGAACTCACCAGACGCCTCACTCAAAAACAATTCCTCGCGGCGTTTCGCGATCGTCCGCTGAACTTTGCGCCCGGCACGTCGTGGAACTATTCCAACACCGGTTATTCCCTGTTGGGTTACCTCATCGAGAATGTGAGCGGCCAAAACTATTGGGACTACATGGGTGCGAAAATCTTTGGCCCGTTGCAGATGAACCGCACCACCAATCGCGAGCCCGCCCTCATCATCCCGCATCGCGCTCACGGCTACGAGCGCACCAATGGCGCGTGGATCAATCGCGATTACGATCTGACGGACGTCTTCGCCGCCGGCGCGGTCGTTTCCACGATTGGCGACCTGGCAAAGTGGAACGCCGCGCTGAACCGCGACGACTTGCTCCACGCGGACACGAAAACCGCCATGTGGACTCCCGCTACCCTCGCCTCGGGACAATCCGCCAGATACGGGCTGGGCTGGCACGTCGATCAAGTGGACGGGCGCAAGAACATCGGCCATGGCGGCTCGACGTCCGGTTTTTCCGCCAGCCTGCAACGTTTCCCGGAGGAACAACTGGCCGTGATTGTGTTGACCAACACGGACGAACAAATCGCGACCACGCTCGCCCGCAAGCTCGCCACGTTTTACTTCAAACAGCGCTGATCGTGCGGGGATCACGGGGCAAGCCTTCCACTGAACCGCTCAGATCCGTGCCGCGCGTGTAGCTCACGGTGGGAATATTACTTTCGTCACGCTCCTGAATCACGTGCATGGCTCACGAGTTCAATCGCCACCTGCAACTGCCCTTACTTATTGGAGCCCCATTCTAATTGGCCTTTTTCCAATAACGACTTGCCGCGAGTTTCCCACCAACGCTGCAGCTTGACGCTCAAATCCGGTGGTGAACTCACGATTTGTTTTGTGCCAAGAGCTGTCCTCACAATAAGGCCCGGAAGAATTGGCTTTGCATCTACTTTCTCCTGAACATTCAGCAACAGGAATTGGGCAGCCAGGTCACTGGCGCGTGCGGGGTGCGGGATGTTGCTCTTAGCATCAACGACCGATATGGACAGTGGAGTCGCATTGGTTAGTTGACTTGTCACAAAAGGAACGACTTCATGTATTGGAGAACGCTTGAGAAGTTCATGGACAAATTGTTCCTGGCTTACGACAAATGCAGCGAGTTTCGGTGTTGCCAGGCCCTTAACAAACGCATCCCACGTGTTTGTTGGTGGGTTCGTCGCGATAGAGTTGGCTGCGACAACAAAAGATACACGTTCCTTCGCGCCGTTCGGATATTCGACCAGGAAGAGACTTCGCCGTCGTCCATTGCGCGATGGGCCCAGAGGTGAAATACTCACGATTCGCGCACTTGATCGGTTTGTAAGAAACCAACGATACATACCATCTACGGCTGAGAGCCAGGGCGGCGCAAATTTTTTTCTGTAAATTCGTCGAGCATTAAACAGAGGGCTGGGTTTGGCATTCCATGTTGAGGTAAATTTTTCCGGTTTCCCATTCGTCGCTGAACTCGGCCAGCAGCGCGCTGACCAAGCGCAGGAGC
>DASUGI010000355.1:0-16311 GCA_036274115.1 Verrucomicrobiia bacterium
AATGTCGCTTTGCCGTTGCAGTATCATCGCCGCTTACCGCCAAATGATTTAACCGCGCGAGTGCAAGCCTTGTTGGAAGCGATGGAATTGATTCCCTGGGCAAACAGCACCCCCGCGAATGTGGGCCGCAGTTGGCGGCAACGCGCCGGGTTGGCGCGGGCGCTGGCGCTCGACCCGGAGGTGTTATTGCTGGATAGCCCGCTGACCGGCCTCGATTTCCGGCACACGCTCTGGTGGCTGGGGTTTCTGGACGAACTTTTGCGCGGGCACGCCATTTCAGGCGGGAAACCAGTGACCATTGTGGCAACGGCGGATGATTTGCGGCCCTGGCGGAAACATGCGGGCCGAGTGGCCTGCATCAGCCAAAAGCGATTGTTGGTGATGGGCGATTGGGATGCCGTCGCGGGAGCACGGGAAACTTCGGTTCAAGAGCTGTTGCATGGTTGATTCACCTCATTGACCAGTGCGATGCAATCTGAAACGTTTTCGGGACAACAAAGGACCTGAATGGCCTTACAGGATCTAACCCCGCAACTGCGCACGCGATTGAATCGCATGGAGCGCGCCGTTGGCTGGTTTGTCATCGCGGCAATGGTGCTGATGGTGGCGGGCTTTGTGTATTTTCTGCGTAACACCGCGGCGCGCAAAGGCTGGTTCATTCCGAAATACACTTATTACACGTCCCTCGACAACGCGGCAGGACTGAAGGTTGGCGATCCGGTGAAGCTGATGGGCTTCAACGCCGGTTCGATCACTGCGATTGTGCCAAACGCCCCTGGTGATTGGTATGGCGTGTCCGTTTACTTCGTTATCCAAAGGCCCCATTACGGTTACATTTGGGACGATTCGCGGGTGAAGGTTTCATCAGATTTATTCGGCAACCGTTTCCTGGAAATCACCAAGGGAACTGCCGGCGTACCCACCATTCTGGAGGGAACGAATCGTGTGGCGCTGGCGATGTTACGATGGAGGGAAATCAGGGCCACCCGGGAACAACAGACGGAACAAGTGCGGGCAGAGTTTCCCGACCTCGAGCAAACAAATCATACGGCCTTTGAGGGGCAAGTGAGGGATCGTCTTCAGCAATTGGCCAACGCAAATGACTCACGCTATTACACGAATCTGGAACAGGAGTATTGGATTACTCCGATCGAGAGTAAGGCCGTCAACGAGCGTTTGGAACAATTGGTCGATCAAGTGGAGTCGGCCCTGCCTAACATACTGAATTTGACGAACAAGATCGGCAGCGTTCTGGACCACAGCGCGAATCTTGCATCGAACCTGAACGTTGTGGCGCTCAATGCGCAGCCTGCCTCGTCGAACCTCGCGGCACTGGCGGCGCAATTGCGGGGGCCGGGCGCTTTGGGCGAGTGGGCACTCGGTTCGAACAGCCAGCAGCACCTGGAGTCAGTCTTGAGCAACGTGAATAGTGTGGTGGCCAGCACAGATACGAACCTGACCGTCCTGGTAGAGAAGCTGGCGTTATCGCTCGACAATCTGGCCGGCATCACGAGCAACTTGAATTCACAAGTTCAAGCCAACACGAACATACTGGGTTCAATCTCCAAGGCGGTCGTCGACGCTGACGATCTGGTGCAAGGTTTAAAACGACACTGGCTGTTCCGCTCGGCGTTCAAGACGAAGACGCCAAACACCAACGAGCCGCCCGTTCAACCATTGATGTCGCCCAAGGCGCGTGGTCAGCGGTAAGCGAACCGGCTTGATCCGGATTTACCTCATTAGCAGATAGACCAGGCCTGCCGCGCAGGCGAGAAAGAAGGCGACAATCGCGCCGTCCAAAACGCCAAAATGGGTTTGCTTGGAGTGGGAGGGGACGATCGAGGGTTTCACGTATTCGCCGCTCTTCCGGCTGACTTTGAATGCAAGGGCGCTCATGCACTTTCTCAAGCACTCCGTGCGCCAGTGGCGCATGCCGCCGAATCCCCGCTCGGAACAAGGTAATTGGGACACACAGGCTGGGGACGAGTCTTGAGTTTTGACATGAGCGTGCCGACGGGGCCGCAACGGAGTGCTTGCCTGTTCTCTCCGTGCCCGCAAAACTCCGGCATGGAACAAGATGGCCCCTTGAGGCAGGCCTTGCGAAGCATCAATGGCATTCGTCGCGCGCTGATTAACGCCCTGTGGCTGACCGAGGCGCGTTGGCGTGGCCTGGAGTTGGGAAAGGATATCATCTTGAATGGCCGGCCTTACTTGCATCGTGCCCGCGGTTCACGCATCCAGCTCGGTTCGCGCGTTTGCCTGAACAGTTACTTGCGCAGCAATCCCATCGGTTGTTCGCGACCGGTGTCCCTTCGGACCATGCAAGCTGGTGCGGAAATTATCCTTGGAGCCGGAGTCGGGCTCAGCAGCACCTCCGTTTGCGCCGCCAAGCGGGTCGAAATCGGCGAAGGAACGTTCGTCGGAGCGGACGCGATGATTTTTGATAACGACTTTCATGCTCCCGTGGGAGAATGGAACTGGGGTGACTTTACGCCCGACAATCCAAAACCGGTGACCATTGGACGCGGCGTTTTCATCGGGGCGCGGGCAATTATTCTCAAAGGTGTCACGATTGGCGACCGAGCTGTCGTGGGCGCAGGTGCGGTGGTTACGAAGGATGTGCCACGCGGTGAAATCGCCGCAGGCAACCCGGCCCGGGTGGTTTCTGCGCCATCCGGGACTACAAGCTGAACATGCCGTTGAAATCACCACTGACTGTTGTTTGGATTTCTGATTTTCCGGTTGAATGGCTGTCGGACATTCCCGCCTGGATTTCCAAGCTTCCTCGAGCTCATCCGGCGACTTGGCAGATCGTGTTGTTGAACGAGTTGGAAAAAGATCCAAATCTGAGAATTCACGTCATCCTTTTCCGTGCTCGAATTGAAAAGGATACTTCGTTCGAGCGCAATGGAGTGACCTTCCACGTCCTTAAGGCCAACGGAATGCAACGCCTGGCATCGTTCTTCTGGCTGGATACGTTGCGCATTCGCCGCGTTTGCCGACAATTGCAACCGGATCTGGTTCACGCCTGGGGAAGTGAGAAGGGTTCGGGCTTGATCGCTTCGCGACTGGAATGGCCGTACCTAATGACGATCCAGGGGCTGTTCGCCTGGTACCAACAGCGAATCAGGATGCCCACGTATGATCGGTTCGTCACATTCGTTGAACGCATCACCCTGAGCCGCGCCCGCGTGGTCACGACGGAATCGACTTTCGCCGTCAAGTTCCTGAGCGAGAATTTCCCCAAACCAAAGATTCATCAAGCCGAGCATGCGTCCAATAGCGCGTTCCGACGTGTTGTGCGGCGGCCGCAAATCTCTCCGCCGCTATTTCTCAGCGTAGGCAGTCTCGCGTATCGTAAAGGAACGGACATGCTCCTGGCGGCGTTGGACAGATTAACGCCGGAAATGGATTTCCGCGTTAAAGTGATTACGGGTCCCGCGCGAAATTACATCGCAGAGTTGCGCACGATGGTTTCCGCGAAGACCTGGGAACGAATTGAGTTCAAGCATCATCTGCTGCCAAACGAAGTGGCCACGGAACTGGAAACACCAACGATGTTGTTGATGCCCACCCGTGCCGACACCAGTCCCAATGCAGTGAAAGAGTCGGTGGTGGCAGGTGTGCCGGTTGTGGCCGCATCGGTCGGGGGAATTCCTGATTATGTCATTCCGGGAAAGAATGGGCTTTTGTTTGCGGTTGGTGATCTGGAAGCATTCATCCAATCCATCCGGGTGGCTTGTGCGCACCCGCTTTTTGGTAAAGGGCAGGTTGATACGGCGACGCTGGCAATCCAACGGGAATATCTTTCTCCCGAACTAATGGCTAAAAAATTCCTGGCGGCGTACGAGGCGGCCCTCGCCATTGAGAAGTGATCTTACTTTCCAGCGCTCACCCTCCCGGTGCGCTGCGGATTCCCGCGGAACATTGGCCAGGAAGTCCTGGCCAGGGGCACATTGCCACTGACCGCATGGAGGTGTGCTGCCATTCCCATGGCGTAAATCGTGCCTCCCACTCCGACCAACGGCGAAGAAAAACTCTCGCCACCCAGCCAGTAACTCCAAATCCAGTCCTTGCCGCCGCTGAGTTCAACCATCTCCCCTCGGCCCGGGACCACAACGACATTCCCATTGGCGAGGGCAACGCAACTCGCCTGGGTGAGTGGCTCGGGGTCGCCGCGCGAAATGGGCCATTGCCAGCGCATCGTTCCGTTGGGATTCACGACAAAGCAGAACTGGTTTCCCGCAACAAAGATTTCGCCTTCGGGGCCGATCACTGGAGACGACGCTGTCGTGCTTCCGGTCTGGTATTTCCACAGCACGGCGCCAGTCGGATTCACCGCCCACAACTTGCCGTCCAACGAGGTGAAGTAAATCGTTTCCTCGTTGCCGACGGCCGGGGAAGAAATGATGGCACCACCGGTCGCCAGTTCCCAGCGTTTCGAACCGTTCGGACTCAATGCGTAGAACTTGCGGTCATGCGAACCAAAATAGATTGAGCCCGCGGCATCGAGGGCGGCGGAAGACACAATCGGCCCGGCGGTGTTGAACCCCCACAGCTTTTCGCCATTTTGGTTCAAAGCGTAGAATATCTTGTCCCACGAACCCACGTAAATAGTCCCATCGCTGCCAACGGCCGCCGAAGCATCGACCCAGCCACGGGTCTTGAAATCCCATTTCTTTCGACCTTGACGGTCGATGGCGTAGATCCGGTGATCGCGGCTGCCAAAGTAAATCGTGCCATCATCCCCGATTGCCGGCGACGAAACGGTTTCGAAGCGGCTATTGAAGGTCCAGCGATGTGAACCATCGGAATTTATGGCATGCAAACGGCCGTTCCACGAGGTGACATAAAGGACCCCGTTAGTGTCCTGGCTTGGAGAAGATTGGTTGCAGACGCCGATTTCTGCCATCCACAGGTTGGTGGCGGAATAATGGACAGGTTCTGCGAACCCGAGAGAAACGGCGAGGCTCAGTCCTGAAATAATTGCGACTTTCAACCGGGCAAGTTTAAAAAGCTGTTCGAATTCGTGCAAATCGTAACTTGATTGAGGGCGAAGTTTCAGGGAGGCGTGTTCAACTTTACTTCCGTAGTTCGTTCCCGCCACCATAACGCCGGATGAGATTTTTCACACTGCTGCGCACCTGGCTGAGCCACTTGATTCTGCGTGGTCCGTTTTTGCGTTGGTGGGTGGACCGGCGCGGCCGCCAGTGGGAGACCGCTTATTGTGCAGAGTTGGCCAAACGTTTTGGCCAGCCGGTGGCCTCGGAAGTCGCGCCCGCGGTGATCGCTCCGCCGGGCGAGTTGCGGAACATCCTGTTGATCGCTGACTGCATGTGGGAGCAGAATGATCTCGTGCCGGAGTTCGCCCGAATCGCGCCCACGCGCCTGCTCGATTTGCGACCCCGATTGAAGAACCAGTCGTCGCCGACGTTGAAGGAACTCGTGGTCCAGGGGGTGCGCGAGTTTATTCAAGCTAACCGGGATTATTCGCCAGATGTGATTCTCCTGTATGCGAGGCCGTTATTGTTGTCGGATGAGGTCTTCGCGTTAATACGTTCCCGTTGGCGATGCCCTTTGCTGGGAATGAACCTGGATGACAAATTGCAGTTCTTCCCTTATCGCATCTTTTCGGTGCGGGACGACAACTATCAACATTGGGCGACCAGGTTCGACTTGAACATTTCGAATTGTTTGCCAGCGACTGAATGGTATCGAGAACGCTCGTTGCCCGTCATCTATTCGCCGCAAGGAGTTCATCGGCCTGAAGGCATGGCGGAGCCAACATCGTCCGCCTTTCAGCATTCAATGAGCTTTCTGGGGTCAATCAAGCCGGAACGCGAAATGATCATTAACCGCCTGCAGCAGGCTCGCGTTCCCATCAAATTGTTTGGCGCCGGTTGGCCAAACAGCCAATGGGTGGATGATGCTAACGCTATCTTCCGGTCGACGCAGTTGAATCTCGGGATTGGTCTGGCTTCACCCTCCTTGGCCTTGACGACGGTAAAGGGTCGGGATTTCGAATGCCCTGGTGTGGGCGCTTGTTACGTGACCACCTTTAATTGGGAATTGCCTTTGCATTACGAAATCGGCAAAGAAATTCTCTGCTATCGTTCGGTGGAAGAACTCATCGAGATTTATGCGTACTATCACAAGCGTCCGGAGGAGTGTTTGAAAATCGCCCGAGCCGCCTGGCGGCGTTGTTCGACGGAACATACCTGGGAACTTCGCTTTCGCCGGATCTTTCGCGAAGTGGGATTCAGTGTCTGATTCCGATCGTTCGGGGCTTCTGGATCGTCAGAATCTCCTTTACCGCGAAACAAAGTTGGTGTCCATTTGCCCCCGAATTCCGACGTAAACCAGAACAAAGTGGCAAACATCATCCGACAACTCCTGCGCCCCGGTTTTAAATGGGTCAAGCGCACAATCCAACCAGGCTGGTTTCGAACCCGTGACAGGATTTGCGAAGCCGAGTACGAGATGGTTCTGAAAAACTCCATGAACTACGTTGCCGGTTGCCATATGGAGGGTGATTACCTGGAGTTCGGTGTTTCCTGGGGCAACACCTTTATTGCAGCTTTTCAGAATGCGAAACGGTTCGGTCTGGATTCGATGCGATTCTTTGCCTTTGATTCCTTCCAGGGTTTGCCTTCGATTGCGGGCGTTGATGCTCAGGGAGATTGTGAATACCACGAAGGGCAGTACGCGTGTGACACGGGCAATTTTCAGCGTCGCATCCACCAGGCCGGGGTGGATCTCCGTCGGGTCAAGCTTGTTCCCGGTTGGTACGACCAGGTGCTCAATGACAAGACAAAACAGGAGCTTCAAATCAAAAAGGCAGCTGTCATCTGGATTGATTGCGACCTTTATGAATCCACGGTGCCCGCGTTGAATTTCATCACCGACTTCGTCCAGAACGGGACCATCATCTGTTTCGATGACTGGTACAACTTCAAAGCCGACCCGAATCGAGGTGAATGCCGGGCTTTCAACGAATGGCTCGCCCGCAACCCGCGAATCAGAGCCATCCAGTACCGAAAGTTTGAGGCGTCTGGCAACTCATTCATCTTGAACTTCGCCGATTGAATTAGCCACCGTGTCGAACCCAGCGCCCGAATACCTGACTCCGACCGAATTGAAGTCGCAAGCGTTGGGAACGCCTTTGGTCCATGAATCATTTGGATTACTATAAATTTCAAGCCCGGGCGCGCTCAGTGAATTCGCTGGAGGATGTGCGTCGCCTGGCTTTGGAGAAAGCCTACTTGTACGACCGGCTCGTGCGTCCCTGGTTGCCCCGGGAAACTGACCGCCCTTTGGCTGAACTTGCCTGCGGGCATGGCAGCTTTCTCTGCTGGCTCCAGATGCGAGGGTTTTCAAGTATCACCGGTGTGGATTCGAGTGACGAGCAGGTGACGTTGGCGCGCCAGGTTGAGGATGGGATTGAACTGGACGACGTGAATCATTGGCTGGCGAAGCAGCCGGCCAACCGGTATTCCGCATTGATCGGGATTGATCTGGTCGAGCATTTGCCCAAGGACCATTTCATGGAGTTGCTGCGTGGCGCCTTCGCAGCGTTGGCGCCTGGTGGAAGTTTGCTACTCCGTTTGCCGAACGGTGATTCACCCCTCGTCGGCATGAATCTGTTCAACGATATCACGCATGTCTGGACCTATACGCCCAACTGTTTGAACTCGCTGGCGCAAATGCACGGTTTCACCCGGACCGAATTCGCGAGTGAAGGTTATCAAACGATTCGCGATCACCGCTGGCTGAAAGTGCCGCTGGGCTGGCTTGGCGCGTTGATGTTGCGCGCGCTACTTCGGGCGGCGACCCGAGAGAAGCTGGAATATCTTGGCCCAAACCTCTGGGCTCGCGTTGTCAAGTAAGTGGCCTGCCGCTGCGGCGCCGCGCCACTAACCCGCAATACGGCGCATAAAAGCCAACGTTGTCGGGAAGACACCGCCCCAAAAGTTTGAGCCGCCGCAGAACTTTTATCGCCAGCACCTGCCACGCCGCCCGCGGTTGCGCTCCGACCCAGAAATCATAGGGACCAATGTAGCCGCACATCTCAACCGCGAAGCCGAGTGGGCGGATGGTGTCGGCCCAACGTTTCGGGTGCATGGCGTCCAGATTATGCTCGGCGAGATTCACGGGATCGAACCACTCGTGTAGCTTGCGCTGGTAGAAACCGCGAAAGTTTGGAGCAGACACTATCAAGGTTCCACCGGGCGTGACTAATCGTGCATGGATTTCGAGGAGTTCGGCCCAATTGCTAAAATGCTCGATCAGCCCGAAGGAACAGACCACGTCATATTGACGGCTAAAAGCATGCTGAAAGACATTTCCGCAGATGAATTCACCAACGGCATATCCCTGCTGATGCATCCAGTCACGTAAGTCCGGCGTAATTCTTGGAGTGCGATCCAGTCCGTGCACCTCGAACCCGAGTTCGGCAAAGACAGCGAGATAGCGACCCGGAAAGCAACCAAGTTCAAGGCAACTTCCACTCCCTCCTGCTGGTGGCGTAAACTTCTCAACCCACTTGCGAATTGGATCGTCCGGAGGCGCAATACTGAGCTGCAATTGCTCGTAGCTTTGGTCCCAACGATCTTGGTCGATAAATTCTTTGTTCACACCGGGTTCAGTTCTAATGTTTCGCTGTCGCCAGCGAGCCAATCAGACGGTCGTAAGCCGCCACAATTCTCGGCCAGTAATAAATTGAGCGCGCTGCGGCCAGCCCGGACTTGCCCAGTTCGGCGAGACGCGGCGCATCGCTGCGAAGCGTACGCAGGTGGTGCGTCATGTCATTCGGATTATTGACTGTAACACCGCCGGAAAACTCGGATACGCAACCTACGTTCGTTGAAATGAACGCCCGCCCGCTCGCCATTGCGTCCAGGACCACCAACGGCTGGGTTTCTCCTCTCGAAGCAAACAGAAACAGATCACAAGCCTGGTAGGCTTCGCAAATTTGCCCACGATCCAAACGTTCCAAGAACTGCACAGAGCTGCCGCTGCCAAATGGCAATCGGGCCGCAAGTCGCTGCAACTCTCGGGCGTAGTCGTTGATTTCATTGCCGATGAATATAAGGACTGCATCGCGGATTCCAGATTGACTGAAAGCGAGCAACGCGGCCTCCTGCCCCTTCGTGGGCGCATACATACTCACGTTAAGAACCACGAATTTGCTTCCGAGCGCATGTCTCGTACGGAAAGCCTCGCGAGTGCCCGTAAACCGCTCCGGCCACGTGCCGTTGGGGATGGCACTCCAGCGGGGGCCGCCAAACCGCTGCAACAACCAGTGGTCAAAGAAACGGGCACGATCCACTCGTTCACTAAGGAAGACGATGTGGTCAAAGACACGCATTCGTTGCGGCAACTTCCAAACATACGGTTGTTGACGCATCCATTGCGCCAGCCCCCATGGAAATCTCCGTTGACGATGCCAGTAATGCGCAGCGAACCCATGGCTGACAAAAATCTTGCCGGCCGGATTGTTTGACAAGACGGGAAATGCCAGGTCTGTTGGCCAAGCCCCCCAGCAATGGCAAATGATCATATCCATGGGCGACCGGCTGATAAACTGGCGATAAGCGGGCGCGTCAGTTTGATCGCTGGTTTTCCGGTGTGCGATGGCTTTGATGTTGAATTCCCGAACTGTCACACCCGGGATGGGAGGTGAGGCAGCCCGTTTGGGATCGAACGTCGTGGCGACTGTCACTTCATGACCCAGAGCCGCCAACCCGGTCGCGTGCTCTCGCACTACCTCGGCCACCCCATTGGCTTGAGGCGCAAAGGTGAAGCTACAAATCACGATTTTCACAATTACGTATCTGGACAGACTGCCGGCTCGTCAGGGTCCGTCAATGTCAATCAAGCACGTGGTGAAGGTGCGCCTTCGCTCCGTGTCAGGCCAAGCATTCGCCTCGCAATTGTACGAAAACGGGCTGGAGAACGTCGTACAATCTCTGCTTGCAGTGTTTCATCCAGTCCGTAGCGAATGACTCCCCAGCTCGCCCAAACGCCCATCGCTCCGCCGCCCACCGTCAGCTTCAAGAGTGGCGACCATCCCAGCGTTAGCCACCCGAGTCCAACTGCTGCGGGCAATATCCAAAGAGCAAGCTTCGCCGCGGGCTGGTGCCAACTTGCCAGTTCACGAAGGCTCAACTGAAAATAATTTCGCGTGCGCCACAAGCCGTAAAAGAAACTGAACGCCAACGTCGCGGCTACCGAAGCGCCGAGCATGGCCGGGATTCCCCAGCGATGAAGCAACACCGAAGCCCCGATGAAGGCAATCCCTTCGAGGAAGAAAATGTAACGCATGAAGCCGAACGCCTTTGCCTGCCCCACGAGCCCGGTATGGGCATGCACACTTACGGTGAGCACCAACCACAGGGCCAGCAGCAAATCGTTCGCCGTTACCCATCGTGCCTTTCGGCTGTCCGCCAATTCCTGGGGAAACAGATCTTCCAAGGCATGCCGGTTGACCCACGCCAGACTACTTGGATTCCCGGAATCCGACACGGCTGCATTGGACTGGCCACCTGACGTGAGATTTTCCGACAAACTCAGGTCGCTTTTGATGATGCGGTTCAGGTCGGTGGCCAGCATCTGCTGCGCAGCGTCGAGGGCTGAACCCGCCATCGGCTCGGATTGGAGATAGGCGCGGGTTGATTCGCTCAAGCGCTCCCAGACGTGCTGGGTTGCGACGTTCTGCCGGTCTGCAAAGCGGCGGATCAACTGAGTCGGAGCCTTAATGTCTGCAGCCTGCAACAGCGGCGATTCAAATCGTCCGCCCGTCCAAATGTCTACGAATGCCTTGTTGCTGAGGGCAAACACGGCTGCGGCTGCGACACTGAGACTGGAAGAAAGCAGGACAATTTGGCGAAACCGCCAGGCCAGTTGAACGCGCTCGTTGCGGACGATCATCTCCGCAAACGCCGAACTTGAATAATCGAACAGCCGATAAATCGTCTGCTGTAACAAAACGAAAACCCGGGTACAAACGCTCCAGACTGTCACAGCTTCGAGCCCGATCAGGCGCGCCAGCAATATCCCTTGGCTGAAATTGATGAGCTGGCAACCTAGCGAGTAAATAAAGATGTCGTTTCCGAAAGCAAATACTCCCTTGAAGCTTTTCCATGAGGGTCGGCCCCATTCACCCCGTTTGGGCAGCAAGCCAAGACGGCGGCAACCCACAAAATTAATCAGCACCGCAATTAACGTCGCACCAGCATGGGCCACCAGGAAACTGTACGCGCCCAGGCCGCAGGCGAAACCAACCCACATCACCGCCAGGCTGAACGCCAGGACGATGGCTTGACCGTAGTTGACGACGTCAAATCGCTGGTGCGCCGACAAAACATTGCTAAAGGTCCGGAATGCGGAAGACAATGCCATGACGGCGCATTGTCCAATCAGCAACCATTGCAGCGTGGGCGACATCTCCGGGGCGATCTCCAGCCAACCCCCGGCGAATTGTGCCAGCAAACTTCCCAACGCCAGAACCATGATCCCTTGTGCTGCTCCCACCAAAATGCCGGTTTGGATTATGGCGCCGTATTGCCCGCCGCGTGGGTCATCCTTGTGATCGATGAGAATTCGAGCAATCGATGCGCTCAAGCCAAAGTCCACCAGCGCCAGGTAGCCACCGAAACTCGTCACCAAAGCCCACAGGCCATAGTCGGTTTTCGAAAGGTAATGGAGCGCCAGCGGTACTGACGCCAGCGTGAACAGCATGTTCGCCCCGAGTAACACGTAGCCGGAGGCGAGCGAATGCGCGTAACGTCTGAAGCGCGACATCTATCTTTTCCCGAACCAACCTGTTCCGCCCTCTTTGACCCGGTGCGAGACACTCCGTTCAGGCAACCTCACACCGCGCTCGGGCGGATAGTTTTTGAGGATTGTCTTTTCCAGCTTCATCTTCGAGCGCAAACTTCCGTCCGTACTCCGATCAACAAAGAATCGCGATTTCCACTTCCATTTTAGTGACCCGCTCACTAGCCTACAACTACGAACAAGATTGATTTAGCTGCGCACAGGGCGCGAAAAGATTTATGCCCATCAGTCCTCGTCTCGGACCAGAAGCGGCGGCGGCCAACATGGCCGATTACAAGCCGCGCTACACTCCGCAGGAAGCTCTCATCGAAGCCAACCGCTGCCTGTTTTGCTTCGATGCGCCCTGTATCCAGGCGTGTCCTACCGGAATCGACATTCCATCCTTCATCAAAAAAATTGCCAATGGAAATCCCACGGGCGCGGCGCGGACCATCCTGACCGCCAACGTGCTGGGCGCAAGTTGTGCGCGAGTCTGTCCGACACAAGTGCTTTGCGAAGGCGCGTGTGTGGTGCTCGACCGCGAAGGCGACCCGGTGAAAATTGGCCGGCTGCAACGTTACGCCACCGACTACGTTGCCGAGAAAAGAATTTCCATCCTCAAGTCCTCGACCAGCAAGTCCGGCAAGCGCGTAGCGATCATCGGTGGCGGCCCCGCCGGGCTCGGTTGCGCGGCCGAACTCGCGCAGCGCGGCCATTCCCCGATCGTCTTCGAGAAGAAACCACAGGCTGGGGGACTGAATACCTACGGCATTGCTTACTACAAAATGGCACCGCAGGTCAGTCTCGATGAAGTGGAGATGATTAAATCGCTTGGTGTGGAGTTCCGCTGCGGCATTGAAGTCGGCAAGGACGTTTCAATTTCCAAGCTGGATAAAGAGTTCGACGCCATTTTTGTCGGCATTGGGTTGAGCGGGAGTCCCAAGCTGGGCATTCCCGGGGAGGATTTGCCCGAAGTCCTGGATGCGCTGCATTTCATCGAGCAGATTCATTCGCAGGCGCTGCATACCGTCCCCGTTGGTTCGCGTGTTGCGGTGATCGGCGGCGGCAACACTGCTATTGACGCGGCCACCCAGGCCAGGCGTCTGGGCGCACACCAGGTCGTCATCGTCTATCGCCGCACACGAGAAGACATGTCCGCGTACGAATTCGAGCAGGAACTCGCCAAAGTGGATGGGGTGCAGTTCTTGTTCAACGTAGTGCCGCTGGAGGTTCTATCCCCGGATGCCGGGCATGTCACCAATCTCGTGATGGCGCGCGCGTCGAGCACTAATGGGAAAGTGGAAGTTTTGCCCGGAACGGAATTCGCCCAGCCGTTCGACATGGTCATCAAGGCCATCGGCGAGCAAAAGCAGGCCACGCTGCTAAAGAAACTCTTTCCCAAGCTGGAACTCGATAAGCGAGGCGTGGTGGTGCGCAACGCGGACACCGGCCAGACGAATTTGCCGAAGGTGTTTGCCGGTGGCGATTGCGCCAACGGCGGGCGAGAAGTCGTTAACGCCGTGGCTGAAGGCAAGAAAGCCGCGCGCGGTATCCATGCGATGTTCGTCGGGCAGAAGGTTTCCGGTCCGGTGCAAGCCTCGCGTCTTGGCGTAAAGGGCGCGCCACCCATCGGCTCAGGTTTTGACAAGCCGATTCGCGTGCCAGAGCTTGAGGAAGAATATTTTGCCAGGAAGAAAAAATGAAATTCGCCACGAAAAAGCACGAGAAGCACAAAAATATCTTTTGTGACTTTTGTGCCTCTTTGTGGCCAGAAATTTATGGCTGACCTCTCCATTAATTGCGCTGGAATAAAGTCGCCGAATCCGTTTTGGGTGGCCAGTGGCCCGCCCGCCAACACCGCTTGCCAGGCGCATCGTGCGTTTGAAGCGGGTTGGGGTGGCGTCGTGTGGAAAACCATCGGTGATCCGATCGTGAATGTTTCATCGCGCTACTCGGCACTGAATCTTGGCCAGGCGCGTATGGTCGGGTTCAACAACATCGAACTCATCAGTGATCGTTCGCCGGAGACCAATTTCAAGGAAATTGCCGAGGTCAAAAAGCGCTGGCCCCATCATGCCGTCATCGCTTCGCTCATGGTGGATACGCGGGAAAACTGGCATGACTTCGTGAAGCGCTCTGAGGACGCCGGTGCGGATGGCATCGAGCTGAACTTCGGTTGCCCACACGGCATGTGCGAGCGCGGCATGGGCTCCGCCGTCGGGCAGAATCCGAAAGTCGCCGAGACCATTGTTGGGTGGGTGATGGAAGTCGCAAAGATTCCGGTGCTGACCAAGCTCACACCGAACATCACGGACGTAACCTTCGCCGCGCGGGCTGCGAAACGCGCGAAGAGCGACGGCATTTCGCTCATCAACACCATCAACAGCATTACGCAGGTCAATCTCGACAACCTCGTGCCCGAGCCGTTCGTCGCGGGTTTGAGCACGCACGGTGGTTATTGCGGTCCAGCCGTGAAGCCGATTGCGTTGAACATGGTGCAGAGTTGCGCGGCAGATCCCGAGGTTCAGTTGCCCATCTCCGGTATCGGCGGTATTTCCAACTGGCGCGATGCCGCGGAGTTTATCGCGCTGGGTGCAACGAGCGTGCAGGTTTGCACCGCGATCATGCACTACGGCTTTCGAATCGTGGAAGACATGGCCGAGGGTTTGAGCGATTACCTGGACTCCAAGGGCATGAAGAGCGTGAACGAACTCATCGGCAAGGCCGTGCCGACCCTGCAGAAATGGGAGACACTTGATCTGCATTACAAGCGCCTCGCGAGCATTGATTACGACAAGTGCATTGGCTGCAACCTGTGCTACATCGCTTGCGAAGACGGAGCGCATCAGGCCATCGCCCTCGTGTCGCCCAACGGTCACGGCCTTGGCCCGGGTCGCGTGCCGGGCAAACCGATCCCCGAGATCAAGGAACACGAATGCGTCGGCTGCAATCTTTGCTCACTCGTCTGCCCCGTGGATAATTGCATCACGATGGTAAGCGTGGACACCAAACGTCCGAAGATGTCCTGGAGCGATTATCAGGCGAAAGTTTCGCGCGGCGAAATGCAGCCGATTCCGCCACATCCGTGACTCGACGCGGGGATGAAGACCATGTAACTTCGACCATGATGTCAGCGATTCTGGAAATCCCCGAAGTGCGACGGCGTGTTTCGCCGCTGACCGTTGAAGACTATCACCAACTTGGCGAGTTCAATGAGCATGGGCGGCGCACGGAACTGATCCGAGGCATCGTCATTGAGAAAATGTCAAAATCCCCCCTGCACCGGACTCTGGTTTCGATACTCTATCGTCTGCTCCTCAGCCGGACCCCCAAGGGTTACACCGCCTGGCAAGAGCAACCGCTGACCTTTGCCGATTCCGAGCCTGAGCCAGACATTTCCATCATTCGTGGCAGCGAGAAGGATTTCCCTGATGCGCATCCGTCAACGGCGGAACTGGTGATCGAGGTTGCCGTCTCGAGCCCGGAGCTGGATCGCGAGAACGCGTCGCTCTACGCTGAAGCGGGGGTGAAGGAGTATTGGATTATACTCGCTGCAGAACGGCAGGTGGAGATTTATCGTCATCCGCAGAACGGTAGGTATCAGGAGAAGCAATCAGTTGGCGCCGACCAAGTGATCGAAGTCGCCAGTGTGCCCGGGGTGCATGTTCGGTGGTCGGAACTTTTCACATGAGCGGCCTTTGGAAAACCGGGCATCGATCTGCGATTTGCACTTAGAAAATGCCCACCCTCGAATCCTGCCCTTTCTTCATCGGCGGCGAATGGATTGAATCCAAATCCGCTGGGACGCCAGTCTTCAATCCGTCCATTGGCGAGGTCATCGCCGAATGCCCCGTCGGAACCGCGGCAGACGTTAACGCGGCGGTCGAAGCAGCGCACGCGGCGTTTCCCAATTGGATGGAAACCCCACCGGTTGAGCGCACTCGCATTCTCGGACGGTTCAAGATGCTGCTTGAAGACAACTTCGAGGAGATTGTCCGCAGCAACACGCGTGAACACGGCAAGACGCTGGTCGAATCTCGTGGCGACGTGAAGCGCGGCATGGAAGTCGTCGAGTTCGCGTTGGGAGTGCCATCGTTGATGATGGGCGAAGTGCTCGAGAATGTCGCGCGCGGCATTGATTGCGAGGCCATTCGTCAGCCACTCGGCGTCTGCGTTGGCATCACGCCGTTCAATTTTCCCGCGATGGTGCCGTTGTGGATGTATCCCATCGCCATTGCTTGCGGCAACACGTTCGTCCTCAAGCCGAGCGAGAAAGTTCCGCTCACCGCGATTAAGATCGCGAAGTTGCTGGAGAAAGCGGGACTTCCAAAGGGGGTGTTGAACATCGTGCACGGTGGTCGTGAAGTCGTGGATGCGTTGCTCACGCATCCCAAGGTGAAGGCGATTTCGTTCGTCGGCTCCACGCCGATTGCGCGCTACATCTACGAAGTGGGCACGAAGCACGGCAAGCGTGTGCAATCCAATGGCGGCGCG
>DASUGI010000356.1:0-32773 GCA_036274115.1 Verrucomicrobiia bacterium
TGCCACAGCCGTTGCGTCCGACGAGACCGATGCGTTGGCCTTCGTCAATAGCGATGGTCGCGGCATCGAGAATCGCCCGCTCGCCGTAGCGAACGGTGACTTCAGTGGCGTTGACGATCGTGGACATGGTTCAGCGGCGAAGACTGCACGCGAGCACCGAAGCGCTTTGCGGTTTGCAAATCGCGTTGAAACTGAATTGCCAAATTGAGGTCACAGGAAGAGAAACCCTAGCAGAGGGAAGCAACGGGACAAGTCTGGGTACTGAACGCAACCGAACCGATTAGTCTAGTTGCGGGTCCGATAGTAGCGACGCGACTGATTGGTGGCCGAGGGATCGAAGTATTGGAATACGCCGTTGGAGCCGGTGACGTTGGCAAGGTCGGCCCAGAACAGCAGGTTACTTGAAGTTTGAAGGGTGTAGCTAAACACCGGATGGCCGTTCCAGATCAGGTGCACGTAACCATTGGGCAGGCGATCAATCAGCACGAACTCCGCGGGCGTGGGCGACAACAACTGCAGCGCGAGAATTCCATTGTTGGAGTCGAGGGCGAACACGCGGTCGCCACCAAAGTCCACTGCACCCGTTCCGTTGCCGTTGGCGTTGTCAGCCGGAAACGCATTGGTTTCCACCAAATCCGGCGAGCCGCTCAGCGGCAGGTTGTAGAGCTGGAAATTGTCCGGTGTCTCAAGCGAAACGCCGCCCAGATACTGGAGCTGCGTGCTCACTCCAATAGCAGCGACACTGCTGCCGACGGTCAGGCTGCCGAATGTTTGCAAAACTACTCCACTGCCGTTCGCCAGATTGAAGGAGGCCTGGCGCAACGGACTGCCATTCTGTTTTCCCCAAACGGTGTCGCCCGCACCAAAGGCAAGTCCCAGTCCGAACATGCCACCGGCCCCGCCACTGACGGCGACCGGGTTGGCCGTGTAGTTGATGCCGTTCGCGGTAGTGAACACGACCACATTGGTTCCGGCGCGTGACCCAATGATGATTTGCGTATTCGCGCCCGCACCGCGCACATTGAAGGTGTCACCCCAGCGTTCGCCGCTGCCGGGGAAAGGATCGCCAGAGAAAGCAAGCGTTGGAGTTGTAGCCGGGTTGTCGTTGGCCCAGCGATAGAGACGGAACGCCGCCGTGGTACCGTTCAACGTTAGATTTCCGGCATACACCGCGCCGTCGTCGGCCACGCCAATGAGGTTCAGTGGGAACGTTCCACCTGAAATCACACCGGACCCGAGATTCAACGTGTGAAGATCCGCACCATTTGTGGAGTTAAGGACATAAATGCCGCCAACACCAGCGGGGCGACTAATCAGAAGCAGGTTGCCGTTGACTGGATTGAACGAAAGGCCGCGTTGGGTTCCGTCAGTGTTCAGATAAGGGCGAGAGCCGGGAGCGAGATTCCAGAGCGGAACGGTCCGCGTATTCGTCGGCGGAACAATCACACCCAGGGAGACAACACTGCTGGTGATTGAGCCCAGCGAGTTTGTCACCACCACGTCGTAGCTGCCCGCATCGGTGGGTGCGATGGCTGGCAGATAATGCGTGAAATTGGTTGCGTCGGGAATCGCCATGAACCCTTTACGCCATTGATAGGCCAGCGGTGCCGTGCCGGCTGCCGAAACAACGAACGTGGCCGGCGTTCCGACGTAGTTGGTGAGTCCGACCGGCTGCGCGGCGATCGCGGGCGGCCCCAGCAATGAGAGCGGCAGGTCGCGTGTGGCCACCGTGCCCATGTTGACAGTTACGCTGCTGGAATTTGTCGAATAACCCGGGAACGTCGCTTGCACCGTGTAGTTGCCTGGGGGCAAATCCACGAAACCATAAAAGCCCGTAGCATCATTTGTCTGCGTACGACTGACCGGCCCGGTGAGCGTGACCACCGCGCCATCGAGACCGTTGTTGAGAGTTCCCGTGAAGACCGTGCCCATGAGATGGCCCTTGGTCGGCGCGGTTTTCCAGGGCATCGGCGGAATGGAAGCCGGTCGCGCGAAGAGTGCCGGTGAAATCGGGTCATGCGCGTTGGGGCTGTTGGTCAGGAAGGTATGAAAGGTTCCGAACTGTCCCCCACCGCTCAGATACGGCGTGTTGTAGTCGTAGCCGCAGACGCCGACCGCGTATTTGCCTCCCGGACTGACATAGCGAGCTTCGCGCATTTGAACGATCGCGTTCGAGATGCTGTTCAGATACGTGCCGGGGCCAATGACAGCATGACGATTGAACTGCCGGTCTTTGATGAAGCCCATCCAATTGTCATAATCTGCGGGATGCGTGGTCTCGCGGAAATAATTCATGGGGATGTTCAAATCCAGAATGCCTTCCTCCATCCAACCGCGCCAATCCTGCAACACGCTGTTCCAGGCCGCCGATGAGGAGTACCATTGCGCGTCGCTCGTCGGGCCTGGCGCCCAGGTGATCGTGTCGGCGGATACTTTGACGTGCGGCTTCACGGCGATGACGTTCAAGTAAATCTTGCGCAATAAACCCGTGATCTGGTCACGGCGGAATTGCTTCCAGAGCGGATCGGTCGTCAGGGGCTGCCCCGTGCGCGCGAAACGCTGATTGAATCGGGCGACGGTCACCGGATTGTAGCCCTCATCGATGCCCGAATAGCGGATGTAGTCGAAGTTGATTCCGTCCACGTTGTAGTTGGTGACAATGTCCATCGCGACGTTGAACGTGTGGCGTTGCACGTCAGGATGGCCGGGGTCAAACGTATATTCGTTGGCAATGAAGTTAGTGCCGTTCACATGCAGCAGCAGCCAGTCCGGGTGAAGGTTGAGCGGATGATTTGGTTGCGACGGCATCGCGAACCCTTGCTTGATGTGATAGGTGACGAGCCAGGCATGGACTTCAATGTACGGACCAGCATTCGTGTCGTGCGCTTTTGCAATCAGATCGCCCAAAGCATCGAAATCGGCGGGCGTCGTCCCGGTGGCGTGCGGTTCAAAGTGAGAATTGTAAAACGCATCACCGCGCCGGCGCACCTGGGGAACGACTGCATTGAAGTGGCCCGCACGCAGTTGGCTCACCAGCGCGCTTACCTGGGAGGCATTCTGCAAACCAGTGTTCCACGCGTTCACCCACATGCCTCGAAATTCATTGGTCTGAGCCAGGGCACTCACCATCAAAGCCCGAACGGAAACCACGATCAGAACGAATCGCAGAAACTGATTTGCCGTGGCGTAGTGACTGGACATTCAGGAACGGAATATCAAACCACGCGGATGACGGGTCAAGACCTCGCGTTACGCATGATGATGTGTGACGGGCCCGGGCTCTTCAGAATTTAACAACCTTCTTCAAGAAAAAATAGCGCGTATCCTCCCAGGCGGTGCCATTGCGACCGCGCAGGATGATCGAGTCGTTTTCATACGCCTGACCGAAGCCGGCTTCGATGTTTGCAAAGCCAAAGCTGCCGTTGCCACTTTGGTCCGAAAATGCCCCGGTTTCAGGTTTTTCTTGAATGACAACAATCACGGATGCTGCGGATCCGGGCCCAAATGATTGATTCGTTGTCCCGGAAATGCTGGAGGTGTTCAGGGGCTGGTTCGTGGAAAGCAGAGCTTGATTGGTCGCGATGCTGAGCGTTGGCATCGCCAGCTCACTTGAATTGGTATTGCCGACCAGTGCCGTGTTCGTCGAGAGCGACACCATTTTTACCGATTCATCCGCCCGGGTTGAACATTGAAGTCCGCCAACAGTGGCCAGCACCAACAGGACGATCAAGCCTCGGTATTCGGCGCGGGATCTGGCGAGGAGGAAAGAAGACCCCTTGGCAATGTTTCCCCCGTCACCGGCAATCCTGATGGCTTTGCGGCCCGCAGACGATACGAATGTCGCGTTTGGCACGTGTTTGACCCAGCAACGTACGTACCAGGAGTTTGACTCCGGGCGCTTGCGGCGTGTTCTTTGGCTTTCAAAATAGTCTCCGGACCTAACGTACTGATCCGGGTGTCCCGATTCTGGCAAAGAAGCTGCCGAACGGCTCCGGAGAAGACTTGAACTTTCCGGTGAACTCGCTAGTCTGGCCGTCGCTGCGCGCTTAGCTCAGTGGTAGAGCACATCCTTCACACGGATGGGGTCGTAGGTTCAAACCCTACAGCGCGCACCATCTTTCCCCGAGGGAAAATGGCGAAAACCAGGTTTCCCACAATTCTGACCCGTTCGCACATCCTCAATAACTTGGATACTTCGACAAGTCTGGACGGCGAAGTTGATATTTTTTCGGGTCCAACCGCTCCAACCGACATAGTTCGTCCATGTCTTCCTGCATCTCGCGCGTCGGGCCGGTGGTGGAACGTCCGCTAAAGAAAACCAACTCGCCTGGCAAGGGGAGCATGTTGGGCGACCCTGAGTCGCCCCCCTTCCAGGTGCTCACAACGAACGGAGCAATCCCGGCACTGACCGAGCCCCCTTGCTCAGTTTGAAAAATCGGATTAGGCCAATTAGACCCGGACGGGAAACGATACTTGCTCTGAAGTTCGGCCGGAAAAATGACTGCCATCGAGTCGATGGTGAGCGGAAGATCCTTGTCGAATAACACGATCGTGTAATCGCGATAAACCCCATTCGTGGCCGAAACACGAGTCACATTCCGTTTGACGACCGCTTCTACGACAACGTTGTCTCGGGTAAGAAACCACGCTTTGTATCCAGCAATGTGCGTGTGAAACCCCTCGGGTCCGATGCCGTGCCCGCGAGTGTAGGCGTGTCGGCGGGTCAACAGAGTTAACGGGACCTGCCCGGGGGCGCCCTCGCCCCACCAGCAGGGGCTGAGCGCCGTAACCCCTCTCATGCCCCACATCAGGTTGTTTGTGTTCCAACGAACGATCGGTTTGTTGGTTGGCCAATTACTGGGGTGCGCGCGCTCCGACCAGATTTGCACGGCCCGCCCGTTCGTATGAGCGATGAAGTTAGTCCAGATCGCATAATTCAAGGACTCTGGCCGATACATTTCAAAGACGGAGTTGGTCCAGGTGTAAGGGGGTTGAATCCTTCCCAGGTAAGCCGCGTTGGTCGCCAGAACAGGAGGCACTGGTTGTTCGTTCGTCCAGGACTGGGTGATCCGAAACAAACGCGTTACGGTCGGTCCATTGGTAACCAGCCCGAGATCGTTTGTCGTATGAACGCTAACTAATGGCCGCCGCAACGCTTCCCGGAGCGCTGCCCGCAGTGCCGGATCGTTCGTCTGAGCCCAAACCGAACTACTCGCGAATGCAAGCAGCCCAACCAACAACGACAAGATTGTGTTCATAAATGTTGCGCCGAAGCAGAGTTCAGTCGTCCCCGCTCGTCCCAAAGTTGGGTCGGCTTGAAAATCCCGAGCGGAGTGATAATGCCAGTAATCAGTTCCGCCGGCGTTACGTCGAACCCCGGGTTTCGCGCCCCGCTTGATGGGTTTGCCACCCGTACGCAGACGCGTTCTCCGTTCCGCAGTCCGCGTTTCCCCTCCCGCATTTTAGCTGCGCCCCAGGCACCAAGCACTTCATCCTCGTGCCGCTCTTCAATGGGAATGTCAAATCCACGCTTCAATTCCCAGTCAATCGTTGAGAGCGGAATGGCCACATAGAATGGAATGCCATGCCGCTGTGCCAATACTGCCTTGGTGTAAGTACCAATCTTATTGGCGACCTCACCGGTGCGGCCCAGGGTGCGGTCACTGCCAACGATGACGAGATCGACCTCTCCGCGCTGCATCAGATGGCCGGCAGCATTGTCGGCAATCACCTGGTGGGAAATGCCTTGCTGTGCCAGTTCCCACGCCGTGAGCGTGGCGCCTTGCAGGCGTGGACGGGTTTCATCACAGAACACATGAAACTTTCTTCCCGCGGCCTGAGCGGCATACAGGGGCGCGGTCGCCGAACCCACATCCACAAACGCCAGCCAGCCGGCATTGCAATGCGTCAACACTTTCATCCCGTTGCGAATCAGTTTCGCCCCGTGTTGGCCGATCTGTTCGCAATGCCGCACATCTTCGTTCGCGAACTCCTCTGCCGCCGCCAATACAATCGCTTGCTGCTCTTCAACCGACCTTCCGCGCGCCATCGCCCGCCGCACCTCGTTCATGGCATTCACCGGATCAACCGCCGTGGGACGGGCCTTCTTCAATGTCGCGTAAACCGTTTCCACGTGGCGCGCGAGTTTCTTCAAGTCGTTCCCTTGAAAGGCGCGCGCGCCCTGGGCCAAACCATAAGCCGCAGTAGCCCCAATCGCCCCGGCACCGCGAACCACCATCTCACGGATGGCATCAGCAGTCTCCTGAAAATTCCGGGTCGAAACGATCTTGAATTCGTGCGGCAAGAGCCGTTGCTCAATCAGACGCACTTCGTTACGAGGTGCGTCAAAGGTAACGGTACGGTAATGACCTTTTGGCCCGTGAACACGGACGTTCATGCGGGAACACTAAGCGATGACGGTCCGCAAGACCAGCATCGGTTAAGTTCGTTGGGGCTTGATTCGCTTGATGAGCTCGCGAATCCGCTTGTAACGCGGATGCACGCGCAACTTCTTCAGGTCCGGATCCTTGGCCAGCCACTTGAAATCGCAATATCCAAGACGCAACGCCTTCTCGATGGCGTCAGCCGCGCGCTCGCATTGGTCGGTGAGGGAATAACTGCAGGCGAGGTTGTAAAAGACCAAGGGATTGTCCGGCTCGAGCTGCGCGAGCTGTTCGTCCACCAAAAGGCCCTCGTTGTAGCGGCCCCGTTTGGTGTAATTATCGCCGAGCAATTGCAGCGCTTCTACGTACCGCGGGTCGCGGCGGACGACGCCTTCCATGAATTCAATCTGAACGTCCAGCGCCCGCTGCTGCTCGCGGGATGAGCGACTTTTTCTCGCACTGCTTTTTACCGGCATACAACTGCCGGGATGTTTATGAAATTGATTAGTGGAGTCAAGCCATCGGGCGGATAAACTTTTTGGCAATTTCGCTTGCCTGACCGCCGCGCGAACGGACAAATGTTTTCTTCGTGAAGCGCCTCCTGAATCCGGTAGCAATCGTCTGTGTTTTGCTGCTCTGCGGCTGCTGCAGCTTCAATCGCGCCTGGAACAAGGCCGGGCGAACGCCACCGCCAGCTGACTCGATTGAAGGACGCTGGGAAGGTCGGTGGTTGAGCGACCACAATGGGCACACCGGCAAACTTCGCTGCGTGCTGACTCGCGTAAATGGAAATCACACCCACACGTATACCGCTTACTTTCGCGCAACTTATTGGAAAATATTTCGCTACAGCTACAAAGCGGATTTTCCGTTCGAACGACGTGATGGCGTGTGGCATTTCAAGGGAAGCGAAAACCTTGGCTGGCTCGCCGGCGGTGTTTATGACTACGAAGGGTTGGTGAGTTCTACGAATTTTCACTCCACTTACCGCTCCAAATACGACCACGGCACGTTTGAAATGCGCCGGCCAGACGCGGACTAATCGGGGATTTCTCGGGATTTCTCGTTGACAGTTGCGCCGCCAGCAGGTGTATTGCGGCCCGTCCATCGAGCACCAACGCGACAAATAAATTACTATCTATGAGCGACGCACTACCAAGCAACGAAGGCATTGCGCCTAATGCGAAACGTCTCCTGTGGGCCGGATTTATGGCGATTCTTGCCGCAGGGGTTGGGTTTTCCATTCGCGGCGGCATTCTAGGCGACTGGGGCACGCAGTTTGGTTTCACTCAAAGCGATTTGGGAAATATTACGGGCGGGGGGCTGACTGGCTTTGGGATCATCATCATACTTGGCGCGCTCATCGCCGACAGGGTTGGCTATGGTAAACTGATGATCTTTGCTTTCATCATGCATTTCCTGTCCGCCGTGCTGACGCTGGCCGCAACCCCAATCTACAACTCGATGGTTGCGAGCGACCCGGTTGGCGCAAAGAACGCAGCTTATCAATGTCTCTTCTGGGGGATGTTCATGTTTGCGATCGGCAACGGCACGGCGGAAGCTGTTGTTAATCCGCTCGTGGCCGCACTTTTTCCCAGGAATCGAACTCATTACCTGAACATCTTGCATGCCGGTTGGCCGGGGGGGTTGGTCGCGGGTGGACTTGCGTCTTATTTCATGGTTGGAAAGGTAAAATGGGAAATTCAGATGTCTCTCTTCCTGATCCCGGTGATCTTCTACGGCCTGATGTGCCTCAAACAGAAATTCCCGAAATCAGAAGCGAGCGAGCACGGAGTCGGATTTGTCGATATGTTGCGAGAGTTCGCCGCGCCGCTGTTGTTATTATTGCTCGTGATTCATGCCATGCTGGGTTACGTGGAATTGGGAACGGACAGTTGGATCAGCAATATCACCGGCAACATTCTCGCCAGCCGCGAACAGGGTTTGCTGTTGTTCGTTTACACTTCAACCCTCATGTTCATTCTCCGCTTTTTCGCCGGACCGATTGTTCACCGGATCTCACCTCTGGGTCTGCTGTTTGTCGGCGCAACCTGTGGAGCTATCGGTTTGACCCTGTTGGGCAATGCGTCGACAGGGCTACTGGTTATCGTCGCAGCCACTATTTACGGCGTAGGCAAAACCTTTCTCTGGCCGACCATGCTGGGTGTAGTTTCTGAGCGCTTTCCCAAAGGAGGGGCGATTACGATTGGGGCGATGGGTGGAATCGGAATGTTGTCGGCGGGTCTGCTGGGAGGCCCCGGAATCGGCTACAACCAGGATTATGCCGCGTCGAAAAGTCTCAAGGAACGCGCGCCAGCAGTGTATGATCAATACAAGTCGGAATCGAAAAACAAATTCCTCTTCTTCCCCGAAATCCAGGGTCTGGACGGCAGCAAAGTGGGAGCGATTCGGGGTAAAGCGGCGGAAGCCCGCACGCCCGAAGAGGCTCAGGTTCATGATGCCGACCTGTATGGTGGTCGCACCGCCTTGAAGACTACGGCGGCGATACCAGCGACGATGGCGATTTTATACCTGTTGATCATATTCTATTTCAGAGCCAAGGGTGGTTATAAACAAGTGCACATAGCAGGGACTGGGCATGATGCGAAAGAAGTGGCTTAGTTAGATTGTCAATCCTTCAACGGGCGGCTCGCAAAAGCCGCCCTTTTATTTTCAACCGATTGTGGCCCAAAAAGGCCACAGACAGTTTTCTTTTCAGTCAGAGCCGCTTTTCTCTAGAATCCAATCACTATGCCGAATCCTTGGACTGGAAAAGGGAACCCCTACACCCGCAAAGAAGTCGTCGAACGCCTGCGCGCCGCATTGAAGAAGGGTGATGCCATCATCGCCGCCGGCGCGGGCACGGGCATCAGTGCCAAGTTCATCGAGAAGGGCGGCGCCGACCTCATCATCATCTACAATTCCGGTCGCTTCCGCATGATGGGTCACGGTTCAACCTGCGGCATGATGGCCTATGGCGACGCCAATGCCATCGCCATGGAAATCGGCGAATACGAAGTGCTGCCCGTGGTCGAGGAAGTGCCCGTGATTTGCGGCGTGCATGCCACGGACCCGCGGCGCCGCATGTGGCACTGGCTCGGCAAAGTGAAGGAGATGGGCTTCAGTGGCGTGAACAATTTTCCCACCCACACCATTGTGGATGGCCACTTCCGCGGCGTGCTCGAAGAAACCGGCATGAGCGTGAAGAAAGAATATGAGATGGTCTCGCTCGCCCGGCGAATGGACTTGTTCTCGATCGTTTACGTTGGGTCGCCCGAAGAAGCCGTTGAAATGGCCAAAGCCGGCGCCGATGCCATCATCGCGCACGTCGGCACGACCGTTGGTGGTTCCATCGGCGTGACGAAGGCCGTTGTCAGTTGGGACTTCACGATTAAGCGCACGCAGGAAATCATTGATGCCGCAAGGCGCGTACGAAAGGACATTTTCTTCCTTTGCCACGGTGGCCCCATCAACACCCCGCAAGACGCAGATCGCGTGATGAAGAACACCGACGCGGTCGGTTTCGTGGGCGCGAGTTCGTTGGAGCGTATGGGCGTCGAAGCGTCACTGACGAATCTGACTCGGGATTTCAAGAAACTGAAAGCACCCGCTGCAAAATCTTTTGGGAAAAAGACAAAACGCTGAACCAGGCTTGCGAATGTCGAATAATCGCGAAACGCACGTTGCCGCTTCCCTCTCCCCCTCGGGGGAGAGGGTCAGGGTGAGGGGGCAGCACGAATACGATAATGCGCCCTCGCGATCTCCTCGGCCTCAGCCACACCCCTCACCTCAATCCTCTCCCCTCGGAGGGGAGAGGAGGAAGACTCCGCATTCGCATCTTTCCCGGACATGAACCCGCTCTCTCCCGATATCAATTCGCGCCGTTTCGTCACCGCTGCCGAAAAGGTGGACGTCATTTCCCCCTGGACCCTGGAAGAATGGTTATGTCGTTCGGACATTGTGCCGAACCAGGAATTGCTCATGGTGCGAGCGAACATGGAGGCCGGTCGCTCGCACCCGTTTCATACCCATCCGACTCGCGAGGAAATCATCTACATCATTTCCGGTCGCGCCGAGCAATGGATCGGACAGCAGCATCGCGTCCTTGGTCCGGGCGAAATGGTGCTGATTCTCAAGGGCGAAGTGCACGGCACTTACAATCCGTTCCGCGAGCGCCTCGTCTTTCTCGCCATTTTGTCCCCGGCCAATGCGCCCGAACCCGGCATCGTGGACGTCTCCACTGAAGAACCCTGGGCGTCCCTCCGTCAGAAACACGGTTTACCCGAATGCACCTGAAATAGTTCTGGTATGAAAAAGATCCTTCTCGTGTTGGTAGCGGTATTGTTGACCGCCATCATTCAGTCGCCCGCCGCCGAACCGCTCCGTGTTTTTATTCGCGCCGGCGCCAAGACGCATGGCCCCAATCAACACGACCATCCCCGCTTTCTCAGAGAATGGACGCAATTGCTCAACGAGCGCGGGATGAAGACCGAAGGCGGCATGGACTTTCCCACTGCAGAGCAACTGGCGAAAACGGACGTTGTCATCATCCACGCGCAGGACGGAATGAAGATCGTAGGCGAAGACCGAACCGCCTTTGAAAAGTTTCTCGCTCGCGGGGGTGGCGTCGTTGTGATTCATGCGGGTGTGGTCGGCGGCGACCAGCATGAATGGATTAAGCAAACCATCGGCGGCGCGTGGCGCTGGCCTTCACCCCAATTGCCGCGTGACAAAGCCACCAAATGGCTCGAGGGCGAGGTGGGGGTGTTCTGGGTGGACACCGATCATCCGATCAGCCGCAACATGTCGAACTTTGATTGGACGGACGAGATCTACTACGACATGGACCTCGCCTCGGACATCGGCGTGCTGGCGACCAGCTTTCACAACGTCCACATCATCGCCCCGCAAATCTGGACTTACGAGCGAACGATTCCCGGCGCGAACACACCTTACCACGCGTTTGTGAGTTTACCGGGACACGAATACTCCTCCTTCAACACCCCGCAGTATCGCACCGTGTTGTTGCGCGGCATCGCGTGGGCCGGAAAGCGCGCCAATGTGGATGAGTTTTGCAAGCCCGACGAACTCGCGTCGCTGCGCTATCCTCCCGGCGGACCGCGTTCGGCGCAAGACGCGATGAAGACCCTCACCGTTCATCCCGAGTTCAACGTCTCCCTCGCCGCCGATGAGAACGTTGCCGAGAAAATCATGTCGCTCGATTGGGATCCGCAAGGTCGCCTGTGGGTGGTTGAGACACCTGAGTATCCCGGCGGCCGTGACATCAATCGCAACGATGCGAAAATCTCACCCTGGCGCAATCGTGACCCCGACAGCTTTCCGGTAGGTGGCAAAGAACCGCGGCCGGCCACCGACAAAATTTCCATGTTGGAAGACACCAATGGCGACGGCGTGATGAACAAGAAGACCGTGTTCTTCGAGGGCCTCGAACTCCCGACCTCACTCGTGTTCTACAAGGACGGCGTGATCGTTTCCCAAGCGCCGGATACCTACTGGATTCGCGATACGGACGGCGACGGCAAAGCGGACAAAAAGGAAACGCTGTTCACCGGTTGGGGCACGTTCGATGCGCATGCGGTCACGAGCAATCTCCGCTGGGGACCGGATGGCTGGGTTTACGGCAGCGTCGGTTACAGCGCGGGCAATGTGACGTCGGCCGATGGTTCAAAAAAGTTTGGTCAGATTTCCGCCGGCATTTATCGCTTCCGCCCGGATGGTTCGGCGTTAGAACAAGTCGCCGCCGGCTCGTGCAACACGTGGGGCTGCGAAGTTGCACCGGATGGCGAAATCTTCTTCAGCACTGCCACCTGCGGCGAACCGATGCTCCATGTGGTGCTGCCGGAAAAAATCATCAGCCGCGCCGGCCTTTCAGGTGTCCGCGCCGCCAAGCCCATCATCGAAGAGAACAAGGTTTATCCGCCTCGCCACGAGACTCGACAGCCTTACATCCAGATTGATTGGGTCGGCGCATTCACCGCTGCCGCAGGTGCGACCATTTATGATGGCGGCGCATGGCCTGGTAAATGGCAGGGTCCACCGTGGGCGTTCTTTGTTTCTGAGCCCACGGTCTGGCTGATGCATCAGGAATTTGTCGGCCAGGATGGCGTGAGCTATCAGGGACACAAGGAAGCCGGTCGCGAGCAGCAACACTTTCTCACCAGCACCGACTATTGGTTCAAACCCATTCACGCGCGGGTCGGTCCGGACGGCGCGCTTTACGTCGTGGATTTCTACAATCAAATCGCCGTGCACAACGACACGCGCGGACCAGCCCACGGCGCGCGCAACGCCGCCACGCGTCCTGACCGCAACCATCACTTCACGCGCCTCTATCGCGTCCAGCACAAGCAGGCTCAGGCGCTGCCGGCTTACAAACTCGATCGGAAGAATCCGTCTCAACTCGTCGCCATGCTCGATCATCCCAATGGCTGGGTGCGCGGCACCGCCAACCGCCTTTTGAGCGAAGGTGCGGGCACGTCCGAAGTCCCGGCGCTGGAAGCCAAAGCCGCCAATGCTTCCACCGCTTATGGCCGAATGGAAGCGCTTTGGGTGCTGCACAACTTGAATGCGCTCAAGCCCGGCCTGATCGCGGCGGCTGCGCAAGACCCGTCACCGGTTGTTCGCAAGAATGCGATGCGTATTGCCAGCGAGCAGGACAACTCGAACGTTGAGCCATCACCGGAACTCGTTCGGGCGTTGTTGGCGGATTCCGATCAGCGCGTACGCATCGCAGCGCTGGTTGCCGGAACAACGCTCACGCCGAATCGTGAACTTGCCACCGCCCTCGTCGCTGCCTGGCCCACGTTCCAGGAGCCGCACTTACAAGCCGCCGCGCTCGCCATCACGGCCAATGACCCGGTGCTCTTCCTCAGTGCCGCTCTGGATGCCAACAACGCCGGCGCTCTGGCCGGATTGGTTTCTCAACTCGCGCGGCAAGTTGCCGAACAAAACGACGCCGAAACGGCCGGCAACCTGGTTGTCGCCCTCGCCGGCAAACCCGCTTCAGTGGACACCCTCAAAGTGGCCGCGCTCCAATCGCTGACCGCCAATCTCAAGTCCGCCCTGAAGCCGTCGGCCAGCACGCCGCTTGGCAATGCCTTGAAGCAATTGCTCGCCTCGGACCAAACAGCCACTGCCGTGCTGCCGTTCATCGCGCGTTGGGATTACTCCAGCCAGGTGGGCGACGCTGCCAAAGCTGCGGTCACAAAGGCCGAAGCGCGTCTCGCCAACAAATCAGGGTCCGACGAGGAACGTGGACAAATCGCGGCGAACCTGCTTGGGGTTCGCACGCTGGACGCGAGCATTGTCCCGGCAGTTGCCGCCATTGTTGGAAGCGACACCAGCGCCGATTTGCAGCGCCGCGTGATCGCAGCGCTCGGCACCACGAGCGATGCCGCCGCGGGACAAGCCCTGTTGACCGCGCTGCCGAAGCTCAGTCTCGATTTGCGCGAGGCGGCTTTCGGAGAATTGCTCAAGCGCTCCGACTGGTCCGCTGCGGTCGTTCAGGCACTGGCGGATCGCAAACTTGATCCCACGGTGCTCGGGCCATCCAATCTGCACCGCCTGCGCACCCATCCTGATGCCGCGGTGGCGGAGAGGGCGGTGAAAGCACTCGACGCCCTGCGCGGACCTGAAACCAGGGAAAAAGAGGCACTCATTGCCAAACTGCGGCCTGAAGTCATCAAGCCCGGCAACGCAGTCAATGGCGCGAAGATTTTCACGGCCAACTGCGCGCAATGTCATCAGTTCAAGAACGAAGGCGCGCTCTTCGCTCCGAATCTGACGGGCATGGGCGCGCACGGCCCGGAAGATTTGCTCGTTCATATTCTCGATCCCAACCGGATCGTCGAGCCGAACTATTTCTCGGTCAGCATCGACACGAAAGACGATCTCAGCTACGACGGCATCGTGTTGCGCGAGAACCGCAACGTGGTGGTGCTCCGCAATCAGACCGCCGAAACGGAGATTCGCAAAGACAACATCGTGTCGCGCCGCGGCTCGACGCGTTCGCTCATGCCGGAAGGTTTTGAGCAACTCGGCACGGAAGGGCTGCGGGACTTGCTGACCTTCCTGTGCGCCGATGAGCAACGTTTTCGCATTCTTGATTTAAGCGCCGCATTCACCGCGGACACGTCGCGCGGTCTTTATCTCACACCGGAAGACAAGACGGATTCGTTGCGCTTCCGCAAGTGGGGAACCATTAAGCACAAGGATGTGCCGTTTGACATCGTCAATCCGGCACGCACGGCGAATGGAAAGAATGTCATTGTCCTCCAAGGCGGCTCGGGCTTCGCGCAGAGTTATCCGCGTGAGGTTGAAGTCAAAGTAGGATTGCCCGTAACCAGGCTGCATTTCCTCGGCGGCGTCGCGGGCTGGGGTTATCCCGCGACCGAACAAGTCAAGCCCGCCGTCAAGGTGACCGTGCATTTCGCCGGTGGCGAACGCGAAGAACTTGTCCTGAGCAACGGCGTGGAGATTGCCGATCACGTCGGGCGCATCGAAGTGCCCGGCTCGGTGGAAGTGGAAAACCTGGGCCAACTTCTTCCGGCTGGTCGCCAAGTGCGGTATTTCGCGAAGCCGCTCACCAAGCGTGGCGTCGTGGAGAAATTGACGCTTGCCAGTTATAACAACGAAACCGCTCCCACCTTCGTGGGCATCACCGCCGAAGTCGGCGATGGAGCGCCGGCCTCCGGCCCGGCACGATCCGCTGGAGCCAGCCAGCCATTCAGAGCAATGACGAATCAACCACCGGCCTTTATATGGACTGCTCCGCTTAAGGTTCTAATCATTGGCGGCGGGGCAAGCCACGATTATGAGCAGTGGTTCAATGTTGCCGACAAAAAGATACTCAACGCCATCCCAGGGGTTAGCGCCAATTACACCGACACCACCGGGGGACTGGCCGACGAGATCAAGCACGTGGACGTATTGATCGTCAGCAACAACAAACCATTCACCGATGATGCGACCAGGGCCGCCATCGCCAAGCACATCGAGAACGGCAAAGGCTTCATCGGACTACACCCTGGCCTGTGGTACAACTGGAAAGATTGGCCGGAATATAATCGCGTTCTCGTTGGGGGTGGTTCGCGGGGGCACGATCGTTTGGGCGAATTCGAAGTCGTCGTGACTGACCCGAGCTACCCGTTGATGAAAGGCGTGCCGGCGAAGTTCAACATCAAGGATGAGTTGTATTGGTTTGAGCCTGATGCGCGCGGTACGCCCATCAAAGTGTTGGCCACCGCTCATTCACCGTCGAAGAACAAGGACTTTCCGCAAGTCTTCACAGTGGAACATCCCAAGGCACGCGTCGTTGGCATCACGCTTGGGCACGATGGCGATGCACACAATCTGCCGGCTTACATCCAACTTCTCCGCAACGCGGTGCTGTGGACGGCGGGCAAGGACACGAAGTAACCCTGGGAACTGTAATCGTCCACCTGCTGCAATGCCCTCCGGAAATGCAAACGTCTGTTTGTCCCGAAGGGACACCGTGAAAATAGCCCGGCGTTTCAACGCCGGGAACAAGTTGGCCGCCTTGCAAGTCCCGAAGGGACGGCTGAAAATCGCATTCCGTTCGCATCTCAACCGTCCCTTCGGGACTGGAATCACCGGGGATGCAAACCCAGCGTTGAAACGCTGGGCTATTGTCGTTTGTCCCTCCGGGACAGTCGGAGCCCGATGGGCCGGACCCGCAACTCCCCGCTGCAACTGAAGCTATGCCGACGATTGCCATCCTGGGAACAATGGACACCAAAGGCGTCGAGCACGGTTACGTCGCCGATCTCGTCAAGCAACGCGGGCATAATGTTCTCGTCATTGACGTCGGCACGGCGGGTGAGCCGAAGCTGAAGCCGGACATCACTCGTGTCGAAGTCGCAACTGCCGCCGGCGTGGATTTCGCAACGCTCGCCGCCAAACAGGATCGCGGCGAATCAGTGAGCGCGATGTCGCGAGGCGCGCCCGTGGTGCTGGCAAAACTGGCGGCGGAGCAACGAATCGACGGCGCGATTTCATTGGGCGGCGGCGGTGGAACGGCCATTGCCACGGCGGCCATGCGTGCCCTGCCCATTGGCTTTCCGAAACTGATGGTGTCCACGCTCGCCAGCGGCAACACCGCGCCGTACGTGGATGTGAAGGACATTGTCATGTTCCCCAGCGTGGTGGATGTGGCGGGGCTGAACCGACTTTCACGCCAATTGCTGGCGCGCGCTGCCGGAGCCATTTGTGGTATGGTGGAAACGCAACCCCCTGCCACCACGGACAAGCCACTCATTGTTGCCAGCCAGTTCGGCAATACGACACCGTGCATCGAGCACGCAAAGAAGATTTTCGAAGCCGCCGGCTATGAAGTGATCGTGTTCGCCGCCACCGGCACAGGCGGGCGGACGATGGAATCCCTCATCGAGAGCGGTATGGTTGCCGGCGTACTTGACGTGACCACCACCGAGTGGGCCGACGAACTCGTGGGTGGCGTGTTGACGGCTGGCCCAACGCGCCTTGAAGCTGCCGCGCGCCGTGGTGTGCCGGCAGTAGTCTCCACCGGCTGCCTCGACATGGTGAACTTCGGTCCACCGGAGACCGTTCCTGCCAAGTTCGCCGGCCGAAAATTCTACCAGCACAATCCGCAAGTGACGTTGATGCGCACCACGCCGGAAGAATGCACGAAGCTGGGCCAGATTATCGCGGAGAAACTGAACCGCTCAACCGGCCCTGTGACTGTGTTGTTGCCTTTACGTGGCGGCAGCATGATTGGCGCGCCGGGTGGACCATTTCACGATCCAACAGCCGATACCGCGCTTTATTCCGCGTTGAAGGCACAGCTTCGTTCCGACATCCCAGTGAAGGAACTGGATGCAGCGATCAACGACGCGCCGTTTGCCGAAACCTGCGCACAGTCACTACTGCAACTGTTGCCACGCGCGTAACGGGGTGAATGCAGAATGATGAGGGCGGATCACGGTTATCATTCTGGCCTGAATCATTCTGTTTACGGCTCAGCCTGAATCGCATCCCACACTTGTTCGTAGAGCGGCCGGATACCTGGATTGACGGCGATTGAACGCGACAGTTTGCGCCGCAGAATGAGTTCGACGACGTCGGTCTTGTCGCGCAATCGTTTCAGTGGGCTGTTCTTCCAACTGTCCAGTTTGAGCGAAATCAATTCTTCAAGCGTCGCTATCTGCAATTCCGGTGTGGCCCTGATTGGTTGTGGAAACGGAACTTTGCAACCTTGCTTGACCACGCTGCCCGCGGGAAGCAAATCTACAAAGGTGTGAGTGCGGCGGTCCGCCACGCGGTCGGCGGCGTCCGGAACTCGATAGAATGGATTCGTCAAACTTGCGGTGAGAAACTCGACAGCTTCCAGCACATCGGGCACAACCATATCCACATCAATCGTAACGCGGGGATAGCCATGTTCCTGCACCGCGATGCCGCCAACGATCAAGTGTGGAATATCCTGATCCGCCAACAAAGCTGCCGCCGTTCGGGCAGTTTCCAACACGCCGGAAGTCCCGGTGTTCTCCCGCAGAATGTGGGCGTCACGGTCTGGCATGGGCGAAGATCTACAACCGCCGGTAAATCGTAAATCGAAATCGTAAATCACAAGACCACTTCCGTGCCGACACCTTCGTCGGTGAAAATTTCCAGCAACACTGAGTGCTGCACGCGGCCATCCACAAAGGAAACCTTGTCCACGCCCGACTTGAGCGCGGCCACGGCGCTGTCCACCTTGGGAATCATTCCCTTGTCCACAATGCCGGCCTGTTTCAAACCGGGGACTTCATCAGTTTGTAAATGGGAAATAACCGTCGCGGTATCTTTGGGGTCGCGCATCAAACCCGGCACGTCGCTCATGAACACCAGCCGCCTGGCCTTGAGCGCGATGGCAGCTTGCGCGGCAGCCACGTCAGCATTGCAATTGTAAATCTTGCCGTCCTCGCCGAGTGCCACCGGACTGATCACGGGAGTGATGCTGCGGCGAATGCATTCGCGTAACGGTTCGACATTCACTCCGAAGACCTCGCCCACAAAGCCGATATCAATCTTCGCGCCCGGCTTTTCTTTGTCATCGAGCAGCAGCTTGCGGCATTTGAAAATGTCCGCGCCGGAAAACCCGCGCGCCTTGCCACCCAGCGACTCGATGGTTTTCACGATCTCCGGATTAATCTCGCGTGACAAGACGCGGTCCACGACTTGCACGGTCTGCTCATCCGTCACGCGCTGGCCCTGGATGAAATCAGCCTTCAGCCCCGCCACCTCCATCGCTCGCGTGATGGCCTTGCCGCCGCCGTGAACGACGACAGGATTGATTCCGACCGCTTCCAGAAAGACCACATCACGGGCCACGCCGTTGCGCACCGCCGGGTCGGGTGAATCCATGAAGCTGCCGCCATACTTCACGACGAAGGTCTGGCTGCGGAAACGTTGAATGTAAGGCAACGCTTCGAGCAGCGTCGCCGCTTTGGCGATCAAATCTTGCACCGCGATTGGTTATCAGGAATCAACCCGGTCGCCAAGGATGTTGCGAAACCGACGAGCGGTGCTCCGAAGCGTTTAAGTGGTCGTTATGTTGAAATTCACAATCGACCCTTTGGTTCCCGGATTTTCCTTGCTTCAGTGGCCAATTCAGTTGAATACGTGCTCTCGACAGCTCGTTGTCTTTTATGCAAATGAAAACTCTCTCGTTCTGGGCGGCTTGCGCGCTGCCGTTGGTTTGTGCGGCGCAACAACCCGTGGACCTCTTCAATGGCAAAGACCTTTCCGGCTGGGTGCAACGCGGCGGCAAAGCGACTTACACCATCGAAGGTAATGACATTGTCGGCACGTCCGTGTTGAACACGGATAACACCTTCCTCTGCACCGGGAAGACCTATGGGGATTTCATCCTGGAATACGATTTCAAGGTCGACCCGAAGTTAAACTCCGGCGTGCAGATTCGCAGCGAGTATTTCGATACGGCAAAGGAAATTGAGTGGAACGGCAAGAAGATCAAAATCCCGGCGCAGCGCGTGCACGGTTACCAGATCGAAATTGATCCCGATGTCCCTCGCAAACGCATGTGGAGCGGAGGCATCTACGACGAAGCGCGCCGCGGCTGGTTGTTTCCTTCCGATGGCGAGCAAGGGCCGCAGGCCAAAACGTTCAGCGAACAAGGGCTCAAGATTTTCAAGCCGAACAACTGGAATCATGTGCGCGTCGAAGCCAAAGGCGATTCCATCAAGACCTGGCTCAACGGCACGCGGTGCGCCGACATCAAGGATTCCATGACGCCGCGGGGCTTCATTGCCTTGCAGGTCCACGGGATTGGCAACGACAAGTCCAAAGAGGGCATGCAGGTGCGCTGGCGCAATTTGAAAGTGACCGAAGTTGCCTCTACCTCCTCAACCTCTCCACCTGCCGCCTTCAATGTCCGGATTGTTCAAGACGGCCCTTCCGATACTGGATCGCTAAATACCCTTACAGTTGCGGAAAAGGCCGCCGGTTGGCGATTGCTATGGGACGGCAAAAGCACGGAAGGTTGGCGTAGCGCCAGGTCGGACAAGTTTCCGGCCAAAGGCTGGGAGATTGCCGACGGCGTGTTGACCGTTCTGCCTAGTGGTGGCGGGGAATCCACCGGCGGGGGCGACATCGTCACGCGCGAACGCTATTCGCAGTTCGAGCTGTTGGTTGATTTCAGGATTACTGAAGGCGCGAACAGCGGTATCAAATATTTTTGCGAACCGAACCTTGATCCCATCACCGGCACGGGCACGAAGGCGGCCACGGGCTCGGCGATTGGTTTGGAATACCAAATCCTGGACGATGCGCGTCATCCCGACGCGAAGGCAGGTCGCAATGGCAATCGTACGATTGGTTCGCTCTACGATTTGATCCCGGCCGCAGCGACGAAGAAGGTGAATTCGCCCGGCGAATGGAACACGGCGCGGATTGTGGTAAAGGGCAAGCACGTGGAACACTGGCTCAACGGCGAAAAAGTGGTTGAGTATGAGCGCGGTTCAAAGGAATTCCGGGAGTTAGTGGCGAAGAGCAAATACAAGAGCATTCCCAATTTCGGCGAATTACCCGACGGGCACATCCTCTTGCAGGATCACGGCAATCGCGTTTCGTTTCGCAACATCAAGATTCGCGTGTCGTGAGGGGCGGGGGAGTAGTTAAATAGGTGAAGGGTTAAATGAGTTAAAATGAGTTAAATCGGTTCGATCTCTCCGCTCATTTAACCCATCACTCATTTAACCATTTAACCCATTTAGCTCCTTTTCACTCCTCAGTACTGAAACACCTTTCCGCCAACCAGGACCTCTTGCCTCTTGGCATCGAACGTCGCCTTTGCGCCGGAGCGATACGCGGCGTTGGCCATGATCACCGCGATGGCATGGGAATAGCCGGCCTCGATGGGCGCATTCGGAGTTTTGCGGCTGCGCACGCATTCCATCCAGTTGCGCATGTGAGCCGAAGTCATGGCATCACCGCCGGTGTTGGCAGCGGTTTCCACCCGCACATCTTTGAGTTTCATTTCGGGTAGTAGATTCGGCTGCAGGTTCATCTCCTTGGCCTCGCGCTCTTTCAATCCTCCCAGAGGCGAAATCGTGTTCTTCTCCAGGTCCAGTGTGCCACCGTTGGAATAATAAACTTCTTTCGTGCCGCCTGCGGAATTCGTCATGCGCGAACTGTAAACCACCTGGAAACCAGTCTTCGGACCATCCAATGGGCCGTAGTCGAAAACCGCCGTCAGCGTGTCGGCATTCGAACGACCGTCGTTCCACAGGTAAATCCCGCCGTTGGCAACGACGCTGCGGGGATGCGGTAACTTCGTGAACCAATGAATGGTGTCAATCTGATGACACATCCATTGCCCGGGAATACCGGAGGAATACGGCCAGAACAAACGGAACTCCAGATACTTTCTCGGATCCCAGGCGGTCTTGGGTCGGTTCAGTTGAAAGCGCTTCCAATCAGTGTCTTCCTCACGCAGCTTGGCCACCGTATCCACGCGCCGCCAACGACCAGGTTGATTGACGTTCCAGGTCATCTCGGCGCTGACAATCTGACCGAACTTGCCGGACTGAATAAACTCGGCAGCCGCGGCGTAGTTGGGACCACTGCGCCGTTGCGAACCAATCTGCACAATGCGCTTTGAATCCTTCACGGCTTTGAGCACGGCGCGGGCGTCGGCCATAGTTTCCGCGAGCGGTTTCTCCGTGTAAGCATCCTTGCCGGCTTTAACCGCCTCAACGGTGTGCATGGCGTGTTGAAAGTCCGCCGTGCTGATGATGACGGCATCCAGGTCTTTGACCTTCTCGTAAAGTTCTTCGTTATTGCGGCAGGCGACCACCGGATGCCCCATCGCCTTTTCCAATGCCTTCTGGCCTTCTTCACGGCGCAAACTCCAGAGGTCCGACACCGCCACGACGTCGAAGTTCAGTTCCTGGCAATGATCTTTGAAACACGGCAGTAGCGCGGAGCGGAAGCGATCGGAAAATCCGACCACGCCCACGCGCACCCGGCTGTTCGCGCCGGGCACAGCGTTCTGACTGCGAGCGGTCAGACCCATGAAGCCGACCGACGCAGCGGCCAGGCTGGTTCTTTTCAGGAAATCTCTGCGTGTGAAGGAAAACGAGGTGTTCATAAGGGTAGAATCGGAAATTCTGGTGTTGCGTTCAAGGGCAGACATTCGCCACAGCCTCAAAGGTTTGTTTGATTGCGTGCGCTACTTTGCTGCATTCGCGCCACGATTCTTCATCTGGATTGAATAGAGCCCGGTACTGGCGGTGATGAACAGCGTCTTGTGATCCTTGCCGCCAAAACTGACGTTGCCCGTCCAGCGTTCCGGCACGTCAATCGTTCCTATTTTTTTGCCCGTCTTGTCGAACACGATCACGCCGCGCCCGGTGAGATAGAGATTGCCTTCAGTATCGAGCGTAATGCCATCCGAGCCCAGTTCGCAATGCAGCTTCTTGTTCTCCAGCGAGCCATCCGCTTGAATGTCGTACGAATAAGTCTTGCCGGCGCGGATATCCGCCACGAACAGTTTCTTTCCATCGGGCGTGCCGATGATGCCGTTGGGCTGCGCCAGGTCGGCGGTCACGCGCTTGAGTGTCTTGCGGTCCGCACTGAGGAAATAGACCTGCTCCGTGCCCTGGGACGGTTTGTCGTGCGTCCACCACTCGCGCTTGTAGAAAGGGTCGGTGAAAAACAGCGAGCCATCGGACCGCACCCACACATCGTTCGGTGAGTTGATGGGCTTGCCCTCATACTCATGCGCCAGCACGGTGTGTTCGCCATCCGGCGTGATGGACCAGAGTTCCATCTTCTCGTCCGCGCACGCAATAAGATTGCCCTTGCTATCAAAAAACATCCCGTTGGCGCGACCGGCGGGTTGCAGGAACGTGGACAACTTTCCGTACACGCTCCACTTCATGATGCGGTTGTTCGGTTGGTCGGTGAAAAAGATGTTCCCCTCTTTGTCAGCCGTCGGCCCTTCGGTGAACTTGAAATCGCCCGCCAGTTTTTCCAGCTTGGCGCCGGGTGCGACGACCGCAGACAGATCGTTGGTGGATTGGGCTGAGGCCATAGAGATTAAGCCGGACGCGATTACGGGGAGGATGGCGGTAAATGGTTTCATCGTTGGTTGACGTGATTGGTAGCAGGAAACTTCATTGGATGCAAAGCCGGGATTTGTCCATACGCCGGGAATATTCACCCGTATTCACCCGAATGTGGGATTGACCGCATTTGATGGTGTGACTAGCGTCTGGCCATGATCCGTCGCTTGCTCCTTCTTGCTGCTGGCCTGCTGGCCCTTGGCAACTTCAACGTCGCTTGGTCCGCCGACGAAAAGCCTCTCAAGGCACTGCTCATCACCGGCGGCTGTTGCCACAACTACCCCTTGCAAGCGCAGCAATTGACCAATGCCGTGGCCCAGCTCGCCAAGGTGGAGTGGACCATTGTCAACGAAGGTGGCAACGGGACCTACGCGGAAATTCCTCTCTATAACAACCCGGATTGGGCCAAGGGCTTTGACGTTGTCGTGCACAACGAGTGTTTCGCCGACGTCACCAACGCGGTTTACATCCAGAAGATCACGAGCGCGCACAAAGCGGGCGTTCCGGCCGTGGTGATCCATTGCGCCATGCACACGTATCGTTCGGCGAAGATCGACGACTGGCGCGAATTCCTCGGCGTCACCAGCCGACGACACGATCATCAAAGCAAGTATCCGGTGAAGCTGGTTGAACCCGTCCATCCCATTCTGAAAGGTGTCGCGACCGACTGGACCACGCCAATGGACGAACTCTACGTCATCGAAAAGGTGTGGCCGAATACCAAAGCACTGGCGACATCCGTGAGTGAGCGGGATAAGAATACCTACCCTGTCATCTGGATCAATCAATACGGCAAAGCCCGCGTCTTCGGCACGACTTACGGCCACTCCGACGACGCGTGGCGCGACCAGAATTTTCTCATCGTCGTATCGCGCGGCACACTGTGGGCAGCGGGACGATTGAACGACTAAGTCAAGCTGTAGCCGCGTCATTCACTTCGACTCTCCATTCCTTCAATACCGTTGGCTCATTCTCCCAGTCGGCCTGAACTCTGAATTGGATGAAAGCCGTTCCTTTGGGCAAGGTGACCGTCTCGGAAAAACAAACATTGTTGTCATCATCCTTGCGCCCAGGTTTCATGGGCTTCCAAGGTGCGACATTGTCTTCGGTGGGGGCCACGCGATATTCGAGTTTGCCCACAAAAGAAATGGTTGGATCGTGACCATTCGGGGAAATCTCAACCTTCAGTGTTGCCGCATCAGACTGAGGCGGCCAAGGTTCGACTGTGGCTTCAAGGGTCGAATCATCTCTCAACTGCCAGAAGATTCCCGGCTCTTCTTGGGCGGGAGGGGAGGTTTCAGAAGCTGTCAGCTCCGACGCTCGTTTGGCACCCGTTCCTCGCAGGTAGTCTGCTATTGTCTTCGTCGCCTTATTATCCTCGGCGAAATCCAACGCGGTCTCGGCATTGCCGTGAAACCGAACAGCGTTGAATTTCGCGCCCGCATCAACGAGTAATTTGACAATTTCAATATTCCGACCAGCAACTCCGCACATGAGCGGCGTTGTGCCTGATTCGTCCGGCAAATTCGGGTTTGCACCGGATTCCAGGAGCATCTTTACAAATCGGAAATGGCCAAAGGTAGCAGCGGTGCCCAAGGCATGACTTCCGGCGTGCATTGCATTTACATCTGCACCGGCTTCAAGAAGTAATTTCAAAATCTCAACATTCCCGCTATTCGCAGCTTGTTGGATCGGCGCGGAACGGCTTGAACCCCTTCCCGCGTTTGGATTGGCCCCGCGGGTCAGAAGCATTCTGACCATTTCCACTTTTCCATCGAACGCCGACCAATCGAGTGGGGTCAGCTTTGAAACACTATTCCTAACGTCTACTTTTGCTCCCAATTCGATAAGGAACTCACCGACATCCGGATGTCTTAATTCTGATACCGCCACCTCTAACGGCGTCTCGCCGTCCTTGTTTTTAGCATTGATGTCCGCACCCAACTCGACCAGAACCTTGATCGCTTCCTTTTGCTCATGCACAACGGCGATGTGGAGAGGTGTAAAGCCATCCCGAACAAAGCCCGCCTTTCTTGCGCTTAGGTCATGTCCTGCTGCAACCAACTCCTTGATCACCTCAGTGTCACCGTGTTTGGCGGCGGTCCAAAGGTCTTTCGGTTTGAAGAAGCCCCTGAACATCGTTTAATCACCCGCCTAAAGTAGTCGGATCGGTCACGTCGCCTTTGTTGAAATCGACGTAGTGTTCGGTCAGGTCCGCCGCGTACATCACGGCGCTGGCCTTGCCCAGATTCAGGTTGATATGCAGGTCGAACTCTTTCGGCGCGACCGCAAGACAGAGTTGCTTGAAGGTCGCCTTGGTGGGTTGACCGCGCTTGAGGCTCCACAGGATCTTTTTTGAATCGGGCGCGCTGTAGCCGATATCCACTTTTTCTTCCACTACGGTCGCGGGTGAGTAGCCAATCGCGTCGATGATGCGTCCCCAGTTCGGATCGCCTCCGTGCCAACTGGTCTTCACCAGCGCACTGTTTGCCACAGCGCGTGCCGCCGCGTCTGCGTCCTGAACTGTCTTCGCCCCGTTCACGCGCACCGTTACCACGCGATGAACTCCCTCGCCATCGCGCACGATCATCTTTGCCAGTTCCAGAGTAACGTGATTGAGCGCGGTTTGAAATGTTCGACGTTCGAGGTTCGATGTTCGATGTTCGATGTTCTTGTTCCCGGCTAATCCATTCGCCAACACCAGCACCGTATCGTTGGTGCTCATGTCGCCATCCACCGTGATGCGATTGAAGCTCTGCGCCACGGCTTCCTGCAATGCGGCCTGCAATGCCTTCGCCCCGATCGCAGCGTCCGTTGTGATGAAGCACAGCATCGTCGCGTGAAGTCCACCTTGCGGTAATGCCGCCGGTCGCGCACCAGTCGCAGACATCCCGGGCTGAATCATCCCTGCGCCTTTGCAAATGCCACCGATGCGCACTTTCTTGCCTCCCAGCGTAAACTCCACCGCAACCTGCTTCGGCCTCGTGTCACTCGTCATGATGGCTTCCGCCGCTTCTGCCGCGTGGGCGGGAGCATTGCCCAGAAGTTGCAGCGCCTGCAGAATGCCTGACTTCACATTGGCCATCGGCATCGTGACGCCGATTCGTCCCGTGCTGCCGACCAAAACCTGCTCTTCCAGCATGTGCAATTGCTTGGCGAGCACGGCGGTCATTTCGCGCGCGTCTTTCATGCCTTGCTTGCCAGTGCAAGCGTTGGCATTGCCGGAATTCACCACAATGGCCTGTGCTTTGCCCTTCTTCACGCGCTCAACGCAAACCCTGACGGGCGCAGCGCATACCTGATTCGTGGTGAACATGCCTGCGACCGTGGCCGGCACTTCCGACACAATCAACGCGAGATCGCGTTTCTTGCCCTTCTGCGAGCCTTTGCCCGTGCCGAGTCGTTTGATGTCACAAAACACGCCACTGGCAAGAAAGCCTTGAGGCGCCACGATTGAACCTTCGATGACTTTGAACTTTTGCTTCATGAAAAACTGGGGAGAGATTGCCAACGCGCCGCGCCGCCGCAATGCAAATTCGCAACTTATCCGCCGCGGTTACGAGGCGGATCCGGACAATTCCTCACGTCGTCGGCTACGGTCACCGGTAAAACAGCAGCACCAGAATCTGCACCGCGACAATCCGCAACAGCATCGTCAGCGGATAGACCGTTGCGTAGGCGACCGACGGGGCGTCTGACTTGCAAATGGCATTGGCAAACGCCAAAGCCGGCGGGTCCGTCATGCTCCCGGACAACAAACCGCTGATCACGGTAAAGTTCATCTTCATTATCGACCGGGCGACAATCCCGACGATGAGGAGTGGCAACACCGTGATGGCAAACCCGCCGACCAGCCAAAGCAAGCCTTCCTGGGTAAACACCGTACTGAAAAACTTCCCGCCGGCCTTCAGCCCGACACACGCCAGGAAGAGTACGATTCCCAATTCGCGAAACGCCGTGTTCGCGTTGGCCGGCATATACCAGACCAGCGAACCGATGCGACCCACGCGGCTCAAAATGATCGCCAACAGCAATGGGCCGCCGGCCAAACCCAGCCGCACGGGCACTGGCATTCCCGGAAAGTAAATCGGCATCGTGCCGAACAAAACGCCCAGCGCAATGCCCACGAAGATGGGAACGAAGTTGGTCTCATTGAGCGCACGAACCGAGTTGCCCAGTTCTTCGGCGGCCCTGGTAATGCCCGCCTCCTCGCCCACCAACTGCACCACGTCGCTGAATTGCAATTGTAGGTCCGGCAAAGCGGTGAACTCGATGTCGGCCCGCACCACCCGCGTGACGGTCACACCGTAGCGCTCGTCCAGTTCGAGCCCGTGAATCGTTTTTCCCAGAACCGCTTTGCGCGTGACGACGACCTTTCGGGTGACGACGCGGCCGGGCGCTTTGGACAGGTTGACCTCGCTTTCGACACCGACAATCAGGCGGAACTTTTCCAGATTTCGCCGCGAACCAACCGCCAGAATAATGTCTCCCTGCCGAAGCACTGTATGGTCGGTCACCGTTTGAACTTCGTTGGCGTCTTTGCGTTTGAGCCGTGAGACGACCACGCCGATTTCGCGTCTTCCCGGAATGTCGCCGATGGTCAAACCTTCGAGATTCGCGTTCTGCACCAGAATGTTCATGCGCTCAATGGCATCAACTCCCTGGCGCTGCTCGCTCCGGTACTTTTCGGCTTCCTCCTCCGGATTGATGCGAAAGAGCAGGCGCAAGCCCAGCAGCGTGAGGATGATCCCAAGCACCCCGCCCGGATAAGCCACGGCGTAAGCCAGTGCCGGCAAGGTCGCCTTATCTGCGAACGCGGGCCCGAGACTCTTCAAAGTTTCCTGCGTCGCACCGAGAGACGGGGTATTCGTCGTCGCCCCGGAAAACAGTCCGAGCGCCGCAATCAAATCAACCCCCAGAATCTTGTTGGCGATCCCCAGGGTGACGACCACACCCAGCACTATGACGGACAGGGCCAGGGCGTTGAGTTTCAAACCCTGCTTGCGAAGTGAGGCGAAGAAACTCGGGCCCAACTGTAATCCAATGGTGAAGACGAAAAGAATCAGTCCGAACTCGCGAACAAACTCCAGGATGCCGTGCTCGATGTGGACGCCGAAATGCCCGACGACAATGCCAGCGAACAGCACGCCGGCGATGCCCAGTCCGACGCCGCGAACCTTCAAGCTGGCCAGCGCCAGCCCCAGCGCACCGACCGCCGAAAGGACCAACACCGCCCAGGCCACCGGCTGCGTCGTGGAGAGTTGATTCAACCATTGCATAGCATAGAACCGAACGGGAGAAACTGTAGCAACGTCACTGGAGGTTGCCTCGCTTTTTTTGCACTTCCTTGACCGCGGTGCAGCGATTCAGTCCGGCACTTCAATCTCGCCGCGTAAGTAATGCACGGCGCGCCCGCCGATTCGCACCCCGTCGTTTACGTGTTCACAGAACAACTCGCCGCCGCGCGCGGAAACCTGGCGCGCGAACAATTGCGCTTTGCCCAAACGCTGCGACCAATACGGAATCAACGTGCAGTGCGCCGAGCCAGTCACCGGGTCTTCGTCAACACCGGCAGCGGGCGCAAAGAAGCGGGAAACCAAATCACAGTCGCTCCCCGGAGCGGTTACGATGATTCCGAGGCAGTCGAGGGTCTTTAGCACCGCGAAGTCAGGCTTGAGCGCGCGCACTTCCGCTTCGCTCGCGAACACGGCTAGAAAATCCCGGGCCTTCAAAACTTCGCCGGGATTTGCACCGAGTCCGCGAGCCAGTGCATCCGGCGCACCGCAGGGCGTTGGCGGCCGCGATGGAAAGTCCAGCGTTAACACGTCGCCGTCCCTGGCAACGCTCAGCACACCGGAGCGCGAATGAAACCGAACTTCATTCCCGGTGAGCCCGCGCTCGTTGAACAATACCGAAGCTGCCGCGAGTGTGGCGTGCCCGCACAAGTCCATCTCGACGGTCGGTGTGAACCAACGCAGGTTGAAATCACTACCGCGGGGAACCGTAAAAGCAGTTTCAGGCAGATTGTTGTTGGCGGCGATGCCTTGCAGCACGGCATCAGGAAGCCAGGCTTGCAGTGGGCAAACGCCGGCGGGATTCCCGCCGAACGGGTTCGTCGTGAACGCCGAGACTTCGTAGTAGGGTAGTTTCATTGTTTTGGAGCGCCGGTCTTCCTGACCGGCGTGTCTCATCGTCACATTCGCGCTCCGGCTAAACCAATCCCGCCGTCTCCGGGAAGCCGCACAGGATATTCATGCTCTGCACCGCCTGACCGCTGGCGCCTTTGGTTAGATTATCCTCGGCGCTCATCACAATGAGCCGTCCCGTGCGCGGGTCGAGTCGCCACGCGATTTCGCAAACATTCGTGCCGACAACATTCTTGGTGTCCGGCAACGCTTTGCCTTCGAGCACTCGAACGAACGGTTCATTCGCATAGGCTTTGGCGTAACAGGCAGCGACCTGTTCTCCAACTTTCGCTGCGCCTGCCGCATCCGAGAAATGTTCTGTCGGCGCGAGATAGAGTGTTGTCAGGATACCGCGATTAATCGGCATGAGATGTGGCGTGAATTGAATCACAACTTTCGTCCCGGCGGCGAAGGACATTTGTTCTTCAATCTCCGACAAGTGCCGATGCTTGGGCACGCCGTAGGGACGGACGCTTTCGTTGCACTCGCAGAACAGGTAGTCCACCTCAGCTTTGCGCCCGGCACCACTCACGCCGCTGTGGGAATCAGCAATGATGCCGTGCGGCTTGATGACACCAGCCTTCAGCAGTGGAATGGTCGGCAGCAAAACACTCGTGGGATAACATCCCGGTGACGCGATGAGCGACGCCTTCTTGATTTGCTCGCGATAGAACTCCGGCAACCCATACACGGACTTGGCGAGCAAGTCAGGCGCAGGATGATCGTGCGCGTAGAATTCCTTGTAAACCTCAGCGCTCTTGAGTCGGAAGTCGGCGCTGAGATCAATGACCGTGCAGCCAGCGTTCAACAGCGGCACGGCATATTCGGCAGCGACGCCATGCGGCAACGCGAGGAAGATGATGTCGGCCTGCTTGGCGAGCAATTCAGCGTTCGGATCCACGAAGCGCAGTTCCTTGGCCCTCGGGTGACTCGCAAACTTGGGAAACACCTGAGCCAGCGTCTGCCCGGCATTCTGGCGCGACGTCACTGCGGCCAGGTCCGCGTGCGGATGGTTCAACAGCAGCTTGACCAGTTCCTCGCCCGAGTAACCGGATGCGCCGACGATGGCGACTTTCTTAGTTTTCATTTTCCAATTCCTACTGCGTTGCGGATTGTCCACCGCCAGCGGCGGTTTTGTAAATATCAGGTTTGTGCTTCTCCAGGTGCGCCTCAGGCTGGCGCAATGGTTGGAAACCGAATGGCTTGTAGAGTTCATGCGCATCCCGCGTGGCGAGGTTGAATCGCCGCAGGCCCTGCAACTGTGGATGCGCCATGACACATTCAATCAGCCACTTGCCCAGGCCGCGACCGCGATGGCTCTCCAGCACGTACACATCGCACAGATACGCATAAGTGGCGTAATCGGTTACCACGCGCGCGAGTCCGACTTGTGACGCGCCGTCAAATAGTCCAAAGCAAAGTGAATTGCGCACCGCGCGCTCGACGATTTCGCGCGGGATGTTCTCGCACCAATAGGCGCGCGTCAGATAGGCGTGGATGGCGTCCACGTCCTGTCGCGCCGGATCGGTAGTAATGATCAGGTTGTCTCGTTTCCATTCGTTGTGCATAAAACAAAAACCCCGCCGACTTGCGCCAGCGGGGTTTGCAAAGGGTCCAGTTGGATTAACGCTTGCTGAACTGGTAACGCTTGCGAGCGCCGGGCTGGCCGTACTTCTTGCGCTCTTTCATACGCGGATCGCGCGTGAGCAAACCTTCGGCCTTCAGGGAAGCGCGGAGGTTCGCGTCGAATTGCAGCAAGGCGCGGGCAATGCCGTGACGCACCGCACCGGCCTGACCATTCGGGCCGCCGCCGGTGACGTTCACCTTCACGTCCAGCTTGTCCGCCGTGCCGGTAACGGTCAACGGCTGCGACACCGTGGCGCGCAGGGTTTCCATCGGGAAATAAGTGTCAAAGGCGCGGCCATTAACGGTGATCTTGCCGGTGCCGCTGGCGAGACGGACGCGCGCGATGGAAGTCTTGCGTCGGCCCGTGCCCAGAAATTCGTTCGTTTTGTCAGCCATGACTCAGAAGTTGGTTGAGAGTTGAAAGTTGAGAGTTAGTTCGCGGCTTTGAGCGTGGCCGGCTTCTGCGCCGAATGCGGATGCTTGTCGCCCTTGTAAACTTTGAGCTTCGTCAGGAGAACGCGACCGAGGCGATTCTTGGGAATCATACCTTTGACGGCGCGATGAATGAGTTGCTCGGGTTGCTTGGCGCGCAGTTGCTCGACCGTAGTGTATTTCTCGCCGCCCTTCCAACCGGAATAGGTCATGTATTCCTTGGCCGTTTCCTTCTTGCCGGTGACCTTGACTTTCTCGGCGTTGATGACGACGACGAAGTCGCCCGCGTCAAGGTGCGGCGTATAGACGGGCTTGTTTTTCCCGCGCAAAATATCGGCGACCTGCACGGCCAGACGGCCCAAAACCGCGCCTTCGGCATCAATCACATGCCACTTGCGCTCATCCAAATTCACTTTCGGCAAATGCGTTTTCATTAAAATCCCAGCAAAGGGACGCAGACGTTATCAAAGAGGCAAACGAAGTCAATAACTGTTTCGGCTGGATTTTGGTCCGTCCCATCTCCACATTCCATGCGCCAATCAGGGAATTGGCCAGTAAAACCGAACCGTCCCCGCTGCCATGGGTTTCGTTAAAACCTGCCTCAGCACGCCAGGTCGCCGCATCGCGACCACGGCGGTGCTCGTGTATGCCCTGGACCAGCTTACGAAATTCTTTGTGCTGCTCTGGCTCGGCCGCGGCGACGAGCGCGTCATCATTGATGGCTTCTTCAAGTTTGTCCATTGGGGCAACACCGGCGCGGCGTGGAGCCTGTTCCGAGGGAACAACAATGTTCTCGCAATCGTGGCCATGGTGGCGTTGGTCGTTTTGTTCCTGGCGCGCAACCATTTTGAAACTCGAACGCTGCTGGGGCAACTGGCGTTTGGGATGATTCTGGGCGGCATCGCCGGCAACCTTACCGACCGTTTGTTGCCGGGCCGCCGACACGTCATCGACTTCATTTATTTCTACATCCGACGTACGGGCGGAGAGGAACTTGGTTTTCCCGCGTTTAACATTGCCGACAGCGGAATCTGCGTTGGTGTGGCGCTGGTGTTCTGGGCGACGTGGCGAAGCGAACGTGGGCTCAAGCAGAGTCAAGTGCCGGAAATGAAGTGAATCCTGCCGTAACATTCAACGTTCAACCCAACGCCCGATATCGAACGCGGCACTTTGGTTGTTGGAAGTTGAATGTTGAGGGTTGAGTGTTTCCCATGTCCCCGCGCAAGGAAACCCTGACTATTGAACGTTCTCTCCCCGGCGAGCGACTGGACACTTTCCTGCGTCGGCACTTTCCGGCGGTATCACGTGGCGCGATCCAACGCCTGATTGACGAAGGTCACATCCTCGTCAACGGCCAGAAGACGAAGCCCACGCACACGCCGCGCGCCGGGGAAGTGGTTGCGATTGAGTTTCCCGAGGCAAAGCCCGCTGAAGCGCAGCCGGAGGACATTCCGCTGGACATCATTTTTGAGGACGAATGTCTGCTCGTGCTGAACAAGCCTGCGGGCCTGGTCGTGCA
>DASUGI010000357.1:0-14534 GCA_036274115.1 Verrucomicrobiia bacterium
CCAGCCCAGCATCAATTGCTTCAAGTTGTTCTGGCATTGAATGCCCTGGGCCTTGGTTTTTGACTTGGCCAGCGCGGGCAGAAGCATGGCCGCGAGGATGGCAATGATGGCAATGACGACGAGCAGTTCGATCAGGGTAAACGCCGGGTGGCGCGCTGATGGATTCAATCTCATAGGCTTTGCTGCACTAAGCCATAGAAGAACGTCATAGGCAAGTTTAGAACCGGGGCGATTATGTCCTGATTTTCAATGACATCTTTGCAGTTCAACGAATTGCACTAATCCATGCTGTTAATAGTACTTTTCGGTTAATCTGCCGGCACGGTAGCACATCCAGCTCAGGTCTTTGTCTCCCCGGACCACGGGCTTGGCCGTTACGCCGGTGTAACTGGTGTCAACGGCCTTCGCTTGTGCGGTGCTCAGCGAAGCCACCCACTTGTGGATTTCGGAATGGCCGTCAGCAAAGGAAAACCCGGCCGCTCCATTGTGGTATGAGGCAGGTTGATCTGTCCACTGCGCGACGTAGGGGTTGAAGAATCCTGAATCGTTTATGCTGCAGGGATGCTCGTCCAGGAACACCCAGGTCTCTGACGGCCCGGGGTAGATGAACTCTGACGTTTTTCTGATGTGCTTGTACATCGCAGAGTCCCAAGGGCCACCGTCTCTTTCGGCATTGCCTTCGCCAATGCCGACGTTGCCGGAATAGCTCCTGGCACGGTGGGGCCACCCGCGGTTTCGCTGCGGAGGGCTGACGAATTTGTCGGCGGGGCAGTGAAATATGTTCGCGTTTTTGCCGACATATTTCCCCAACCGCGCGAATCGATCCTCGGTGAGAAAGAGTGTATTTGTGTTGTCGGGGTCAACCCCCCAATCCAACCAACCAACCGCCCACGGCGCTTGCTTGGGGTCCGACGCGATTGCTCCTCCCCGGGCTGCCGGACCATGAAAGCTCATGACGATCTTGTCCAGATTATCGACGTTGTACAGTTGCCAGGCCACCATGAGTTGCTTGGTGTTGTTCATGCATTGAATCGCCTGGGCTTTTATCTTTGCCTTCGACAATGCTGGCAGAAGCATTGCAGCGAGAATGGCGATAATGGCGATGACCACCAACAACTCAATCAAGGTGAATGCGGATTTTCGAACTCCCGTTTTCATTATCCTATGTTAGCACATCGCCCACCCCGGAATTGCCGGGGTGGGCATGAACTGGTCGTCACTTCATGGCAACGGACGCTTCTGCAACCGGAAGTATTGTTGTCCACCGGTGTTGGGCCAATTGGTCGAGTTCGCGGAGCTGGTGGCCGGATGGTCGACCCAGGTTCCGCCAGCAGCATTGGCGGTGCTTTGCAGGGTGACACAAGGTCCTCCCAGCCAACTGATGGGAATGTTTCCGCCGCTGGGCGCGCCTGCCGCCAGGTTTCCGAAGGCCGGTTCAACCAGGCTGGACAAATAGAGATTGCCGAACTCAGCAGCCGGGAGGGTGAAGGACGAGCCATTGCTGCGGACGTATTTGACGTGGTCTGAATAGGTCGGGTTTTCGTTGTCGAGACCGCCGTGGCCGGGGCCGTTCAGAGCAAACTTATACTGGAGGCGACGGCTTCCGGGCGGGATCGTGAGCGTGATTTCATAGAAATCACTTCCGATGGGGTTGTTGGTCAACTGAGGCAGGTTGGCGTCCCAAGGAGCCCAGGCCAGGAACTCGCCGTTGATATGAACGGTATCGGTTGTTTTGTCGAATGGAACACCGTTGTTGTCCAGGCGGCCGTTTGGCAGGTGGACGACGAAGGTGACGTCCGTCGGTTGAAGCAACACATCACACAGGGATTCGTCATTGTAGGTGACCAATGGCAAAATCTGATCGCCACCGGTGATCACCAGCTTGCGATCTTTGTTCTGGCCGACGCCGTAAATCGCGGCTGATTCCCAACCGCCATTGGCGCGGAATTTATACCGGTTTGCCAGACCAACCGAAGTGGTGGGAACCGCTCCGGGAGGATTCTCGATGGTGATGGTCGTTGAATAAATGTTGCTCGCATTTCCGGAAAGAGCCGGGTCGTTGGTCATTGCGGTGCCGGCGCTCCAACCGTTGAAAAGTCCGGAGACGGTAACCGTGCTCAAGCCGTTAGTGAAGCCCCCCGAGATCACTTGAGGGGTCATATCCACCTGGAAGGTGACGTTTGCGTTGGTCGCTTCGCCCGGCGGCTGGTCGAAGTAGTAGTACACCGGCAGGGCCTGCGGCCCCCCAGCAATCGTGAAATTCCGGTCGCCACCGTCGGCCAGTTCTTCCCAGCCGCTATTCATGCGGAATTTGAAGGCGCCGCCTTGGCTGCCGGCCGTGCCGAGAATCTCCACGACCGCGGAGTAGATGTTGCTCGCGTTCCCCTCAAGAGCGGGATTGTTGGTCATTTCCACCCCCGCACCCCAATTGCTCAACGCGAGAGGTGCACCGGTCACGCGGATGGAATCGCCGGGGATGAAGTTACCGAACTCGATCTGTGGCGTAAGGTCGATGCGATAAGTGATCAAGTTGGTTGGCATATTGATGGGCGGATTCACGCTCGGTGCATAGAACGGAACCAGAGGCAACGTCTGCGCCCCACCCACCAATTGCAGAACTCGATTGTTACCTTCGGGTGGAGGTTGGCCGGGAGCTGAGGGCGGATTATCGTCTTCCCAAGTCACACCCATGGGCGTGGTATAGGTGAACTTGTATTGATACTTGCCGCCGGAGAAGCCGGAGATTGAGAACGTGTTCGTATAGACGTTGGCTCCGTTGTTGATCAGGGTGGACCCGGCGCTCCAGTTGTTGAAGGCGCCACGAACATCAACGAGCGTGGCGGCTTGCTCGCCGGCGCTATTGGTGTAACGGCTGAGGTCCACTTGAAACGTCACATCCTGACTGGGCACGGGCCAATCCTTAACGTCCCAGGAAGTCAGCGGCAGGGTTTGTGGCCCGCCGGCAACAACGAACTGGCGGTCAACGCCGCCTTCCCAAACCCCGCCCGGGTCATACATGAATTTGCACGCGATGACGGTGCCCGGGCTTTGCGCGATGTCGACGGTGCCGGTGTAAACCCCCGTGGTGTCATTCTGCAGCAGTTGTCCCGCGCCCCAGTTGTCGAAACTGCCTTTAACATAAACACTCGCCGCGCCGGGCTGAGAATTCATATCCACTTGAAAGGTTACCGGGTTTTGGGCCTGCACCGCCACACAGGCGACGCAGAGCAAGCCCGCGCCGAAGAAGGGCCGCAGGTGGTTTCGGGTCATCATATGAGTATTGTTGTTGGTGTTAGTGTTCGGGCGGTTTCCCGCAGATGGTGTTACGGCTACCAGCCTAGACCAGGGAAAAACCCCCTTCTACCGCATATTTGTGCGGCGCTGTAATAAACCAGGCTACCGACTGCTATTAGCATCGCGTCCCTCGTCCGCGGAACACATGCGTGGACTTGACGACTCCGTCCGGCCCAATGATTTTGGCCGTGTGATACAGCCACGCAGTTTCACTGCAATGCGGTTACGTGGTAAAAGGCTGGCCCTTGCCGTACTGCTCGGTGCGTGTGGGGTCACGACATTTTCCGTGGGAGCGTTGGGCCAGGTGGTTCGCCCCATCCCCGTGCCGGGAAGGATTGAAGCCGAGCATTACGATACAAACGGCGTGGGGATTTCCTACTACGACGATTCGCCGGGTAATTCCGGCGGGGTGTATCGCTCCGATGACGTGGATGTCGAGAGCACAGAGGATGTCGGAGGTGGTTACAATGTGGGTTGGATTGGTTCAGGCGAGTGGTTGAACTACACCCTCAATGTTCAGACGACCGCCGTGTATCAACTGGCGTTTCGGGTCGCGTCTGCCAACGGCACGGGGAACATCCAGGTGGCGCTCGATGGACTCCCGCTTTGCACGGTGGTGACACCCGTGACCGGCGGCTGGCAGAATTGGCAGACCGTCACCCTCAGCAACCTCGTGCTGCGTGGCGGGGTGCGGCAGTTGCGCCTGGATTTTCGCGTGGGTGGTCAGAATCTCAATTACGTTCAAGTCACAAGACAACAGGACCTGACCGGCAGCTTCCTGCGCGTATCCGGAAAACAGATTGTGAACGGGCAAGGGAAGAATGTGATTCTGCGTGGGGTCGGCCTGGGAAACTGGATGTTGCAAGAACCCTACATGATGGACGCGTCCGGGATCGTGGACAACCAGCAGCAGCTCAAAATCAAAATCGCCGAGCTGGTGGGAACGAGCAACCTGATGGTCTTCTACGAGTCGTGGCTGACGAACTATATGCGTGAGGCGGACGTGAGCGAGTTTGCGGATCGAGGGTTCAATTCCATTCGCTTGCCGATGCACTACAATCTCTTCACGCTGCCCATCGAGCAGGAGCCCGTGCCCGGACAGGACACCTGGTTGACGAATGGATTCAAGCTCGTGGATCAATTGCTGGATTGGTGTGAAGCGCATCAGCTTTATTTGATTCTCGACATGCATGGTTGTCCGGGCGGGCAGGGCCACGACAAACCTATCGCGGACTACAATCCGCCAGCGCCATCCTTATGGGAGAACACCACCAATCGCCGCAAGTTGATTTCGCTGTGGCGCGAGATCGCCGGTCGTTATGCGAATCGACAGTGGATTGGTGGCTACGATTTGATTAACGAGCCCAATTGGACTTTCGAAAACAATGCGAACCTCAATGGGTGCAATGACCAGTCGAACGCGCCTTTGAGGCACTTGCTGATGGACCTCACATCAGCCATCCGGCAGGTGGACACGAACCACATCGTCTTTCTGGCCGGGAATTGCTGGGGCGGAAATTACAACGGCGTGCTACCACCATGGGATCCGAATCTGGTGATCAGTTTTCACAAGTATTGGGACGCACCTGCCGCCGAGTCGCTGCAAGGTCGTATCGCGTTGCGAGACCAATGGAATCTTCCATTATGGCTCGGCGAGACGGGAGAGAATTCGAATGAATGGTTTCGCGACGTCGTGCGAAATGCGGAGGAAGCGAACATCGGCTGGGCGTGGTGGCCGTGGAAGAAGATCGGAACGATCACGGGTCCGGTGATGGTTCAAAAGCCCGCTGGTTATCAAGCGATCCTCAACTACTGGCGCAACAACGGTCCGAAGCCCTCGACCAACGCGGCACTGAGCGGGCTGCTGGCGCTGGCTCAAGCGGCTCGATTCGAAAACTGCCAGCTTCATCCGGATGTATTCGACGCGTTGCTGCGGCCGCAAACGCAGGGATTGACGTTGCCGTTCAAAAGCAATTCGGTGCCGGGGTTGATCTTTGCTGCGGATTATGACCTGGGCCGGATGGGGGAAGCTTACTTCGACCGGTCCACGAACAATCCGCACAATAGTGGTGATTCGTACCGGAATGATGCAATCGATATCGAGTCGTGCAGTGATGTCGCGCCGACCATTGGGTTCCATGTGGGCTGGATTGAGGCGGGCGACTGGATCAAATACAGCGTCACGTCGCTGGCCGGCGGTGCTTGCGCGTTCTCCGCGCGGGTCGCGGCCGCCTCCGCTGGTGGCAGTTTCTATCTGGAAGTGGGGGGCAGCAATGTGACGGGGCTTATCGACGTGCCGGCCACAGGCGGATGGCAATCGTGGACTACGTTGCCCGCTCGAATCTTCACAAACACCTCGCCAATGACGTCGTTCAAGCTGGTTATGGTCGCGGGCGGTTTCAATTTGAATTGGGTGCGCTTTGACAGCGTCGTGCCAACCGCTCCCGATGAAGTCACGGCAAGTGCCACCAACACGCACGCATTGCTGAACTGGAATCCATCTGCGGACGCAACCAGTTACCGGGTGAAGCGCGCAACGACAAGCGGCGGACCGTACCTCACGATTGCGGCCAACGTGGCGGGTGCGACTTACTCCGATACTGCCGTCACCAACGGAGTGACTTATTACTATGTGGTCAGTGCGATTAACGCTTATGGAGAGAGCGCCAATTCGAGTGAAGTGATTGCGACCATTCCGTTCCCCAGGCTGACGGTGGCGGCATCGTGGCCCGAGGTGCAGCTCTCGTGGCCGAATTCAGCCACGGCTTTCGTCCTCTACACGACCACCAATCTTGCCCCGCCAGTTTCTTGGTCGCCGGCCACAAATGTTGCCATCGACCAGGGCAGCAACTCGACGGTTTCCGTTGCGGCAACCGACCGGGCACGCTTTTTCCGGCTCGGCCAGCAATAGACTACAGTCTCGGGTTGCGCCGCGCTCTGACTTGCTGCAGGTATTCCGCTGCGGCCGGGTTCTGAGGATCGAGGCGGAGCGCCACTTGAAATTCCTGAATGGCTTCGTCGAGTTGGCCTTGTCGGGAGAGCACCACGCCGAGATTGACGTGGTTGACGGCGTGATTGGGGTTTAGTCGGATGGCCTCGCGGTACTCACGGGCTGCTTCAGCAAGCTGGTTCTCGTTGGCGAGGAGGCCGGCGAGTTCGAAGTGGGCCTCCGAGAGTTGAGGTTGAATCTCCAGGGCGCGGCGGTAGGCGGCCATTGCTTCCGCGTTGCGTCCCAGTTTGGCGAGTGCATTCGCCCGGTAGCAAACATAAGAGGCATCAAACGGCCGGAGCTCCAGACCTTGAGAATAGCTGGTTAAGGCCTCGGCATACTTCTGTTGCGCCATCTGAACATCGCCGAGTTCGGCCCAGGTATCCGGGACGGTGGGGCGCTGGTTGGTCGCGGCTTTCAATAGCGGCTCTCCCCGAGCCGGCTCTCCCAACTCGCCGTAAAGCCGGCCCAATTGCAGTTTCGCGTAAAAATCGTGGGGCAACAGTTCGAGCACTTTTCGATAAGCACTGGCGGCCTGCTTTCTGTCACCCAGGGCTTCGAGAAAGTTGGCGAAACCTTCCTGGAGAAATGCGTCCTGGGGCGTGCGCTGGATGGCGTCAACCAGGGCCTGGCCGCTTCGCACGTAAGCGTTGGTCTGAGCCTGTTGTTGGCGGGTTGATTCCAGTTCGAGTTGCAATACGGCGAGGCGATTCGAATTATTGAACTGACTGCTCAAGGGCGGTTGGTGCATCCGCCGGATCACGGATTCGATGACAAAGCTCCGGTTCCACGGCGTGATCCCCAGATCGCGCTCGCAGATTTCCTCGGTCGCCCAATCGGAGGTCGCCGGGGTCGCAGGTAATAATTTCCCGATCTGTTCAGCCCAGAGGCGTCCGAGCAAATAATTTCCTCGAAAGCTGAAGTGCACATGTTCAAAGAAGATTTCGTTCCCGGCAATGCCGTGAACACTCTCCTGCGCCAGCGCGGCTTCGGCATCGCTCAAGGTGAGGGCCGGGCCACTGAGGTCTGCGGCAATCCGGCGGATGGCGGCGTTGATGCGCGAGTCCGCGCGAAAGGGCAGGGCATCAGCATCGCAAGCGAGCTGAAAGTTGGTGCGGGCGGCAGCGTTCGTGGCACGGAGCAGGCACTCAGCCAGGCGGAAGTGCAGTTCGGCAAAGGAAGGATCTATCTGAGCCGCTGATTCAAATTTTTGCACGGCGGCTACGATATCTCCGTCCTGCTCGGACTTGAGGCCTTCGGCGTAAAGTGTTTGAAACGATTGAATCCCGGATGGGGGCAGATTGCTATTGGCAAGAGAAGCAAACGGCGGGCAGTCTTTGAGATTCACCGACATCGTATTCAGCATCACCTTGGCGCCAGAATTCAGGCCCAGGCGTACAATGTCCCGGAGATTGGCTTCGAAATTCTGGTATGCGGTCTGACGGCGTTGGTCGTCGGGAGGAATTTGATTTTGGAGAAACATCTGCATTCCGCCCCAGGTGGTATTGGCCGACTTGCCTGCGAGCTTGCGCAACGCCTCCATGGCGAGTTGGCCGACGCGCCATTGTTGTAGCGCGAGACTCAGTCGAACCAGGGCGCGCGGCGGCGCTTGACTCCCGAACACGGTTGCGGCCCCAAACGGACCGACCATTTCATTGTTGCCCATGTAAACGATCCAGATATCACCATCGAGGTTGGCGCACTCGCGAGCTATGGGCAGGATGACGTGAGAGTTGATGGCGGTGAAAGCGACGTTGATGACCTCGAACTTCTTTCCGGGGAAACGATGCCGGAGGAGGACTTCCAGGTAGCGGCTCGCGCCGTAAGCGGGTTGTGGGTCGCCCATGGCAGCAGATTCGCCAAAGACAAAAACTCGAGTGGTATCCGGGGCTTTGGTCGCCGGAATCATCAAGGTCCCCGGCCACCGCGCCAATTGCGGTGGAAAGAAGCGGAGGCTGAACTGGTCGTTGTTAATGAGGTAATCCTTCCCGTCGACCCGGGCCTTTTGAAGGAAGCTGGTTTCGTATCCGTAACCGACGCTACGCAAGGCAATTTCCAACAACCCGACCAGGAGCAACGGCAACAGCATGGCTACCAGGCGGAATACCCAGAGCTTTCGCCGGGAAATCGGATGCCTGGCGGGTGCCGAAGCACTTTGTTTGTCCTTCGCTCTGGGTCGTTTTGGGTTCAAGGCGCGTAAGTTTATGAGGGCTGCCAAAAGATGGGCAATGACGAATCGGGTTTCCCGAACAACAAACTGGTAACTGGGATCGTACGAAAATGCGGCTTCGACGAAGCCAGGCGGCTTGTTCCGGAGCTGAAGTCACGTCAAGAACCCAGGTCGGATTTTTGACTTTGCAGACATCTCGCTTGTGCTAGGGTGACGTTGATGTCACGGCCTGCATTCGACATTCCAAACGAAAGCGGCAAATACCAATCAGCCGCCCGAATGCGGTGTTTCCGTAGTGACTCGTCCCAACCCGGCTGAATCCTGTTGAAAGTTTATGACCCATTCCATCCACATCAGTGAGATTCTCTCACAAAAAGGGGGCGTTGTTTGGAGCGTTCCACCCGATGCCACAGTACTGGAAGCGATTCAACTGATGGCCGACAAGAACGTGGGTGCGCTGTTGGTGACCAAGGATAATAACCTCGTCGGGATCATCTCGGAGCGGGATTACACCCGCAAAGTGGCGTTGAAGGGGCGCTCGTCGAAAGACACTCCCGTGCGCGAGATCATTTCGGGCAAGATCATCTCCGTGAGCCCGGATCATTCCGTCGACGAGTGTATGCGCCTGATGACGGAGCATCGCATTCGCCATTTGCCGGTCGTGCAGGGGACAAGAATTCTGGGAGTAATTTCCATCGGTGACCTGGTGAATTCGATTATCTCCCACCAGACCTCCGCGATCCAGCAGTTGGAGACCTATATCACGGGATACCCCACCCCGCCCGCTTGATCGTGCCGCTGCTGGTGCGGGTTTGAGTCACGCTTACTGAAACGTGGCCTGCCTGCGGCAGGGGGAATTTTTTCACCACGACCGTTACGGCTTCCGGGTGGAATTCATTCAAGACGAGATCAGCGATGTCGGTCGCCAGTTTCTCGATCAGTTTCCAGTTTCTGCCTTCGCCTAACCGGGTCACTTTTTGAGCCACTTCAGCGTAATCAATCGTCTTGGTGACGCGATCCGTGACGGCGGCGGAACTGAAATCGTAGGTCATATCGATCGTCGCCAATAATTTCTGCGGCTGCGCCCGTTCTTCATCCGGCACGCCCACGTGAAAAAAGAGTTCCAGATCGACAATGGTAATTTTTGACATCGGGTGATCGTTTGTGCTTTTCCGGGTTTCAGGCCACCACGGCCTTTAAAAGCCTTCGGGTGGGTGCATTGATGGACATGTTCAGGGCTTCATGGGGCAACACCCAGCGGAATTCCTGTGCCTCGCTGTTCAGTTTCACCGTCAATGGGCCAGCACACTCACAGGTGTAGTTCAGCAGAACAAAGTGTGCGTCGCGATAAAATTCCTTTGAATGGATGCAGTCCTGCACCAGCACGAACTTGATGTTCGTGATCTCGAGGTTGGTTTCTTCCTTCAATTCGCGGGTCAGCGCCTGCTCGGAGGTCTCGCCCCATTTGATCTTGCCGCCCGGGATGCCCCAGAGATTGGACCACTTGTGCGTCCGCACGATCAACACTTCTCGAGCCGAATTAAAGATCAAACCTCCGACCGTAACCACCGGAGGATGCGCTGATTCGAAATCCTTTACCGGGGGCTTCAGGTGCAGTTCGTTTTGTTGCAGGACCTCTCGCAACTCACCGAGATGCTCCACAATCAAGTCCGGTTGCGCCTGCCGCAATTGTTCGAGGGTGTTGTAGCCCGTCAACACCGCGCAGGAATGAATTCCACCATGGCGAGCCGTTTCGATGTCGTGTTGCATGTCGCCAATGAACAGAGTTTCATCGGGCTGCAATTTGTTTTCTTCGAGAATGTCATGGATCTTTTTGCGTTTGTCCCAGACGCCGATATAAGGCTTGTCCAGGAATTGGCCGAAGCCGGTGGCGCGTTGCTGCACCTCGAAGTGATCGCTGGCGACCGTGCTCAAGAGAAAGGTCTTGAGCTGATGTTGTCGCGTAAACTCCAGAAACTCGCGCGCGTGGGGCAGGGCGCATACCGAGGCCTGACATTGCCGGAAACGACTGTGAAACCAGGATTCCAACTGGTCCATCGGAACGTCTGGAGTGTGCTTGTCGTAAAAGATGCTGAACGGCAGGCAGAACTCGGCGCGAAATTCTTCCAGGGTCAATTCCGGCCGGCCCGCCTGGGTCAGGACGTAATTGGATGCCTCCCAAACGGCGGGCAGGTCATCCACCAACGTCCCGGACCAGTCGAAGATGATGTTGCGAATCACCGGCACATTTTAGCGAACGCGGCGGCCCGGGCAACTCACACGTTGTCAGTCGCGCCATCCACACCTATACTGCCGGTTTATGACTTTGGAATTCACGAAGATGAACGGGGCGGGGAATGATTTCATTCTCCTGGACAATCGGGCGGGTAAAATTCAATTGAGCCGCGAACAGATTGTCCGTCTTTGCGATCGTCACCGTGGTGTGGGGGCGGATGGCATCATGATTCTCGTTCCCTCGCGAACCGGGAAAGCGGATTGGGCGTGGGATTTTTACAACAGCGACGGGAGCACTGGGGAGATGTGCGGCAACGGCGCTCGCTGTTTCGCCCGTTTCGTACAACGAACCGTGGGTCTGCACCGTGACTTCACCTTTGAAACGGAAGCCGGGATCATCACGGCCACCTTCCATGGGGAACGCGTTACCGTAAACCTGACGAAACCCAAAGACCTGAAATTGAATCAGACCGTGTCGCTTTCAACGGGCGACAACACGATCCATTCGCTGAATACGGGAGTGCCGCATGCGGTGTTGTACGTGCCGGACGCGGATAAAGCCATGGTGATGTCGCTCGGGCCCGAGATACGCCGGCACGCGTTTTTTGGTCCACGGGGAACCAACGTGAACTTCGTTCAGGTGTTGGCGCCGAATCATATTCGCGTGCGCACGTTCGAACGCGGGGTGGAAGGCGAAACCCTCGCTTGCGGCACGGGTGTTTGCGCTTCCGCAATGATTTCAGCCCGGGTTCACCATTTTGCTTCACCGGTGAAAGTGCAGGTTCAGGGAGGGGATACTCTGGAAGTCAGCTTCAAAGACAACGGAGAGTTTGAGGATGTTCGCCTCACGGGTCCGGCAGATTTTGTCTTCGCGGGCCGGATTGAAGTGTAAGGATAGCGGGTGGTTGTAAACGGATCATTCAAACGGTCACCCGGTTTGAAGTCGTATTTGAGGTGAAAAAGAGCGGCCAGGAGTTCATCCTGGCCGCTTGCTTATTTAATCTTCGTCGCGCCGTTCTTTACGGGAGCAGCACGCGGTAGAACTTCGCGGCGTTCGTCGGAGACGTTGTGTAGCTGGGTGCGCTCGCACCAGTTACCGTGGTCCAGATTGCGCCCGCGCCGACGCTATCGGATTGCTGCAACGTTCCCGATGGATAACCGACGATGATGTTGCCGCCAGTTTGCGAGATGGTCAGAGTGACCGATGGCGGGGCGACCGTGTCGAAGCTGTTGCCCGCCCTTCCGGCGGATTCAATGGTCGCAACTTCCGCCGGTGTTAAGGCCCGGCGCCAGATGCCGATGTCATCCAGCGTGAACACTGCTGCCTCCGGATAAGTTTTAGACGGGTCTTGCGCAATCGTGACGGTCCCGCCTACATCGACACTGCCAAGGCCTGAGATGCTGGTGCTTGCTACGAGCAGGCCGTCAAGGTAGCTGTTTACTACAGCGCTTGTGCGGTCAACGGTCACCATGAAGGAGTGCCAGTTTCCATCGTTGATGGAATTGGCCGGACCTTCGGTTCCGAAATTGCCGGTCCCGTCATTCAAGTTCCATTGCCAACCGCCAGCTTGATAGGACGGACCGATGAACCATCCATCGTTATTTGCGGCACCGACTTCTGTGCCTATAAAGGGCACGTCTCCGGGCACTCCGTTCGTGGGCAGCTTGACCCACAAACCGACCGTGAAGCTGGTACCGCTTCCAAACAGAAGATCGGTCGGCGTTCCCAGGTCCACGTAGCTCGCACTGGAAAAAGTAGTGCCGCTCAAGGTGGTTGTGAATTGTGCCGCTTGAGCCCCGACTTTACCAGCAACGAAGCCCGGCGCGGGGGAACTGCTGGGAGTACCATTGTTACCTTTACCTGAGGAGTCCTGGACGTCTCCTTCGAATTTGAGGTGCAACACCAATCCGTTGGTCACGTTGGCATAGGCGGTTGCGGGAAGCACTGTCAGGACTGCTGCCGTGCTGAAGTTTGTTCCCGCCTGGTTGGTGGCGCGGAGCGAGTAGCTGCCGGCATCCGCCAGGGTGACGCTGGGAATGGTGAAGGTGTTACTCGTCGCTCCCGTAATTGGTGCTGCACCCTTGAACCACTGGTAGACGGGAGCAGGGTTGCCTTGTGCGGAGGCACTGAATGTGATGCGTTTGCCCACCGTGACCGTCTGAGCCACGGGATGAGCGGTGAACTGCGGCGCGAAGAACTCGATACCACGCGCCACGATATGATTCGTTATCTCCGCGCTCGTAATCAGACGTGAATAAACAGCAACTTCATCCACCTGACCGTTAAATAGCAGGTTAGCGATTGCGACTGGATCGCCATAACCGCCGATGACAAACGGTGCGGTCGTACTGAGTTTGTCGTAAATGGCACTATTGTTTACAAAACGAAATACATATGGACTGCCTTGTCCATTGATAAAAAAGGTGTAGGGAAATGGCGAAGTGGTAGCGAGCCTGTCCACATCATACTGAAGAACCAAATGAGTCCACACATTCGACCCTATGGCCGCCGACGTGTAACCGCCAAAAACAGCAGGGTCATAATTAGATGGATTCTCAAGGTCGTTGTAGGTGTTCAATGCGTCCGGGCCTGCTGGGTTCCAATAATTTCCATTGGCATTGTTTGCCAGCCATGCCCAACCAGTGCCATCGGGGAGGGTATTGTCTACGCACGAAAAAGCGGCACGTTGCTGGATTACACTGGTTTTCACCCAAGCTTCTACCGTGAACTTTCCGGAAGACAGCTGAGGGGAATTCGGTATGAGACCAATCCCACCTGAAGCGTCAAAGGATACCGCTTTGTTGGTATTGCCCACCAATGCTCCGGTTACCCCCAAAGCAGGCAGGGAGCCGCTACCATTGATGTTGGTGTAGGTGCCGTTGTGTCGCCCGACGGAATCGATAAGGTTCGTTGCGCCTGGCGTCTCATCCAAACGCCACCAAGCTTGCGGACCCGAGGCGACAATGGCGGCTTCGTAACTGCCCGGCGTCACGGTGGCAATCGCAATGGCCACCGGGAAACTGGAAGTGTTGGTGGCGCCGGCTGAATTGGTGACGGAGACATAGTAGCTGCCGGCATCGGCGGCGGTCACCAAGCTAACGTGATAGGCCGACTCGGTAGCTGCGGGGATAGCCGTGCCGTTCTTATACCATTGATACGTGAGGCCGCCACCAACGGCCGAAACCGCCATGTGGAGCGTACCGGTCGGATAAAGTGTGCGGCTAAAAAATCCGTCCAGCCCGACAATCGTTGGCTGAGTGGGGTTGACAACGGTCACCGCGAGTTGCTGGCTTGTAGCGCTGCCAAAGGCATTGGTTACCGTGACCTCATAGGTGCCCGCATCGCCAAACGTTGCATTGGCAACTGTGTACTTGTTGTTGTTGGTGATGGTGACGATTGGTGTGCTGTCCTTATACCAGATGTACACCAGGTCCGGTGTACCACCAGCGTTGACCGAGAGTGTGATCGGGTCGCCCACTGCCGCGGGGCCGGACGGTCCGACCAAATCGGTGAGAATTGTGGCCGGTACGCCACCCACCGCTGAGGCAAACTGAGTGTAAAGCTCGCCCGAACTCAAAGCCCGTTTCCAAATCGCCACCTCATCGATCGCTCCATTAAAGCTATACAATGGGTCTTGGCCGTCTGTGCCCACAAACGTCGCACTGGAAAACGCCTGGTTTCCATGTGAAAAATAATTGGTGACTCCGGCGAAGGTGATAGTGCCGCTGTTGGTCAGACCGATGTAAATATTTGCCTCGGTCGGTTGGACTACCAGCGCCGCGAAGGCCCAATCAGAGTCCGGCAATCCGGGGAGACCCGCATCAGCCGATGGACTCCAGAGGAAC
>DASUGI010000358.1:0-30631 GCA_036274115.1 Verrucomicrobiia bacterium
GGCGGCGCAAATTTTTTTCTGTAAATTCGTCGAGCATTAAACAGAGGGCTGGGTTTGGCATTCCATGTTGAGGTAAATTTTTCCGGTTTCCCATTCGTCGCTGAACTCGGCCAGCAGCGCGCTGACCAAGCGCAGGAGCGAGGCTTCATTGGGAAAGAGGCTGGCGACCCGGGTGCGGCGTTTGAGTTCCTGGTTGACCCGTTCCAGTGCATTGGTCGTGCGCAGTCGGCGCTGATGGGCGGCGGGCAGCGAAAAGACGGTGAAGCCTTGGGGCAGATTCTCTTCCATCCAGGCGGCGAGTTTCGGCGCGGTGGCGGTGTAGGCGGTGACGACTTCTTTGAGCCGGCGTTGCGCGCTGGGCAGATCGGGCGTGTTGAACACGCTGCGGATGGCTTGAGCGACCGCGGCGCGTTGATCCAGTCGGGGCACGTAAGCCTGGGCGTTTTGCTGCAGATGAAACTGACAGCGCTGCCAGGGCACCGATGGGAAGACGGCGGTGCGCGCCGCGCCCAGGCCCGCATGGTCGTCGCTGACGATCAGGTGCACGCCGTGCAGGCCGCGCTTTTGCAGGCTGGTGAGGAAGGTGCGCCAGTGGACTTCGGCTTCGCTGAGGGCCGCGCTGACACCCAGGATGGAGCGTTTGCCGTCGGGCCCGATGCCCAAGGCGATGAGCACGGCGCAATCGAGGACCCGACCGCCTTGGCGGACCTTTTCATAGCGGGCGTCGAGCAACACGTAGGGATAAAATCCCAGCGGTCGAGTGCGCCAGGCTTCCAATTCGGTGTCGAGTTGAGCGGCGCATTGACTGACTTGCGTGGAACTGACGGAGGTGCCGCAGAGCTGTTCGACGATGGCGGCGACTTTGCGGGTGGAGACGCCTTGGACGTACATCTCGGCCAGGGCGAGTTTGAGCGCCTGCTCACTGCGCACGCCTTTGTCGAGGGCGCTGGGATAGAAGCTCACCCCGCCGCGGACTTGTGGGACAGCGAAGGCGATCGGGCCGAGGCGCGTATCGAGAGTTTTGGCTTTGAAGCCGTTGGCGTGGCCCGTGCGGGCATCGGTGCGTTCATAGGGCTGGGCCTGGAGAGCCTGAGCACGTTCCTGGACCATGGCTTCGTTGACGAGCAAACGAATGCCTTCGGCCAGGCCGCCAGTGCCTTGTTCAGTGATGAGTTGCAGGACGGTGTTCAAGAGTTCAGACTTGGGTTGGTGGGCCATTTGGTATTTTGCGTTGGATGTGTTTGCTGACACCCCAACAGGAAACCAAGGTGGCCCGCCCTCGACCAGTTTTTCGCGCGCGCACAGCTCCACCCCTCCGGGGTTCGGCTGCGCTGCGGCTCGCTACGCTCGCCTCCGCTCCGCCTCACCCCGGAGGGGTGGAGGCGGATGGAAGAAGAACAATTTACAGAAAGATTTTTACACCCCCACCCGGCAAACTTGCCAAACCAACGGTTTAACGGATAATCACGTCATGAGCGCACAGGAAATGTTGATTGAAGAAATCAAGCACCAGCCGGAGTCGGTGCTGCGCGAAGTTTTGCGCTACCTGAAATTCATCGAACGCCAACTCGAGCCGGAATCTTCGACGGAGGACGTCGTGGTCGATACTTGGGAGAAACTTGGCCCGGCCCCGGACGTGGACTATGACAAGCTCAAGTTGTGGCAATGACTTGCGAGCATCTTAGACCCTTGGAACAGGCGATTATTGCTCGGGGGATTCGCGAGACGTTTCGCGGAAAAGCATGGTCACAGAATTGCCGGGAATGGGTTTATTTTGATTGCTTCATTGATACTGAAGTGGTGCGTCGAAACTTTTCATTTCCAAGCTGCGTGATCGAACATACGCATCGCGGGACGCGTGATGGCCAGGAGAGAGGTTTGGTGTGTTCTGAATGTAAGGATGGCGTTATTGGAAGTTACGAGCCAAGTCCTGGTGGTGTGATCTTCAGTTCCTGAATTCTTACATGACTCCCACCGAGCTACTCGAAACTGTCCGGCGCATTGAGGTGCGCACGAATCGTCTCGTGAATGACATGATGGTTGGCGCGTATCTCAGCCACTTCAAGGGGCGCGGCATGGACTTCGAAGAGTTGCGCGAATATATCCCCGGCGACGACGTGAGGGATATCGACTGGAATGTCACGCATCGCATGGGACGGCCGTTCGTGAAACGGTTTCGCGAGGAGCGCGAACTGGCGGCGGTGCTGGCGGTGGATGTGTCGGGATCGTCGGCGTTCGGCTCGGGCAACCGGACCAAACGCGAGTTCGCGGCGGAGGTCGCGGCCACGCTGGCGATTTCCGCGGCGCGTAACGGCGACAAGGTTGCGTTGCTGTTGTTCACGGAAAAAGCCGAACTGTTTATTCCGCCGCGCAAGGGGCGTCGGCAAATTCTGCGGTTGGTGCGTGAGATGTTGACGTTTCAGCCGAAGCATCGGGGAACGGATATTCCGGCGGCGCTCACGTTTCTGAGTCATGTGTTGCATCGGCGTGCCATTGTGTTTCTCCTGACCGACTTTTTGCACAGTTTCGGTGGAGTTGGGGATGCGATGGAACGCGTCCCTACCGGCCGTGATGAGAATCGCCGCGATGTCTTTCAGGAATTGGGGCTCACGAATACGCGGCACGATCTGGTGTGTCTTCATCTGCATGACCCGCGCGAAAATGAGTTGCCGGACGCCGGTCTGGTGACGGTGGAAGATGCCGAGACGGGCGAATTGATGGAGTTGGATTCCGGCCGCTATTCGGTGCGCGACCGTTACGCGGCGACAAACGCCGAGCGGTTGGCGGAACTCGATCGGGCGCTCAATCGCACCGGCGTGGACACGTTGCGATTGAATACCGCCGAGCCATTTGCGCCGATGTTGCAACGGTTCTTTGAAATCCGACGGGGCAGGAGGCGCGGATGAGGCGATTTACGATTTGCGATTTACGATTTACGATTTGGCGGGCGATGGTCTGGTTATCGTCGGTTAGGCTCGTTATGCCGGCGGTGGCGCAAGAGGAGTCCCCGAAGTTGCAGCCGCCGTTGGGTGAAATACCGCCGACGTTTTGGGAACAGCATGGCTTGGCGATCATTCTGGCTGCGGGAGGAGTTGTCCTCCTTATCGTGCTGGGGATTTGGTTTTGGCTGCAACCAAAACCAGTTGAGCCCGTGCCGCCAGAAGTCCAGGCGCGAACAGCACTTGAGGCGCTGTCTCAACGCGCGGAAGATGGAGTTGTGATTAGCCAGGTCTCGCAGATTTTACGGCAGTATGTGCTGGCGGTGTTTGAACTTCCCGCAGGGCAGCCTACGACGGCGGAGTTCTGCAAGTTGACTGCCAAAAGCGACACAGTGGGGAATGAGCTTTCAAACGCGCTCGCCGCTTTTCTGCGCGAGTGTGATGAACGCAAGTTTGCGAAATCGGGTTCGGGCGACGCGCTGAACGCAACGGCACGAGCGCTGGAGTTGGTTAATCAAGCCGAAGCTCGCCGGGAGCGATTGCGTCAAAGTGCGCTGGAGGCCAGCAAGCCGACCGCAACGACATGAACCAGAGCTTCGAGTTTCAATATCCGTGGTTGCTGGCGTTGCTGGCGTTGTTGCCAATTTACGCGCTACTGGTGGGCAAGGCGGGAAAGTTGTCGGCGCTGAAATTCTCGAGCGCGGAGATTGTTCGGGCCGCCGGAGCGCAGGCCAAATCGGCGGCCGGACGGCTGTTGCTGTTCCTGCGATTGATGGCCATTGCGCTGGGCATCGTTGCCCTGGCGGGGCCGAGATTTGCCAACAATCAGGTGGAATCCGAGGCGGCGGGACTCGACATCGTGCTCGCGCTGGATCTCTCATGGTCCATGATGGCGCTGGACATGGGCGCGCCGGGCGAACGGGTTTCGCGCTTCGACATTGCCCAGGAAGTGCTGGAGGACTTCATTCACAAACGGCCGGATGATCGGATCGGTCTGGTGGTTTTCTCCGCCGTTCCTTATCTCGCGAGTCCACCGACGTTGAATCACGAATGGCTGGTGCAGAATCTTCGGAGATTGCACGTAGGCATTATCCAGGAACTCGGGACGGCGATTGGCGACGCGATTGCCAGCGCGGCGAAGCGGCTTAAGGCCATTCCCAACAGCAAGAGCAAATTGATCATTCTGCTGACCGATGGCGACAATAACAAAGGCGACATCGATCCCTTGCCCGCGGCGCAACTCGCGGCGGCGCTGGGGGCAAAGGTTTACACCATCGGCATTGGCATCGAGCAGCCGTGTCAACTGCCGGCCTTCGATCCGGCAACGGGCAAATTGAAGCTCGACCCGTATGGGAGGGTCATTCCAACGTTGATGTTGCAGCCGGCGAATTATTCGGTGCTGGGCAAGATCGCCGATTTGTCGGGTGCGGAGTTTTATCGGGCGACCAATCGGCGCGAATTGCAGAGTATTTATGACGAGATTGATCGGTTGGAGAAATCCGAGGTCAAACTGAAGCGGCAGGTGACGTATCAGCCGCTGTATCAGTGGCCGCTGCTGACCGCGCTGGGATTATTGGTGGTGGAATTGGTTTTGGCGAATACACGTTATCGGCGGATACCCTGATGGATTTTTCGAATCCACATTTTGAAGAACCGCACGGGCTCTGGCTGGCGTTCCTGGGGCCGGTGTTGCTGTGGTTGTTGCAGCGACATGCGGCCCGGGCGCGCGCACGCCAACTGGCGAAAGTGGCGTCGCCACACTTCATCCACGAGTTGACGGCATCACACAGTCCGGGGCGAAGGCGATTGAAGGAAGTGCTGTTGTTGCTCGCGGTGGCGTGTGTGGGGCTTGCCCTGGCGCGTCCGCAATGGGGTGAACTGGAACTGGCGGACGAGTGGCTGGGAGAGGATGTAGTGTTTGCGCTGGATTGTTCGAACAGCATGCTGGCGGCGGACATCCGGCCAAACCGGATGCAGCGGGCGAAGCTGGCGATTCGGGATTTCGTGCGGCAGGGTGGCAGTGGCCGGGTTGGCCTGGTGGCGTTTGCCGGCGGTGCCTTTTTGCAATGCCCGCTGACGTTTGATCACGAAGCCTTCGAGGATGCGTTGCAGGCAATTGACGAAAGGACAATTCCGACGCCCGGCACGGACATCGGTCGCGCGCTGGCGGAAGCGGATCATGCGATGGAAAAGAAGAGCCGGCGCAAACTGATTGTGCTGGTAACGGACGGAGAAGATTTGGAGAAAGGTGGCGTGCAAACGGCGGACACCCTGAAAACGAATGGCGTGGTGGTGTTCACGGTGGGGGTTGGTTCACCGGCGGGCACAGAGATTCAAGTGGTAAATCAGGCGGGCCAACTGGAGTTGCTGCGCGATGCCAAGGGTGAAGTGGTGCGCAGCCGATTGGACGAAGAAACTTTGCAAGCGATTGCCAAAACCACCGGTGGCAGTTACTACCCGCTCGGCCCCCGCGGCGATGGACTGAGTCGGGTGCGCTCCGCGTTTGCGTCGTTAGCGGATCCGCTGGCCGGCAATCGAGTTCGCCGGCGCGGGCAGGAGCGGTTCCATGTGCCGGTTGCGGTGGGATTGGTTCTGCTGACCATCGAGCGACTCATTGGAACACGGCGCCGCAAGGAACGGGTGGTCACGATGGCAACACCGTCGTTGGCAATACAGGTTTGCGTTTTGGGCCTGGCTGGTTTGGTGTTGGGCGACTCGTCCACTGCGGCGACGAATGAGGCGACGAATGCTGTGGTGGCACCAAAGCCGGAGCGGATACCCGTCTCACCACGCGAGAAATACAATCTTGGCACGCGCAAGCTCGCCGAGGGAAAATACGCAGATGCGGAGTCGTTGTTTCAATCCGTATTGGCGGCGCAAGACGAGCGGACGCGACCGGCGGCGTTGTATAACCTGGGGCATGTGCGCGTTGCTCAGGGTGCTGAGGAACTCGAAAAAGGTCCGTCGGGCAAGCAGACCATTGAGCGTAACAAAGCGGCGATCGAACAGGGGCAGGCGGCCATTCAAGAAGCCCAATCGGCATTGGCGGAACGAGACCTGAACAAAATGGTGTCCGCCTATCTGAGCGGGCGCGGGGCGCGGAGGGAATTTCGGGGAGCGTTACAGGCGGTGAAGAAAGCGATGGAGGCGCATGGAGCGACGTTGCTCAAGTGGCGTCGGGCGCTGGGCGATTTTCGCAGCGCCGCGGAGTTGAATCCGTCCGACACGAATGCCGTGCAGAATGCAAAGATTGTCGAGCAGGAGATCGCCAAGCTGGTGGATAGCCTGCGTGAGATGATGCAGACGGCGATGATGATGGGAGAGATGTCGCAACAGTTGAAGGGTTTGATGGAGGAACTCAGGGGACAAATCCCGATGGAAAACATGCCGCCGGGTGCGCCGGGGGATGATGGGGAGGAAGTGATGCCGGAAGCATTGCGCGGTCACCAGGAGGACCAGGGGAAGGAAGGGCGGGAACTGGAAAAGCCGCTCTCACAGGAAGAAGCGGGGCGACTCCTGGACGGATTGCTGCGCGACGGGGGCCGGCGTTTGCCCATGAGCGGGCGCGAGATGGGAGGCGACAAGGAAGGAAAACCCAGCCAGCGTCCTACGAAACCCTGGTAACATGCGAGCGTTTCCTGGAAACCATCTCAACGACGTCTTGTCGTCCTCGAAAACCGCCAAAAATCGGGGACGAGGACGAGAAGGAGGAGGACGGTAGGCTGGAATCATTTTTGAGATGAGTTCTAAAATCCTCTTGTTGGTGGCGACGATTCTCGCTGATGGCATGCTGTCCGTTGGCAAAGCCCAAGTGCCCCCGCAGGCCCCGCCGCAACCCAATCCGCTGATGCAGTTGATGCTCAGCCAGCCGCCGATGGATGTGACCTCGCCGGTTACCGCAGCCGCTTCGTTTGATCCACCGGCGGTCCGGCCGGGGCAGAAGGCGATTTATCGGATCACGCTGAACGCGCTTGCGTCGAACGTGCGCCTGCCGGAAAGAATCCCCGCGCCGCCGCCATTGGAGGTCCAACCCAGTGTGCAGGGGCAGATCCTGAAACCGCTGGGGAACTCACTTCAGCCGTTCACGTCGATCAACTACGAAGTGCGTGCGAATCAGGCGGGGATGTTTCTGATGCCCGCATTTTACGTGGAGGCTAACGGCCGGCAAGTGGTGGTGCCCGCAGCCGGACTCGAGGTGGCGACGGATGTGGATGCCTCGGAGGTGGCGCGACAGTTGGTGGTGCAGGCGGAGCGGACAAATCTGTACGTTGGCGAACAGGTGACGGTTCAAGTGTTGTTGCCGGCAGTGTCGAACAACGTTGAATCCGTACGTGAAATTCAAATTAACGGGGATGGGTTGTTTGTGGACAAAGGCGCGATACGCCAAACGATTGGGATGATCGAATGGAAAGGCAGTCAGTTGCCGGCCTACATTTACGCGGCCACGGTGACGCCGATTTCGGCCGGGGCGTTGAAGGTTTCAGCACAAGGGTTCGCGTCGGGCCGGGATTTTGGCGGGCCCATCGTCATCAGCGGACAGGTGGTGATCCAGGGCGGGACGCCGCAATATGTGTTGTTGGGTTCCGAGCCCGTGACGCTGAATGTTCGGATGCTGCCGCCGGAAGGTGAATTGCCCGGGTTCAAAGGTGCGATTGGTCAATTGAGTTGTGATCCGCCGCGACTCGCGACGAACACGGTGAAGATCGGCGAACCGCTGGAGTTGTGGGTGGCCGTACGAGCCGACGTGAACTTGTCTCGTTTAGTGCCACCCGATCCGCCGCGAGTCAAGGGCTGGCAAAGTTTTCCGCCGATCAACCGTGGCTACGTGGGCGCGAATCGCGGGACCAACGGCGGGATCATTCTGGCGTACACGCTGATCCCGGTTTCGGACGAATTGCGGAGCACTCCGGCAATTCCGTTCAGCGCCTTTGATCCCAAGTTGGGGAAATTTGTGGACCTGACGATCCCGGGCGTGCCGATCACGGTGCTGCCTGATCCCACTTACACGAATTCGCTCGCGGCCATTGAACTCGTGGGCAGCGACAGGTCGCCGCCGAAAAAACTTACTCTGAGCGGGCTGGTCATGCGACCGGGCAAAACGGTGGCGAGCCTGGAGCCGCTCCAGGCGCAGGGCTGGTTCGGTTTGATGCAGGTGCTGCCGGTGCTCTTGTTTGGCGGGTTATGGTGGTGGGATCGGCGTCGCCAGTACTTGGAACGGCATCCCGAGATTGTGCGGCGTCGCCGGGCGCGACGCGAATTGCGACGGGTGCGACGGCAATTGCATCGCGCGGCCCGGACGGGTTCGGTCGTGGACTTCACACAACTCGGCGTGAGCGCGCTCCAGATCGCGTGTGCCCCGCATTTTCCGGCCAACCCGCGTGCCCTGGTTTGCGGGGACGTGTTGGACCTGCTGGAAGCCGAGGAACGACACGGACCAGCCGGGGAGATTGTACGCCGCTTTTTCCGGACCGCCGACGTAAAGAATTTTTCAAACTCAGCGGAGAGCGACGGGAAACTGCTTGGCCTGGTTCAGGGGTTGGACGCGATACTCGCCAAACTGGAGGCGCGGCTATGAATCAGCGACTCTTTGCCATTGGTCTGGCGGGGGTGGGGATGGCAATGACCAGCCTGACGGGGTTCTGTGAGGCGAAGGGCGATCGTTTATTTCGGGCGGGCCTCGAGTCGTATCAGACCGGACAGTTTGTTGAGGCGGCGCAGTCGTTTCGAGCGTCGCTGTCGAACGCACCCGCGGCCGGGACGTTGGTCAATTTGGGAATGACCGAGTGGCGGCGGGGGCGAACCGGGGCGGCCATCCTGGCGTGGGAACAAGCGCTGTGGGTGGATGCATTCAATCAACCGGCGCGAAATAATCTTCAGTTTGCGCGCGAGTCAACGGGTCTGGATGCGCCCCGATTGGAGTGGTACGAAACGGCGTCGACCTGGTTGCCAACAAATAGCTGGGCGTGGATTGCGGTTTTGGGGATGTGGCTGGCGCTGGGAATGATCACGCTGCCGACGGTGTTTCGCTGGCGGCGGACGAGTTGGCATCAAACACTGGCCGCATTGGGGCTGGGCATTTTTCTGCTGAGCCTGCCCGCGCACTTTGGAGTGATGACGCGTTCGCACCTCGGGTTTGTGCTGGAGCGCAAGACGCCGTTGCGATTGACTCCCACTGCAGAGGCTGACGACGTAGCCACGTTGGTTGCCGGTGAGCCCGTGCGCCAGTTGCGCGTTCAAGGCGACTATGCGTTTGTCAGCACCCGAAGTGGTTCCGGCTGGATTGAGCGCGACAAGCTGGGATTGCTTTGTCCGCTGTGAAGGGATGGTTGCCCTAGTAAGGAGTTCCGCGTTTGCCGGCTCTGGGCTGAAGGCGGAGTTCCGAACGACCATGGCCATGGCTACTTGACGGGTGAGAATTTCAGGCGGTAAGCCACATCATCCAACAGCTTTTGATAGCTTGCCGAGCTGAACATCATCAGGCGTTTTTCCTCCCGGAAATTGGTGTCATTCGGGTCTTGCACGGAATACACGTCGGCGCGGAGCAGATACTTCTGCTCGGGTTGGCCTTGAAGGCGCACCTTGACCTGTATTTTCATGCCGTCGTTCAACCAATCGCCATATTTGACTTTCTCGCCGGCGGTGGCGGCGCGGTCGAAGAGCATGAGGATGGGCGTGTTTGTGCGCAGCGTGAAACCGTTTTCGGCGAAGACGGCGACGGTGGTGCCCTGAATCTCACTCGCGGAGTGGCCCTGGATTTCCACCGCGGCATGACTTGAACTGCCGGGTTTGCTGGATTGGCAGCCAGTCACCAACAGGAGGCCGACCGCACTCAGATAAAACAGGTGGCTGATGGATTTCATTTCAGGGCCAATTCCGCGTTCAATTGAATCCAGTTTCAGTGGGTTACACTCAAGCCTTGCAACGCCTCGTCCACCGCCTGCTGAATGCGCGCGGTGCGAACCTCCGTTGTCGGATTGGCCAGCAGCGGCCGGGAGGCGTACCCGCGCTTGAGGAGTTTGTTGGTGCGCGAGTCGATGATGTCGATGACGATGGTGCCGGCTTCGAAATAATTCGGGTTGTTGTTCTGCGTGTATCGCTCGTGGGCAATTTCTGCAATCGCGCTGGCATCGCGGCCGTAGCCGAAGTAATCGTTGACCGAACTGGTGCTGGCGTTGTTACCGACAATGACCAGGTAGGCCACGGTGATGTCGCCGCCGCTCGCCACGTGAGGCACGTTGAATCGCGCCAGAGTCGCGGTGATGGCTTCCTGGATGATTTTGTTTACTTCCGCGCGTTGATCGGCGTAGGCGGGTTGACGGCGGCCGGCGGTATTCACAAACGAAAACGAGTTCGCTTTGATCGGGCCTGCGTCCACCCGGGTGGGGGTGGAACTGCAACCGGCGAATAACAGGGCTGCGGAAAGGGAGGCGAGCAGAGTAAAAGAGGCAAGTTTCATGGTGGATCGTTTCGATTGAGTAGTTGTTCGGCCATCAACACGTGGTAACTCCAGTTGACACTGGTCCAGGTATTTCGCCCGGTCGGTTCCACATTGCTTTGGTGCGCGGGAGGCTAGGGGAAGCCGGGCCAAATAGCAATGCCGCAGGCGACAGGTCTTAATTTCCCGTGCGCTTGCGAGTGAGTGCCCGGTAGGTCAAGGCGGCGAGGACGGTGCCGACCAGCAAAATCACGATCAGCAGGATGCCCCGGTGGAAGGCGCGGTCAACCAGTCGGTCGGCCCGTTTGGCAGCTCCATCGCTCAGCTGGGTCAGTTGCGTCACGTTCGAATTCGCCGTGGTCAGGAGAACATTGAGTTCCTTCGCCATGCCAGCGATTTGGTCCGCGACCTTGCCGTAGTCGAGAATGTTAAAGGGAGGTGAGTTTGTGTCGGGCACGGAATTGGTATCGGGTTCGCCCACGCCGAAACGCTTCATCAGCGCGTCGAAAGTGGTGATGGTGGTGTTCAGCGAGGTGGACATTCTTTCGGCGGAGATCAGCGTCTGGTTCAGCGAATCACTGAGTTCGCGCAGCTTGCCTTCCTGCTGCTCCATCGCGGCGAGAATGGCCTTGCGTTCGGTGGTGATGAGTTCGGGCAATTCAGCCGTCGTCCGGCTGATGCGCTCGGCGCTTTGGCTGATGCTCACGGTATTGGTCAAAACCAGTCGGACTTCGGGGATGTCGACCAATTGATAGGCCAGCAACTCGGTTTGAAAGCGCAGCAGGAAAGGCATGCGCTGCAGCGTGAACATGGCGCGCTCGGCAAAAAGGCGGGTCTGGGTGACCTCACGCACGGCGGGATCCAATCCGATGGTGGGGTCGATGCCCACAAAACTGAAAACGCTGTTTATGTTTGGCGTCCCTTTGTGTTCCTTGGCCATCATGCCGACCAGTTCGTGCGGTCGCGCCAGGAAGCCGTCACGCAATTGTGGATTTTGTTCGTACCATTTGTTGATGCTCGCGCGCAGTTCGTGAATTTGCTCCGGCTTCAGAACCTGGGCCGCGAGGCTCCAGGCATTGGTTTCAAGAATCCTGGCATTCTCCAGCCACGCCTCAAAATGCTGCCCGCCCGGAGTTTTCATCCAATAATCCTCAACCATCCTGCGGGTGAGGGTATTTATTGTCACCAGGTCCAGGAGATTGGCATTGGGATTGGGACCACTGACAACGCTGATCATTGCGGACAATGACCGGAGCTTCAGTTGCAGCGCCAGAATCCGCGCCTGCTCAGTGCCGGTTTTCTCCGCATAGTCATCGAGCGCTTGCGTGGTTCGACCGGCGAAATCGTCGCTGAATCGTTGAAGTTCGATCTGAAGCTGGACCAGGTTCGGCTCAGCGGTGCGGGCGGGCACAACCGCTTCAACCACCTTTTGCGGCGTTCGGAGTACCGAGCAACTGGTAAGAACAGAAAGCAGCACCAGCAAGAGCATCATGCTGGCTCGCTGCGTTGCAGAATGAAAGACACCTTCCGGGTTCAACACCCGCTCGGGTTTGTTCATGGCCGCAGGCTAACAGGTTTATCCCCACTCGTCACCAACGTTGCTGGAAGCGAGTGTGTTTCAAACTGCCGTTCAGATTTCGTCCTGTTCTCCTCCTCGTCCTCGCTTCTTTCAAGCGGAATTCGAGGACGAGAACGAGGACGAGGACCACGACGATTTAGAAACTCGTGGCCCATGTCGCAAAGATTCGCTTGGCGAACCCGACCGCTGATTGGCACAATGCGCGCGTTGAGCCATGAAACCCCTGCTCGTTGCCACCCTCCTGATCACTGCGATGAATCTCGTTCCTGCGTCCGCGGCGGAGAAATCCGATTCCAGAGTTGATGAAGTGCGGGAAATCTTGCGCGAAGTCCCGCTGATTGACGGGCACAACGACGTGCCGTGGGAATATCGGCAGCACAGCAATGATTTCAGTGCCATTGATCTTTCCAAAGATACCTCCGGCGCTCCGTTGCGGATGGCCACGGATATCCCACGACTGCGGGCGGGCGGCGTGGGCGGACAGTTCTGGTCGGTGTATGTGTCCACCAGATCCAAAGGCGCGGACGCGGTGCAGGCGACGATCGAACAGATTGATGTAGTGCACTGGATGTGCCGCCAGTATCCGGAAACGTTTGAACTTGCCTTGACCGCTGATGACGTCGAGCGGATTCATCGAAGTGGGAAGATTGCTTCACTCATCGGAATGGAAGGCGGGCACTCCATCAACAACTCGCTGGGAACGCTGCGGATGATGTATCGCCTGGGCGCGCGTTACCTGACGCTGACCCACGTGAAGAACACGGATTGGGCGGATGCCGCGGGAGATGAGAAAACGCACGATGGCCTCACGCCTTTCGGCGAAGAGGTCGTGCGCGAGATGAACCGACTCGGCATGCTGGTGGATTTGTCGCACGTCTCCGATGACACCATGCGCGATGCGCTCCGGGTAACCAAAGCCCCCGTCATCTTTTCGCATTCCTCCGCGCGTGCCTTGTGTGACCACGTTCGCAATGTGCCGGATGATGTCTTGCGCATGACGGCGACCAACGGCGGCGTGGTCATGGCTTGCTTTCTACCCGGCTATCTCACCGAATCCGGGCGTTCACGCCTGAAGGCTTACGATGCGGAAAGAACCCGGTTGCAGAAACTGTATGGCGATGATCAGGCGAAGGTAGCTGCCGGCCTTGCTGAGTGGAGGCAAACGCAGCCGAAGTTGCGCGAAGCCACGCTGAACGATGTGGCCGACCATATCGATCACCTCCGCAAGGTTGCGGGGATTGATCATGTCGGCATTGGCTCGGACTTTGATGGTTTCTCCGGTCCGCCGCAAGGGTTGGAGGATGTTTCCAAATATCCCGACTTGTTGGCCGAGTTGCTTCGGCGCGGCTACACCAAGGAGGACATCAAGAAAATCGCTGGCCTGAATGTGCTTCGAGTGATGCGAGGCACGGAGCGAGTGGCGAAGGAATTGCAGCGCGCTCCAGCAAAGTAGCGATTCACTTTTGACGGTTCAGCCTCATTGCCCTACGGTGGAGCACAACGAATCGTGCAAGCTGCTCCCTCTTTGACCAACGACCAGGCCGCTGCGTCGGCTCAACATATTCGACACAGCCTTCCGGCAAACGGCTTGTTTGCTGGCCAGGCCTGGAGAATCTCGCCCACTCCTTTTCCACTCGGCCCAGCCGCAGCCAAGGAGATTGAAACGCTCGGTCGCGTGCTGCTTCAATTCTATCGCGCGGTCAATCTCCTTTACCGCAAAAGCGCTGAAGGCAAAATGCCCGAATGGGTGGCGCACTGGCTTGACCTGGGCAAGCCCGCCGAACTCATCGCGCTGCAACGTTCGCCGGCATTCAAGAATGAAGTCCCGCGGGTCATCCGTCCGGATTTATTGCTGACCGAACAGGGTTTAGCCGTCACGGAACTCGATTCCGTCCCGGGTGGTATTGGGCTCACAGCGTGGTTGAATCGAACGTATTCCGCTATCAACCATCAACCATCAACCATCAACTTACTTGGCGGTGCCGATGGAATGCTGCGCGGGTTCGAGAGCATCTTCGGCAACGCGACACACGTTCATGTGATTGTGTCCGACGAGGCCGCCACCTACCGTCCGGAGATGCAATGGCTCGCGGAACAACTCGGTGCTCGTTTTGCCGTACGCGATGCCAGCTTCACGGGCTTTACGGAAGGAGATGCCGTTTATCGGTTCTTCGAGCTGTTTGATCTCTCAAACGTCGCCAGTGCGAAGCAGATTTTTGAACTCGCGGCGGAACACAAGATTCGGGTTACGCCGCCGCCCAAACCAATGTTCGAAGAAAAGATGCTCTTTGCGTTGCTGTGGAATCGAAATCTCCACGGCTTCTGGCGACAGGAACTGGGCGAAGGTTTTCTGAATCGGCTGAAGCGGCTCGTGCCTTACACGTGGATTGTTGACCCAACGCCATTGCCGCCGCACGGTGCGATCCCGGAATTGAACCTGACCGACTGGCAGCAACTCAAGACTATGTCGCAGAAAGAACGGGATTTGATTCTGAAGGTCTCCGGTTTTTCCGAACACGCCTGGGGTGCGCGCGGAGTCTTCCTGGGCAGCGACCTGTCGCACGAGGATTGGAGCAAGGCGGTGGACGATGCGCTCGAGCATTTCGAACAATCTCCTCGCGTGTTGCAACGCTTCCACAAACCGTCGCTGGTTGAAACGCAATGGTTTGATTTCGACAAGAACGAAGTCGTGCCGATGAAAGGGCGGGCGCGACTCTGTCCTTATTACTTTGTGGCCGGGGACGGTGATAACGCTCGCCCGCAACTTGGCGGCGTGCTGGCCACCATTGTGCCTGCAGACAAAAAAATCGTTCACGGCATGTCGGATGCCGTGATGGCTCCATGCTCAGTATGAACTCAAAGAACTTTTTCAAAGCTCTGACTCTGCTCGTCGTTGGACTGTGTGTCGCGGTCCAATCCAACGCTGCCTTTCGGTCCGATAAACTTGCCGAAATGGATTCCGCCATCAACGAAGCCATTGCCGAAGGCAAATGCCCCGGCGGTGTGTTGTGGCTGGAACGCAATGGCGACCGTTACCACAAGGCGTTCGGCAAGCGTGCCGTTGTACCCGCGGATGAAGCGATGACGGAAGACACGATCTTCGATGCGGCTTCACTAACCAAGGTCGTTGCCTGCACGCCGGCGGTGATGCTGCTCGTGGAACGTGGTCAACTCAGCCTTGATGATCGCGTGGCAAAATACCTTCCAGAGTTCACGGGCGGCGGAAAGGAAGAGGTCACGATTCGTCAACTGATCACGCACGTGTCTGGTTTGCGGCCTGACATCAGCTTGAAACCGGATTGGTCGGGCGCGGATGAGGCAATCAAACTTGCCTGTGCGGAAAAACTGGCGAGCAAGCCGGGCGAGAAGATTGTTTACAGCGATACCGGGCCAATTCTCCTGGGCGAAGTCGTTCGTCGAATCTCCGGCAAGCCGCTCGATCAATTTCTTCAGTCCGAACTTTATGGTCCGTTGGGAATGAAGGATTCAGGTTTTAATCCGCCAAAGGAAAAGCTGGGACGCGTCGCGCCGACCGAAGTGGAGGGGGACAAACCGGTGCGCGGTGTGGTGCACGACCCGCGGGCGCGCCGAATGGGGGGAGTGGCGGGGCACGCTGGCTTGTTCATCACGGCGAACGATCTCACGCGTTATGCTCGGATGCTGTTGAACGGTGGGGAACTGAACGGCGTGCGTATCTTCAAGCCGGAGACCGTGAAGCTGATGACCAGCGTGCAGACGCCTGCGAATGTGAATGGGCGTCGCGGCATCGGCTGGGACATTGATACCGGCTACAGCGGTCCACGCGGCGAGTTGTTTCCGCTTGGCTCGTATGGCCACACGGGCTGGACAGGCACATCGATCTGGATTGACCCGTTCTCACGGACGTTCGTGATCTTTCTGTCGAATCGCAATCATCCGACCGAGAAGGGGAACGTTGGGGCATTGCGGCGCAAACTGGGAACGTTGGCGGCGCAGGCGGTCAGTGATTTTGATTTTGCGAACGTGGCCGGGGCATTGCCGCCGCGCGCCAATACGGATCGAAGCCCGGCGGCAGGCGCGGCGAGTTCTTCGCAATCGAAGCGAGCGCCGGTGCTCAACGGCATTGACGTCCTGGTGAAGAACAACTTCGCACCACTGAAAGGCAAGAAGGTTGGCCTGGTGACCAATCACACGGGGCACGACCGCGCGCGGCGGGCGACGATTGATCTGCTCAAGGATGCGCCGGGCGTGACGTTGGTAGCGTTGTTTGGACCGGAGCACGGCATTCGCGGCGAACTGGATGAGAAGTTCAAGGATGGCAAGGACGCCAGGACTGGACTGCCGGTTTACAGTTTGTACGGCGAACGCCGTAAACCGACGCTGGAACAATTGAAGGGCTTGGACGCGCTGGTATTCGACATTCAGGACGTGGGTTGTCGGTTTTACACTTACACTTCGACGATGGGCCTATGCATGGAGGCTGCTGCGGAAGCCGGGATTGAATACATCGTGCTGGATCGCGCTAACCCGATTGATGGCGTGACAATCGATGGCCCGGTGTTGACGGAGAAAACAAGCTTTGTGGGCTTTCACCCCAAGCCGTTGCGCTATGCCATGACGATGGGCGAGTTGGCGCGCATGTACAACGCCGAGCGCAAAACCGACGCGAAGCTTACCGTGATCGAGTTGGAAAACTGGAAGCGTACTGATTACTTCGACGAAACCGATTTGCCCTGGACCAATCCCTCGCCGAACATGCGCAACCTGAAGCAGGCAATTCTGTATCCCGGAGTTGGGCTGCTTGAGAGTGCCATGTCAGTGGGACGTGGCACAGATACGCCATTTGAACTGGTTGGCGCGCCCTATATTGACGACGTGAAACTAGGCGAGGAACTCAATCGGGCCGCGTTGCCTGGTGTCGGTTTTATTCCCATTCGATTCACGCCGACATACGGTCCGCATAAAGGCACAAATTGCGGCGGGGTTTACATCATGTTGAACGATCGGAAGACCTGCAACGTGGTGGATGTAGGACTGCTCATCGCCAAAACGGTCTATCGGCTGTATCCGAAAAATTTCCCGGTGAACAAGCCGGAGAATCTGCTGCTCCACGCGACGACATTGGCCGCGATCAAGGAAGACAAATCACTGGAGGACATCCGCGCCACCTGGCGCATGGACCTGGTGGATTTCCAACAACGCCGCGAGCGATACTTGATCTACAAGTAGGATTACTTGCGACCGTCCCTCATCAGCGCTGCCTCAATGGCGGTGGTCGGCACGCGCTGGCCCCACACGACTTTGCCAATGCGTTTGGCGAGGACGAATTTCAGTTCGCCATCGGTGACCTTCTTGTCGAGCTTCATGGCCGCGAGCAGCTTGGGACGTTGACTGGTGGTTACCTTTAAGTCGGTGGGGAGTCCCGCGCGCTTGAACAGATTCGCAATGCGATCCACGTCCTTCTCTTTCAAGCCGGCGAATTCCCGCGACAGTTTCGCAGCGGCGACCTGTCCGATGGCGATGGCTTCCCCATGCAGATACCGGCCGTAGCTGGAAATTGCTTCCAGTCCGTGTCCAATGGTGTGACCGAAATTCAGGATGGCCCGCAAGCCGCTCTCCGTCTCATCCTGGCCCACAACATTGGCTTTAATCTGGCAACACCGGGCGATGACTTCCTCAAGGAATTTGGTGTCCCGGCGCAGAAACCTTGATAGATCCCGCTCGAGCCGTGCAAACAATGACGCGTCGAAGATGATTCCGTATTTGATGATTTCAGCCAGCCCCGCGCGGAACTCCCGGCCTGGCAACGTGGTGAGCGCATCCAGGTCGCACAGCACGAGCCGCGGCTGGTAGAACGCGCCCACCAGATTCTTGCCGGCCTTGAGATTAACGCCAACTTTGCCGCCAACGGAGCTGTCCACGTGCGCCAGCAAAGTCGTAGGCACTTGCACGAACGGGATGCCGCGCAGGTAAGTGGCCGCAACGAAGCCCGCGAGATCGCCCACGACACCGCCGCCCAGCGCAATGATGAAGGACTTTCGTTCCAGTCGGTGCAGCGCCAGGCGGTTGTAGCAGCTTTGGACGGATTTGAGGCTCTTGGCGGTTTCGCCGGCGGGCACGATGACCAACGATGGCTCAAAGCCGGCGCGCAAGAGGGAATTGTAAGCCGGCTTGGCGTATTCGCGGCCGACGTTGGTGTCGGTAATGATGGCGCAGCGGTGGCCTAGTTTGAGTTTGGCGCATTCCGCACCCAGTTTGGAGATCAAACCGGGAGCGATCTTGATGTCGTAACTACGGTTGCCAAGCGGAACTCTGACTGTGCGCACAGACGGACAGGATAGACAGTTGAATCGCGCTGTCAAAGACAGGTTGTTCACCAAGTTTAGACTTTTTCTGGCAACGGAAAAATTTATTCTCCGCGTGAATGAATCCTGTTGCTCTGATCACCGGCGCGTCGCGTGGCATTGGGCGTGGCATTGCATTGGCATTGGCCAAACTCGGCTACGATCTGGTGGTCAACTACGCCGGGAATGTCGAAGCAGCGAAGAGAACGGCAGAGGATTGCCTCGCTGCCGCGAAGGCGGCAGGCAAGGCGATTCGGGCGGAAATTTGCCAGGGGGATATTTCGCTCGCGGTGGAGCGGCAGAAATTGATTGCGTTCACGCGCGAGAAGTTCGCTCGGCTGGATCTGCTGGTGAACAACGCGGGTGTCGCGCCGAACGTGCGTGCGGACATTCTGGAAGCGGGCGAGGAGAGTTTTGACCGCCTCATTTCCATCAACGTCAAAGGGCCGTATTTCCTGACGCAACTCGCGGCGAAGTGGATGATTGAACTGGTAGGGTCGCGTTCCACCGAGTCCGAAACTTCGACCGATAATCAGGGACGCGGTGGAACGCGTCCCTACCGGCCAAAGGTAGTTACTGTCTCGTCGATTTCCGCCTACACCGCTTCGACGAACCGTGGCGATTATTGTGTAAGCAAGGCGGCGCTCTCGATGCTCACGCCGCTATTCGCGTCGCGGCTCGCGGAGTATGGCATCAATGTTTACGAAATCCGCCCGGGCATCATTGCCACCGACATGACCGGTGCCGTCAAAGAAAAATACGACAAGCTCATCGCCGAGGGCTTGACGCCGATTCAACGCTGGGGAACGCCGGAGGATATCGGTCGCGCGGTCGCGGCGATTGCCAGTGATGCCTTTCCATTCAGCACGGGAGAGGTCATCAATGTGGATGGTGGGTTTCATTTGAGGAGGCTGTGAGAGAAGTGAATCAGTGATTGGTTAAATGGTTAAATGAGTGTATTTCTCCAATCCGATTTTGCATTCGATCGTGTAACCATTTAACCATTCACTCATTTAACCCATTTAACTCATTTAACCGATTTAACCGATTTAACTCCGCCATCGCCCATGTCCATCCGCATTGACACCAAACTCACACCACAAAAACTCGTCCCAAAAATCGAGCGCGTCTTCGACCTGTCTGCGCAAAAAATCCTGAGCATCGAAAAATCCTGGAAACCGGAGCAGGGGACGCCGGTGTTTACGGTCAAAGGCAAGTACACCTCGCGCGGCTGGACCGAATGGACGCAGGGTTTTCAATACGGCTCGGCGTTGTTGCAATTCGATGCGATGGGCGATGAACGGTTTCTCGAGATCGGCAAGCGTGGGACAGTGAAATACATGGCGTCCCACGTTTCGCACAGCGGCGTGCACGACCATGGGTTCAATAACGTTTCCACTTACGGCAATCTCCTGCGATTGATGCGCGAAGGGAAGATTCCGCACAATGAGGAGGAGAAGAACTTCTACGAGATCGCCCTCAAGGTGAGCGGCGCGGTTCAAGCATCGCGCTGGATGAAACTCGCGGATGGCACTGGCTTCATTCACAGCTTCAACGGGCCGCACTCGTTGTTCGTGGACGCGATTCGCTCGTGTCGCGCGTTGGCCGTGGCGCATCAGCTTGGTCACGTGCTTATGGGCGAGCAGGATGCGAAGATCTCGCTGCTGCAACGCATTGTTGAACACGCTTTGAACACGGCGCGTTACAACATCTACTACGGCGAAGGTCGCGACTCTTACGACGTGCGTGGTCGCACGGCGCACGAAGCGGTATTCAATACGGCCAGCGGAGTATTCCGTTGTCCCAACTCGCAACAGGGTTACTCGCCATTCAGCACGTGGACGCGGGGGTTGGCCTGGGCAGTGTGCGGTTACCCCGAACAACTGGAGTTTCTCGGTAGCTGCGTTCGTGAGAACGCGGGTCACTTCCAACCTGTTGGCGGGCTTGCCGAGTATCGCCGTGTTCTCACGAACGCAGCCACAGCCACGGCCGATTTCTATCTGGAGAACTCCTGCGCCGATGGCGTGCCGATGTGGGATACGGGCGCGCCAAACCTGCATCGGCTGCCCGCAAACTATCTCAACAAGCCTTCCGATCCGTACAACAAGTTTGAACCTGTGGATGGTTCCGCGGCGGCGATTGCGGCGCAAGGGTTGATTCGCTTGGGGAATTATCTGCAGAACGGTTCGAGGACGGGGACGAGAAGGACGGGCGAGGACGATGTAAAGCGTTATAAGCAAGCTGGACTGACAATTGCGCGGACGCTGTTCAGCGAACCGTATCTCTCCACTGATCCAAAGCATCAAGGCTTGCTGTTGCATTCCGTTTATCATCGGCCCAATGGCTGGGACTACATAGCGCCCGGTCAGAGTGTGCCCAATGGCGAAAGCTCGATGTGGGGCGATTATCATTTGCGGGAGCTGGCGCTGCTGATTCTGCGGGAAGCCCGTGGGGAACACTATCTGACCTTTTTTGATTCAACGAAATGAAATTGTTGAACACAACGAGAACGCCAACGGCGTTCTATATTTCAGCCCAGGGTTGCGAGGAACAAGCTACTCTGGGGCGTAGTTGTAATTTGGAGACAACCCTGAAGGGGTTGCATCATTTTTCGCGGCGCGTTCTCCAACCCCTTCAGGGTTGCGCCCGATTTGCTTTTACACCCAGGGTAGCCTCGCAAGCGCGGCAACCCTGGGCTGCATTACAGAACGCCGTTGGCGTTCAACTGGTGGCAGCGTTTCTTGCTATTTGGTTGCTGAATGTGGGCTCGGCTTCAGCCCAAATCAATCCCATCACCGTCCACATGATTGGCGATTCGACGATGGCAAACAAACCCGTCATCCCGGCGAATCCCGAGCGCGGTTGGGGCCAGATGTTGCACATGTATTTCAAAGACTCCGTGCGAGTGGAGAATTACGCGCAAAATGGACGCAGCTCGAAGAGCTTTATTGCCGAGGGACGCTGGGACAAGGTGGTGGCGGCGTTGAAGCCGGGCGATTTCGTCATCATCCAGTTTGGTCACAACGACGAGAAAACCAATGATGTCAGTCGCGGCACGGCGCCGTTTGGCGAATACACCACCAACCTGGTGCGATTCATTCGCGAGACTCGGGAGCACCAGGCAACGCCCATCCTAGCGACGCCAGTGGCCCGGCGGAAGTTTGATGCGGCTGGAAAACTGGCTGACACCCATGGGGATTATCCAACGGCAATGCGCGCAGTGGCTGCAGATCAGAAAGTTCCATTGCTCGAGCTTGGTACGGCGACAGAAAAGTTATTGCAGCAACTTGGGCCAGAGAGTTCCAAACGACTCTTCCGATGGATTCCCGCGGATGAATTTGGTCCGGGCTCGAAGTCGTGGGAGGACGACACGCACTTCAACGCATACGGTGCGAGCCGCGTATGCGATTTGGCTGTGGTTGAAATTGAAGCCAAAATTCCTGAGCTGGCCCGTCACTTGAATCGCAGCGCGCCTCCACGCGCGTCGGCATCTCAGAAGTGAGTATCGATGCGCCGTGTTGTTGTCATCCTGATTGCGGCGCTGGTGCTGGCGGTGATTGTGGGTTTGGTCCTGGTTGCAAGACGTAAGAGCACTGACAAGGTTGTGATGTTTCCCGGCGGCGTTGAGGTGGGAGTGGTTGGAGTGTTTCCTGGTGGCAAAACCGTTTCCTCCGATAAACCCTGGACGGCGGCGCTTCGAAAGGTCCTGCCTGCCGGCTTGCACGGCAAGCTACCGCCGGTGACGAGCATCACTTGCAGTAGCGACCGCACGAATCAGCTGATGGTCTTCTTCGAACTAACGAGCAGCCCATGGGAATGGATCCAGGCAGTGGACGAGAACGGGTTTGCGTATCCGCGCTCGGGTGGTTCATGCAGTTCCAGTCTGGGCAATGGACAAACTCTTTACGGCGTGCCATTGGAGTCGTTTCCCCGGCGGCAAAAAACCTTTCGCGTGAACTTTCTGGATACGGAGTTCAGGGTTCTCGCGCAAATGCGAGTGGCAAATCCATTCCCGGTGCCGCCACTCGAACAACCGTGGCAGGCGCAGGCGCTCCCAATTGTTCAAACCAATGGCGAGTTGGCGCTGACGCTCATCTCCGCGCGGGAAGAGACAAACCGTTGGGGCTCGCACCTGCGCCCGGAGTGGAAGCAGCAGGCGTTCGGCCGACAATGGGAGGACGCGCGCGTCGCTTACCATCGTGTCGCCGATCCAACCGGCAATGAAGGCGGGTTCTTGTCTCCAAACGAGAAGGTCTGGCAGATCAAGACTTCCGTTCATCGCACCCGACTGGACCACTTCGCTGCGGACGAAAAGATGTCCGTGACTAATGTCACAATTCCGGCGCCGGCGCAGATGACCCCGTTAAACACGGCCGCTTATTGTGCGGGCGTGAAGGTTGTGGTGGAGGGACTGTGCGGTCCGGGCACGTTGCATGTGACCAATGGAGTCCACCGCGGAATGACGAGTAATACCAACGGCTACTCTTCAACCAGCATGTCGGGCGCGACGACGGTCGAGTCGCTGGCGATTAAACGAACGGCATTTCTGGTGGAGGTTACTGGAATGTCGCCTGGCGACGAGTTGGTCGTCGGCTTGAAGGATGGTGAGGGGCGCGCGGTGAAAGCTATGAAGCTCGACTACCGGTATCGCAGCAGCGGCGTGCGGATCTATCAAGTCAGTGGCCTCGATCCCATTGATCCGTCCCAATCGTTGTCGCTGGAATTGGCTATCAGTCGTCCCAAGGAATTTGTGTTTTACATCAGCCCCAGGGACATCCAGCCTCCGCAGTGAACCCGATTGCATTGCATGAATTCAACTGTTCAACAACCACGTTTCAATCGTCGCGGATTTCTGGGCGCAACGACGACAATCGCTGCCGGCGCGTTCGCAGCGCCGCTGTTGGCGGCAGAGCGCGACTGGTCGGCACAACGGCCCGTTCGCTATCCCGATCCCGACATCATTTCGCTCGATCCGCGCTTCAACAAATACAAGTTGGGCAACACGCCGATTCGGCGATTGCACACGGGAATGTTGTGGACGGAAGGGCCGGCGTGGAACGGCGTCGGGCGTTATCTGGTTTGGAGCGATATTCCCAACAACGTGCAGTTGCGGCGACTGGATGAGGATGGGCACGTCAGCACCTTTCGCAGTCCCTCCGGGAACAGCAATGGCAACACGTTCGACTTTGGAGGGCGGCAGATTTCCTGTGAGCATGGCAATCGACGGGTGGTGCGTTATGAACACAGTGGCGGCATCACGGTGCTGGCGGACAAGTGGAACGGTAAACCGCTGAACGCGCCGAACGATGTGGTGGTGCATCCCGACGGCGGCATTTGGTTTACTGACCCCGGGTACGGAACGATGGTGAACTACGAGGGCAACAAAGGAACGCTCGAAATCAAGGAAGCGGTTTATCGGATTGATCCCAAGTCAGGCAAGATGGACCTGGTGACCGATGAACTCAGCAAACCGAATGGCCTGTGTTTCTCGCCCGACTACAAGCAGCTTTACATCGCCGACACCGGCGGAGTCGGGCCGAAGCCGATTCGAGTTTTCGATGTGCTCGATTCAGTAAGGCTGAGCAAGGGGAAGCAATTCTGCACGATGGATTACAATGGCAAGTCCGGCGGCGCGGATGGCATTCGCGTTGATGTGGATGGCAATATCTGGGCGAGTGCGGGCTGGGCCGGCGAGGGCTACGACGGCGTCCACGTCTTCGCCTCGGACGGTAAACGTATCGGTGTGATTTTGCTGCCGGAGATTTGCTCGAATGTTTGCTTTGGCGGGGCGAAACGGAATCGCTTGTTCATGACGGCGAGCCAATCGCTCTATGCGGTCTATGTGGAGACGCAGGGAGCGCACATCACTTAGCTTCGTAGCAGCCGACGTCAGGAAGCTCATTCTGAAATGCAGGTGAGATGAGCCTCGTTACCTCGGCTGCTACCAATGGAATTATGTCTGAACCGTTCAAACTGACACGAATCCCGTCGCTCAAGACGGTGGAGGAATTTCGTAACCATGTGGCGTTGCTGGGGCTCGACTTGCCGTGCGACGATGGAATTGTTTCTGGCAGCAGTTCGCCCTTGGCACAGCCGATGGACGGAATCACGATCAACAGCAAACGCATCGGCAATCGCTGGGCGATTCATCCGATGGAAGGTTGGGACGGCACAACCACCGGCGGAGTCACCGAGGAGATGTTGCGGCGCTGGCAGCGCTTCGGGGAGAGCGGGGCAAAGTTGATTTACGGCGGCGAAGCGATGGCGGTGCGTCCGGATGGTCGCGCGAATCCGAATCAAATCATCATCACGGACGAGAACAAGGCGGGAATTGCATCGTTGCGCGAGACACTGGTGAAGGCGCATCAGGAGCGTTACGGGAAGACGGACGATCTCGTTATCGGCTTTCAACTCACGCACTCGGGACGGTTCTGTAAGCCGAATGACAAGAAGCGCATGGAGCCGCGTGTGGCGTTTCGGCATCCGATTCTGGATCGCAAGTTCAACGTCACGAGCGACGCACAGATGTTCACCGATTCGGAGATTGAGGAGTTGATTCAGTGCTACATCCGAGCCGCGAAGATTGCCTGGGATGTGGGCGCGGACTTCGTGGATATCAAGCATTGTCACGGATACTTGCTGCATGAGTTTCTCGGTGCTCATACGCGGCCCGGCAAGTTCGGCGGCAGCTTTGAAAATCGCACGCGCATTCTGAGCGACATCGTGGCGGGCATCCGCGCCAGTGGGAACAAGATCGAACTTGGCGTGCGATTGAGCGCGTTTGACTTTGTGCCGTTCAAGCCGGACCCCGCGTTATCGCAGCCGGGTAAACTTGGTCCGGGTATTCCTGAAGATTTCTCGCAGTGCCTGCCGTACCGCTACGGGTTTGGCGTGAACGTCAACAATCCGGTGGAATACGATTTGACCGAGACCTTTCAGTTCGTGGAGCTATGCGCGCAATTGGGCGTGAAGATTCTGAACCTGAGCGCGGGGTCGCCTTACTACAATCCGCACATCCAGCGGCCCGCCGCGTATCCCCCGAGCGACGGATATCAGCCCGCGCATGATCCGCTGATTGATGTGGCAAGGCAGATTGGGGTGGTACGGCAGATCAAAGCGCACTTGGACGAAATCCGAAATCCGAAATCCGAAATCCGAAATCCCATTTTGATCGGCACCGCCTACAGCTACTTGCAGGAATACCTCCCGCACGTGGCACAATACGTCGTGCGCAATGGTTGGACTGACATGGTTGGGCTGGGGCGGATGGTGTTGAGTTATCCGAACATTCTCGCTGAAGCGGTGGAGAAGGGGAGCATCACGCCGAAACAGATTTGCCGCACGTTCAGCGATTGCACGACCGCGCCGCGCAATGGAATGATTTCCGGTTGCTATCCGTTGGACAAATACTACTCGGCGAAGCCGGAGTTTGCTGAGCTGAAGGAAGTAAAGAAGAAGGTGGGAGCTTAATTGAGTTTAGTGGTAAGTGTTTCAAAGTAATTGCTGCCTATGAAAATGAATTTCGGTATCGTTGTGCTCCTGTTCGTTTTATGTTTACTCACGAGGGAATCTTTTGCTCAAGGAGGGGTTTCACTTTGGACGAATCGGTTCAATGGCACAGGAAGCAACAACGATGAAGCAAAGGCGGTGGCGTCGGATTTATACGGCAATGTCGTTATTGCTGGGACGTCGGTGGACGCTGGTAACAGTTCGCCCAAGTTTGCAATTATCAAGTGTTCGAGTATGGGAACGCCACTGTGGACCAATCGATATCATGGTGATGTAGTTTCTGCGTTGGGCGTAGACGTAAGTGGAAACGGAAACGTTTATGTCGTCGGCAATACATATAGGCCCACAAGTGGCGGGCGCGACTTTGTGACCCTAGCCTATTCAAGTTCAGGAATACCGTTGTGGACAAACACATATCAAAACAGAACTGACGGAATTGGTTCAGACCTTGCCACAGCTCTAGCCGTCGGAGGGAATGGCAACATATACGTCACAGGATATTCGTCTGAAACGAATAGCACTCGGACGGCGTACGCGACCATTGCTTATTCGAGCTCTGGTGTCCCTCTCTGGACTAACCGCTATACGGGATCAACGAGCACACTTGTGGGATCTGGCGCTTACGCAATAGCGGTTGGCGCGAACGGCAACGTGTACGTAACCGGGCTGTCTCAAGGAGATCATTTTACCGATTACGCCACGATTGCGTATTCAAGTGATGGCGCCGTGTTGTGGATCAACCGCTACGGTGGTGGCGTGTGTCCCGACCAGGCCAAATCCATTGCCGTGGATAACGAAACGGGTAACGTGTACGTCACGGGTTACTCCGACTTTTTGGTGGATGGCAACCCTGACTATGTAACGATAGGATATTCCAGTTCTGGTTTGGCGTTATGGACTAACCGCCTTTACAGTTCCGGTCGCAATATTCCGGTCGCCATGGCTGTTGGTGCCAATGGCGATGTCATTGTGACGGGATCGTCCAGTAACGCTTTTTCTGGGAATGACTTTTCCACAATCGCGTATTCGAGTTTGGGAGTGCCCCTGTGGACGAATCGTTATAACGGGCCGGCAAATGCCGGTGATGCCCCTTATGGGATGGCTCTGGACAAGAGCGGGAACATATTCGTGACTGGCTATTCAGCTGCCATAGAAACCGGTAATGATTACGTGACGCTCGCGTATTCAAGTGAGGGAGTGCCCTTGTGGACTAATCGTTATAACCGTTCGTTGAACTACCTCGACATAGCTCAAGCCGTGACGGTGGACGGGGATGGCAACGTGGTGGTGACTGGCCGTTCGGATTCAAATGGGTTCAACAATTCACATGATTTTGTTACCATCAAGTATGCTGGCCAAAGTCCTTCTCCGATTCCAATAGAGGTGCAAAAAGCAGGTGCTGAGATAGTGCTCACCTGGCTTGACGCCAGGTTTGAATTGCAATCTGCTCCATCTGCCACTGGTACATATACGAACGTGCTTGGAGCAGCGAGCCCTTACACGAATGCTTCCCCCGATTGGCAACAGTACTTTCGACTTAAGGCGAATTAGGCTTCGCTACGATTTCAGGTTGTAGGGCTCGACAACCCTAGCCGACTCAAACGAGCCACTTTGTCGCCGTTACGAACCGGGCCAGCGGTGATGACTTTGGCATTCACTCCGCGTAAGTGAAGTTGCCGGCCTTCGGGCGAGTTGACGAACTTCACCGCATCCGGACCGAAGCGGGCGCCGAATTTTTTGCAACCGAGATGCGGCGGGGCAGTGACTTCAATGATGGCTGAACCGACGGCCAATCTCGTGCCGGGCGGAACGTTGGCTTCGCTTAAGTCAAAGTCCACGAACAACTGATCTCCGGCGAGCGCCCAGCGGTCTTGGCTTTGCGCCAACAGTTCGATGACGCGGGCGTTCATCACGTTAATTTGCATCTCGAGGTTTGCCGAGCCGTCCGGTGTGCTACGACTGCCGCGGGCTTTCCAACTGTCGCCGATGAGACCGTGAGCGGGATCGAGTTGGCCTTCTTCGAGCACTTCGCGTTCGTCGGTATCGGGACGGCAAACGATGAGTTTCAGCACGCCGACGTCCTTGGGTGACTGGCGAATGGTTGCAAGCCCGGCTTCCATTTCGGCGAGCGTAACGTAGGTGGCGTCGAGCATGGTGTGACTTTGCTGAGGGCGTGGCGGGTTGTCCAGTGCGAATGCACCCCGGGGCAGCATTGCTTAACGCGATAAGGAGGGAAGGATTATCAATTTACATTTCCGGAAGGGCCGCGAGTATAGTCGCGGCGTGAAAGCGGTGGTAACGGGCACGAATCGTGCAAGAAAGCGAATGCATAGGCTTGGACCATGAATGAATCCGACCAGCGCGAGCTGAACGAACTGAAGCAGCGACAACAGTTGCTGGAGCGGCAGCTCGACAGCCTGGCCGCTGACATTCGCCGATTGGAAGAACGGTCGGCTCGCGTTCCGTTATCCCGATTGGAGATTGCACAGTCACTGCCCGATCCGACTCCGCCGGTTGAGCCGGTGAAGCAACCTCCGTCACCAGTGCCGCCGCCGTTGCCCGCGTATGTGAAGGCTGCGGCTGCCCAACCTGCGGCTCCAGTTTCCATCCCTCCACCCACGCAACCTGCGCGTGAGTTTGTACCGGAATTTGTCCGGCAAGAGTCCCCGGCTCAACCGAGTCAAACCGAAGCCAAGCCGCGTTCTGTGCCGCCGGTGATGACTCCGCCTCCGGTGTCGGAAGAGTCGAAGGGCTCGTTTGAGATGCGACTGGGCACGTACTGGCTGGTGCGCATCGGCGCGGTGATGATTCTCACGGGTTTGGTGTTCTTCGGGAATCTGGCGTACCAGAAGATGGGACCAGCGGGGAAGGTGTGTTTGCTCTATCTCGCGAGCGGGTTGTTGTTGGGATTTGGCGCGTGGTGGCAGCGGAAGCCGGTGAAGGACTCGCTGAAAAACTATGCGCAGGTGCTCTTCGCGGCGGGCCTGGCCGCCGTGTATTTCACCACGTATGCGGCGTATCACTTGCCGACGCTGCGAGTGATTGAGAGTGCTTTGTTGGATGGCTTGTTATTGCTGGGATGGGCCGGGTTCATCGTGTGGATTGCGGACCGGCGAAAGTCCGAACTGCTCGCACTGTTTGCAACGGGTCTGGCGTACTACACGTCGATCATTACACCGGTCACCGGGTTCACGCTTTACTCGAACGTGGTGCTGGCGGTCACGACGGTCTTCTTCCTGGTGCGCAATCGCTGGGCGGGATTGTCGTGGGCGGGACTGATTGCCACGTATGCGGCTTATGCGTGGTGGCGCGTCCATCGTGCCGTCGAAAGTTCGGTTCAACTCCAGGAAGGGCTTTGGTTGGGCGCGTCGTTCCTGTTCTGCTACTGGGTGATCTTTACGGTGGCGGTGTTTTTATCGAAGCACCAGGCCATCGAAGGCGAAAAGCGGGCGGCGTTTCTCACGTTCAACAATGGCGCATTGTTCACGTTGTTCCTGCTGACGATGGCCCAGGTGCACGAGGGCGAATTCTGGCAGTTTTCGCTGGGGTTTGGTGCGGCGCTGTTGGTCATGGCGGAGTTGAGCCGAAGATTCCTGTCGAACGAACCGATTACCAAGAACACCTATCTCACGCAGGGATTGATCCTCGTGACCATCGGGTTGATCTCCAAGTTCATTGACAAGCATGATCAACTGGCGCTTGTGCTCGCGGCGGAGAGTGTGATTCTGTTTATTCTCGGAACACTGCGGCGGAACATCTTTCTGCAGACGGGCGCGTACATCTCCGGTGCGATGGCGGTGTGTTGGGGCATTGATGCGTTGGAGCGGGATGAGCGGCGCGCGATGTGGCTGGGCATCGCGCTCGGTGCGCTGATGGCGGTGAATGCGTTCTGGGCGCACTGGAAAATGTTGTGGGCAGACAAACGCGAGGTGCGCCCCGTACCCGCTTATTTCATCCTGCTGGCGCTGGCGATGTGGATTGCGACCACGTGGTTCAATACGACTACCGCCAACTTTCCGCTCGCGCTTACGATCGAGGCCGTAGTGCTGACCGCGTCGATCTATGTGGTGCGGATGCGCGAGTTCACGATTCTGGGGAAGGGTCTCCTGATTCTCGGGCTGGTCTTCTGGTTGGGGCGGTTTGTTGACGCGACCAGTCCGCCGCCGTGGTGGAATCCGGTGGCGATGATCGGGATGACCCTGGCTGTGAGCCATTGGTGGCAGCGACAAAAGCTCATCACCACAGCGGCGGGAATGGTCCTGCAAATGTTCTACGCCGTGGCGCTGGTCGCCTTGGTGCTGGTGTGGCTCGAACCCAAGAGCCAGCCGGGGAACTGGATGTTGACGACGAGTCTGCTGGCATTGGGCGTGACCGCTTACGGAGTGTTGACGAGGGCATGGCCACTGGCGGCGTGCGCGCAAGTATTCCTGGTGGTGAGTTGTGGGACGTTTGCGTGGCGACTCATCGCGGGCAAGGTGGAATGGTATTTTCCGCTCGCGCCCGTGGCGGTGCTGAGTGCGCTGTCGTTTGCCACGTGGCAATGGTTCAAGCGCAAGCCGGGCAACAGCGAGCAAGTGCGGACGGTGTTGCTTCAACTCGCGCTGGCTTATCGCTGGCTAGCGATTGGGATGTCCATTTGCTGGGTGAACCAATACATCAACGAACCGGAGCGGGTGTGGGTGTTTGCACTGATGGGCTTGAGCGCATTTTTCTTTGCCGGCTGGTTGCGCAATCGTGAAGCCATGATATGCAGCGCGGCATTTGTTGCGACCGGATTCGCGACGCTGTGGCTGGTTTTGCCGCGCGCGGATTGGGTTTATTTCCCGAACCTGCTCGCCGTGCTGGC
>DASUGI010000359.1:0-6509 GCA_036274115.1 Verrucomicrobiia bacterium
GCCTTTGTCCGCTAACCATGACGACGTCCGCCATGAAAACTTCCGAGCTCAAGAAAGCAGGCTTCACCCTCATCGAATTGTTGGTAGTCATCGCCATCATTGCCATTCTAGCGGCCATGTTGCTGCCTGCGCTTTCGAAGGCGAAGAGCCGGGCCATGACCGCCTCCTGCCTGAACAACCTCAAACAACTCGGACTGTGCTGGCAGATGTATCCGGACGATAACAATGGCGCACTAACGCCTAACAATTCAGTAAACGTTCAGCCGCCGATTCCACCTCTTATGAAAGGCGCCTCGTGGGCTTTGGCCGAGCCGAATGAGACAAACGTTAAGGAAGGATTGCTCTTCAAGTATAACGATTCGGTCGGCATCTACCGTTGTGCAGCCGATCGGTCCACGTTGGCTTATGACGGGAGTGGTAACTTTGATGCGGTGGCGGGCGCAACTGGGGGTACGGGAAATCCACGAGCGCGCAGCTACAATATGAGTCTTTCGGTCAACGGCTACCCGGATTTTGATCCGTTTATTTCAGCAAACGTTCCGATGTTTACAAAAATTACATCCGTTCGAAATCCCGACCCCGCCACGAGCCTCGTATTCATTGACGAGAACGAATACACGATGATCGATTCACAGTTTGGAATGCCTACTGAGGCTTTTCCCGGTTTACCCCCAACGCCACTGTATTGGTGGGATCAACCCGCCAGCCGGCACAATCAAGGAGGTAATCTTTCCTTCGCCGATGGTCACGCCGAACATTTTCGATGGAAGACGGCGATAGCCTATGTGGGGGTATGGGCGAGACCCTACACGCCCGAAGAGGAGCGCGACTGGCGCCGAATCAAGTCCTTCATCAAGCAACAGAAGGATTGAACGCGGGCCGACGATACCGGGACTCTTTCGCTTACTGCTTGGAGGCAACTCTGGTTAGCCCGGTTACCATTTATCCCCCCTTCGTAGCCGTTGCTACTCCACTATCCGCGACTGCGCGCCAACTTTGCTGGCCGTGTCGAACTGAACTTAGGCTTCTGATTTCTGTAACCCTCCCCGTTGCGGTGTTGTAGCACCTCCACGTAAACGTTACGCGGGAAAGCACCGCACTCATGATAACAAATCAAATGGGCGCAACGCGCCTCAAAGAAAGCAAACCTATGAAAAGTTCAACGACAGCAAAATCAATCCTCACTCCAAAACTGATAATCGCGCTCCTGGTGACGGGCATCGTGTCGCTCAGCGCGATTACCGCGTTAGCGGATGAAAAACAAGTCACCATCGTGCCGCCAGGTGCGAAGTATCATGGCAAGACCTACGGCGAGTGGTCTGCCGCCTTTTGGCAATATGCCCTCGCTCAGCCGCTGGAAGGGCACCTCTTCCTCGACACGCCGGAGTTTGACTTTAGCTCTGGCCAAAAGGGAGATGTTTGGTTTGTGGGTGCGCCTGACGGTCCGCTCACACGCAACATCTTCCTTCCCGCTGGCAAGGCGTTGTTTTTGACCTTGCGCGATGTGGAGACGTCCACGCTGGAAGCCCCTCCCTTCTTTGGCGCGACTGAAGAGGAACAGCGCGCTAATTCCACCTGGTTCGCCGATCACATCGTTGACGTCTATTGTGAGATCGACGGCGTGCCGGTTCCCAATCTGTGGGACTATCGCGCAGCCAGCCCGCAATTCGAGTTCACCGCGCCGACACCTTGGATCTGGGGTGAGATTGGCGGAAAAGGCACGGCCGTGAGCGACGGCTATTTTCTCATGGTGGAATTGCCGAAGGGTCACCACACGATTCACTACGGTGGCACCTACCACTTTGAAGCCGGCGAACTCATCGACGAACCGTTGGACCTTCCCCACGACGTGACGCTCGAGATCACCGTTGGGAAGTAGCCGAGTTGTTTTTTTCGGACGCGCGCAAATGGGAACTCCCGGGATTGTCGGTCGTCCAATTTCTATAGGGCGAACAATCCTGGGATCCATTTGCGCACTTGTCTGATTCTCTCCGCAACGTTGGAAAGTTCAGTTCACATTCTTTGTAACCATCACCTCTGACTCGTTGTAGCAAGCATCGTGAGCCGGAAAACGTGAAGCCCTTTAGGTCTCTTTCGTTGAAGGCGGAAAAGCAAATCAAACCAGGCGCAAGTCGCCAAAGAAAGAAAGGTCAACAATGCAACGTTCAATCATGTTCAAATCAAACTGGGTGGGCAGGGTGGCTGCACTGCTGCTCTCGGCCGCTCTCTTGAGCGCAGTCGCAACACCCGCGCAGGCCGGAGTTCTACCGCCAAATTCAAAAGCCTACGGCCAGACATGTGGGGAGTGGGCCGCAAACTGGTGGCAATGGCTGTTCTCTCTGGCGGTCGATGGTCATCCCGGACTCGACAGCCCGGACTTTGACGTGACTGACGGACAATCGGGCAAGGTCTGGTTCCTGACCGGTCCGTTTGGAACGGTTGAGCGGCACATAACGATTCCGTCTGGCACGTCGCTCTATGTCGCCCTGGTAAATGTCGAGGCCTCCAGTTTGGAAGAGCCGCCCTTCCATGGTGACACTGCGGAGGAGCAACTGGCGATCGCGAGCGGGTTTGCCGATTTCATCACGGATTTATCCTTCACGATTGACGGCCAGGAGGTGGAGAACATCGAGGACTTTCGCGTGACCTCGCCGCAGTTCAGTTTCAGCGCACCGACGCCGTGGATTTTTGGCGATACTGGTGGGGACGGAACTGCGGTCGGCGTTGGCTACTTTGTGATGCTTTCGCCACTCTCCGTCGGCGAACACACCATTCATTACACCGGCGCATTCAAGTTTTCCGAGGCGCCCGAGGATTACATCGGAGTGGACATGACGTATCATGTCACCGTGGTTCCGCGCGGTCACAGCACTGACAACGAATAAAAGCGCTCAGCTACAATTGAATTCGCCCTGTCGGCTTGTGCCGGCAGGGCGTTCGCCTTTGGACTTGCAACCAGAGCAGACTGTTCAGTGCGTTCGTTCCAAATCGGTTTCGGTGTTGTGGGGCACAAACGTGTGCTGATTTCCGAATGCTGTTGTAACCCCGCTCAAGCTTTGTTGTAGCAAGAAGACGTAAGCCGGAAACGCGAAGCCCATTGAGGCCACTTTCGTTGAAGGCAAAAAGCCAAACCAAACACAGGTGCCGAGCGCCTGCATAGAAAGGTAAGTACGGTATGAAAAAACAGTTGAAACATGTCATGGGTTCCACCCTGCTGGCCGCAGCGCTGGCGCTGTGTGGAATTAACGCGGGTCTGGCTGACGGCGGAAAAGGCAACGCTGGAAATCCCGGCGTGTTTCCGCCGCAGTCGCAGCCTTACGGCGAAAGCTACAGCGAGTGGGTGGCCAAATTTTGGCAGTGGGTTTTGAGCGTCCCGGCCGATCGCAGTCCGTTGACGGACGCCACTGGTGAATTCGCCGGAGAAAATCAGCACGGCCCGGTGTGGTTCGTGGCGGGTTCTTTCGGCAATTCTGTGGAACGCTCCTACCAGGTGCCGGCGGGCAAAGCCTTGTTTGTGCCCGTGTATACCTGGATCTTCGGCGCCGCTGCGTTTGACTGCGATCCCTCGAATCCGGGAGTGCCCTGTGTCGTGTGCGACTTGGAGCAATTGGCCGCGGCCAACACCCAAGTTGCGGACGTAGTGGAAGCATTCATTGACGGCGTGCCCGTGCAAAATGTTCGCCGGTATGAGGCCAGTTCAGCCGGGCCGTTCGCTATCAACTATCCGGAGAATTCCGTGGTTGGTTTGCCAGCTGGTAGTTACTTTCCGAATCTTGCAGACGGGTACTGGCTGATGCTCAAACCGCTGTCACCGGGAAAGCACGAGATTCGCATTCATGTGAACTACCCTGGCCTGACCTACGACCCGAACGAGTTCACGGGCATCTACCACATCGAGGTTGTTACCCCGTCGAACGGGCACGGCAAGAGTGACAATGGCGACTGAATCATCGGAAAGCATCCGACAGAATTGTGCAACCTCCTCGCTGCCCTTTCAGCGAGGAGGTTTTTTTTGTCGGCTGTTCCATCTTCCGACTTTTCATCTGAAAGGTTGTGCCTATGCTGTCGGTCGCTCATGCCGAGTGTTTACATCAAGACCTACGGTTGCCAGATGAACGAGCGCGACAGCGAGGCCGTCGCCGCGCAGCTCGTGGCCAAGGGCTATACCCTGGCCGCGTCCGAGCACGTGGCGGACGTCGTTTTGCTCAACACGTGCAGCGTGCGTGACAATGCCGAGCAAACCGCGCTCAACAAGATGGCCAACGTGGTCAACAATGCGCGCAAAGATCGGCCCAATCAGATCTTTGGCTTCATGGGTTGCATGGCTCAAAGTCGCGGCAAGGAACTGGTGGACCGTTTGCCGGATGTGGACCTCGTGCTCGGTACGCAGAAGTTTCATCGCGCGGCGGAATATCTGGATGATTTGCTCGCGGGCAAACGGGACAAGGTGGTGGATACGGAGGAAGAGCAGGGGAGCGAGGCGACCATTAAGGAACATTTGCTCAACGGCGCGGCCAAAAGCAAAGCGGTAACTGCGTTCGTGAGCATCATGCAAGGCTGCAATCAATACTGCACCTTTTGTATCGTGCCTTACACGCGCGGCCAGGAACGCAGTCGAACGATTCCGGACATCGTCGCTGAATGCCGGCAGTTGGTGTCACAAGGCGTGAAGGAAATCACTTTGCTCGGGCAGATCGTTACGAGTTACGGAAAACGTGGTACGGGACAAGTGACAGGTGACATGAAGCCGGCCCTCGTGTCACCCGTCACGCGTCACGCGTCACCTTCCGTCCCTCACGTGTCACCCTTCGTCCGCCTTATCGAAGCCGTCCACGAGATTGAAGGGTTGGAACGCATCCGTTTTACATCGCCGCATCCAAAGGGTTACGGCGATGATTTAGTCGAGGCCTATGGGCGTTTACCAAAGCTGGTCGAGAGCGCGCATCTGCCGGTGCAAAGTGGCAGCGACCGAGTGCTTAAGCTCATGCACCGCGGCTACACCCGCACGCGCTTTCTCGAGATCATTCGCAAACTACGCGCGGTCAAACCTGGCATCGGGGTGACCAGCGACATCATCGTCGGCTTTCCCGGGGAAACCGAAGCGGACTTTGAAGAGACGCTTTCGCTGTGTCGCGAAGTGGAGTTCGACAATGCTTACCTGTTCAAATACTCGCCACGCAGAGATACGCCGGCAGCGGCGATGCCCGATCAATTGCCCGAGGAAGTCATTGAGGAACGGCACGCTCGCTTACTCGATTTGGTGAACACCATCGGCAAACGAAAGTACGAAGCGTTTGTATCGCGCCGGGTTCAGATTCTCGTGGAAGGTCCGAGCCGGAAGAATGAAGCTCGCATGATGGGTCGCACGCCGTGTAACAGGATTGTTTTGATTGACGGATCAGAACGTCATCGGGGGCAATTGATGGATGTGAAGATCACCCGCGCGGGCTTGTTTACGCTCTATGGTGATCCGGCGATTGTCGGACTCCAGGCCGCGACCTGATCAGCGTTTTTGCAAAAGGACGTTTGCCGCGGTGACGAGGCCGCCTCCGATGAGCAAGCGGGTGGTGAGCGTTTCGTTGGGATAGTTGATGCCGGCCCAGATGGAAATCAAGCCGGGGAGAAACAGTGCGAGGACACTGGTGATGACGGGTTCCACACAGTAGATGAGCCCGGCTTCAGTGGCCGTCACGTCGCGTTGCCAGCGATTCATGAAAAGGTAGCCGCCGAGGGTGCATACCAGAACCAGCGCGGCCAGAAAGCCGAGTGAGGCAGGTGAGGCAAAAGCGCGCAGGCACGCGGCGGCATTTGGCGCGGTCAACCCAACGCCGGGCACGCAGAACAGCGCCATGAAGACAAACATCACAACGGAGAAGCGAAGCGGATCGTTGGCGGCGTAGCAGGGACGTTCGAGCATGAGAATCTGACCACCGAACAGAATGGAGCCCATGAGCGTTTCCGCTTCGCCGCGGCCGAGTTTGAAGGTTTTGAAATCAAGATCGGCAAGAATGGCGAGCCCAACCAGCACCAGGGCGAGGCTGACGATCACTTTTGGGCTGGGCAGATGCTGGTGAACGAGCGCGACCCAGACGGGGATGAACGCGACATAAAGTTGAGTCAGGAATGCGGAGGTGGATGCCGCGGTATAAGACAAGCCGTCCATCTGAAACAGAATTCCGCCGATCCCGAAGGCGGCCAGTCCGAAGCCTTGTTCCAGTTCGAGGCGAGTTATCTTCAGCAATTCGCGATGCAGGAACACGGCGAGCAAAAGTCCCGCCACGCCGAAGCGATACAGCGCACCAATCATCGCGAAGAACCACGTACTTCCAGCCGGGACGAATTTCTGCTGTTCCAGCGCAAGCGCTTTTACGATGGGAAAGCTCGAAGCCCAAAAGAACGTCGCCACCAGCAGCATGGTGATGGCTTTGCGATGGCGCGCGGGCGAGACGGTGGAGGCGTCTGGAATCACGATTATCTTGCAACGCCGCCGTGCCGGCGGCGAGTTCGGG
>DASUGI010000360.1:0-33441 GCA_036274115.1 Verrucomicrobiia bacterium
CGACGCTTACGAAGCCCTGGGAGCCAACGCCTGCGTTCCCATCTACAACGCCCTGGACCCGTCCACCCATTTCCCGGTGAAACCTGAGGAACGGTTTGGTGGCGACTTTGCGTTTCTGGGAAACCGTTTGCCGGATCGAGAGCGGCGCGTGGAGGAGTTCTTTTTCAATGCCGCCCGTCAGTTGCCCCAACGAACCTTTCTGTTGGGAGGCGCGGGGTGGGAGGACGCCGACAAGCCCGCGAATGTTCGCTATCTGGGTCATGTCCCGACGCCGGACCACAATGCGATCAATTGCACACCGCAGGCCGTGTTGAATGTGAATCGCGAAAGCATGGCGCGCTATGGCTTTTCACCGCCCACCCGCGTGTTTGAGGCGGCGGGCGCAGGAGCTTGCCTCATTACCGATGAGTGGGAAGGCATTGAAATGTTTCTCGAGCCCGAAGTTGAAGTATTGGTGGCGCGGAATGGGAGTGAAGTGGCCGCGCATTTGACCAGGTTGACGCGAAAACGGGCGGAGGACATCGGCCAGGCCGCGTTGCAACGCGTGCGGGAACAACACACCTACGCGCATCGCGCCGGGAAAGTGGAACGGGTGCTGGAGGGAAAGAGTTTTGTGGAAGCCAGTCTATGAACAAATCGTTGAACATTGTGGTATTGGGCCTCTCGATTACGTCGTCATGGGGGAATGGGCACGCGACGACGTTTCGGGGACTGGTGCGCGAGCTTTCGGCGCGGCGTCACCGGGTGCTCTTTCTCGAACGCGACATGCCCTGGTACGCCAAGCACCGCGACTTGCATTCGTTGCCTGCCGCGCACATCGAGCTTTATCGGAGTGTCAACGAGCTGAAGGAAAAGTTTGCGCGGAACATTTCCGGCGCGGATGCCGTTATCATCGGCTCCTATGTTCCGGACGGGGTTGCCGTCACGCAGTGGGTTTTGTCGATCGTCAGCGGCGCCACGATTTTCTACGATATCGACACGCCGGTCACGCTGGCCAGACTGCAGCGCGGTGAAACGGAGTATCTCGCTCCGGAACTGATTCCGCAATTCCAGCTGTACCTTTCTTTCACGGGCGGCCCGACGCTTGATTACATCGAGCGAGAACTGGGGGCGCGGCTGGCGCGGCCCTTGTATTGCTCGGTGGATCCAAAGGAATATTACCCGGAGCCGATTGAGAAGAAATGGGACCTGGGATTTCTGGGCACCTACAGCGCCGACCGGCAGGCCGCACTCGAAGAGTTGCTCCTTCAGCCGGCGTTGCGGTGGCCGGCGGGAAGGTTTGCCGTGGCCGGCTCCCAGTATCCTCCGGGCATCCGCTGGGCGGAAAATGTCGAACGCATGGAACATCTCCCGCCCGGAGAGCATCGGCGATTCTACAATCAGCAATTGTTCACCTTGAATCTCACGCGGGCCGAGATGATTGAGGCAGGCTATTCTCCCAGCGTGCGATTGTTTGAGGCGGCGGCCTGTGGTGTGCCGACGATCAGCGATGAATGGGAGGGCCTGGATGAATTTTTTGAGTTGGGCGACGAGTTGCTCGTGGCGCGAGATCGGGAAGATGCGTTGCGCTATGTGCGCGACATTTCTCGAACGGAGGCGCGCGAGATCGGTGAGGCCGCGAGACAACGGGTGATGAGCAAACACACCGCAAAACATCGAGCCGTGGAATTGGAAGGTTATCTGCTGGATTTGCTGGGCAACGGCTTGTCCCGAGAAGTTGAACCTGCTGAATCTTCCACCAAACGCTAGTCAACAAACGACCGATTGTTCATGAGGGGGTCGCTCCCCTCAAAAGAGGCTTATGGCCTACGCGACGTTAACCTCGAATGCAGTTGAGCGTTCGCATCCACCACCAGGTCGATTTCGTCGCGCGCTTCAGTTCGCCTTTCCCCACCGAAAAGCCGTCGGGGTCATCTTCATCGTCACGATTGTGATTGCGGTGCTCAATGCCGCGGAGCCACTCGCGCTGAAATATCTTTTCGACGAACTCGCCGGAGAGCAGGGTGCTCAGACGATCATCGCCGGCCTTCTGGTGCTGCTGGGACTGGCGCTGGGACGGGAAGGCGCCTCGGCGATTGCCAATGTGGAAACGTGGCGAACGCGGCTGGGAATCCACTACGCGCTGCTTGAGGCCACCGTCGGGCGCCTGCATCAAATGCCCCTGCGCATGCAACGCAGCGAAGGCGTCGGGGCAATCATCACCAAACTGGATCGAAGCATCCAGGGCTTTGTGGCGGCGTTGACGACGCTCCTCTTCAACGTCTTCCCGGCCGTAGTGTATCTGGCGATTTCTCTCGTGGTGATGCTGCAATTGGATTGGCGACTCGCCTTGCTGGTGCTGGCCTTCGCGCCGTTGCCCGCTCTGATTGCCATGCTCGCCACGCCCGAGCAAACCAGCCGGGAGCGGGCGCTACTCGACCGCTGGGCCCGCATTTATTCGAGGTTTAATGAAGTGTTGTCCGGCATCGTCACGGTGCGAAGCTTTGCCATGGAGGACATGGAAAAGGAACGCTTTCTTCGCGGCGTGTCGAGCGCCAATCAGGTGGTCGAGCGGGGCGTGGGAATTGACACGGGATTCAGCGCCGCCACGAACATCGTCATTGCCATCGCGCGAATTGCCGCCATCGCGCTGGGAGCGGTGTTGGTGATTCGCGGGCAAGTCACCGTCGGGACGCTTGTGGCATTTCTGGGCTACGTGGGCGGTTTGTTCGGACCGGTGCAAGGACTCAGCAGCATGTATCAGACAATTCGTCGCGCCCAGGTGTCGTTGGACGAGATCTTCGCCATTCTCGATGTGCAGGAGCATCTGGGGGATCGTCCGGATGCCAAAGAGTTGCATGGCGTGCGCGGTGAAGTGACGTTCGAGCGACTTAAGTTTCGCTACGAGCAACAGCAGCGGCCACTGTTGAACGGCATCAATCTTGAAGTGAAGCCGGGTGAGCGGATCGCGATCGTGGGTCCAAGCGGCTCCGGCAAGACGACGCTGATGGGGTTGCTGATGCGTTTCTATGATCCGGTTGAGGGTGCGATTCGGCTGGATGGCACGGATCTGCGTCAGTTGAAGCAAAGTTCATTGAGGCGGCATATTGGCGTGGTGCTGCAGGACCCCTTGCTCTTCAACGACACCGTGCGTAACAACATTGCGTATGGCTGGCCGCATGCGACGCGGCAGGAGGTTGAACTCGCGGCGCGCAGCGCCAATGCGCACGACTTCATCATGAGGATGTCCGAGGGCTACGACACCCTGGTGGGGGAACGCGGGAGTCTGTTATCCATCGGGGAACGGCAGCGCATCACCATCGCGCGCGCGCTGCTGAAAAGGCCCCGCCTGGTCATCCTCGATGAAGCCACGTCGTCGTTGGATGCGGAATCAGAAGCGCTGGTGCAGGATGCCCTGGATCATTTGATCCGGGGACGGACCACATTCGTGATTGCGCATCGGCTGACGACGGTGGTGCATGCAGACAAAATCATTGTGCTCAAGGAAGGTCGTATCGCTGAAGCGGGAACGCACGATGAGCTGATGCGGCTGGGAGGTTACTACGCATCCCTGGTCAAAAAACAAACGCGGGGTCTACTGCGAAATGAAAACGAACCGTTGTGAGGCTTCTGAAAGCGGATCGGACCTCGCACGCAGGACCAGGGCGCCGCGCGTCCCGCCTGCGCACCGGGTTTCGCACGCGCGGGAACAGCGGTTCGTCTCGGCAAATCCGCTCAAGCGGCAGCTTCTTCAAGTTGTGACAGGCGCGATGCCTGTCCTGCCCCCAGCGTCGTAGCAGACTTGGCACCCTCCTCGAAGGGGTGACTACCCCAATTGTTTTGCATTCGCGATGAACCCAGAATTGTACGTATGAAAAATGAATTTTCACAGGACCCGCAATACCAGCCCTCGGGGTCGTCCTCGTCGAGCTTTCCATCCACCGAAAGCAAGGGTGACCTTAAGCAGTCGCTCCGCGAAGCGGGAGACAAGATAAAGAGCAAGTCGAAGGAAGCCGCCTCACAGGTCAAGGAGCGAGGAGGAAGATATTTTGATCAAGGCAAAACGCGCACCGCGGATTGCATGGGACGATTCAGTGAAACGTTGCGCTCGACGGCGGACCGGTTCGAGTCCGAGCAGGATGAGAACATCGCGCACTACACGCGCATGGTTGCGGGGAAACTGGATGACGCGGCCAGCTACGTTCGGCAACGCGACTTCTCCGGCTTGAGGCAGGACACGGAAGACCTGGCGCGCGAACATCCGGTGCTGTTCTTCGGCGGGTTGTTTGCCCTGGGACTGGCCACGGCCCGGTTTTTGAAAGCGTCAAGTGAACATGACGAGAGCGAGGAGTTCCACGACGAACAAATTTTGGAAGACACGGAGATGATGACGGGAGCGGTTGAATAACGAAAAGGAACTGGAAGTTATGGACACGAGAACGATGCAGCAACCGTTGCCCGAATTGATCCGGGAATTGCGTGATGAGACGGGAACCCTGGTGGCCCAGAAGATTGCGTTGGCGAAGGCAGAGATCACGGAGAAGGGCCGGCGACTGGGAAAGAATGCGATTTCCATCGCAGCCGGGCTGGCGCTGGCGTATGCCGGGTTGATCCTCCTGCTCCTGGCCGTGCGCGACCTGTTGTTTTCCGGAATGGTCGATGGTGGCGTGAGTGTCGGGGTGGCCCTGTGGCTGGCGCCGTTGATCGTTGGCCTGGTGGTAGGCGTGATCGGTTGGGTATTGGTAAATCAGGGGAAGAAGAAGTTGTCCGACGAAGGAATCAAGCCCGAGAAAACGGTCCAATCCTTGCGGGAAGAAAAAAACTGGCTGAAACACAAAATTGCACACTCATGAAAAATCCTGGCACAGAAACCTCCGAGAGCGAAGCTATTCGCTCGGACATCGAACACACGCGTGAATCCATGGATCGGACGATCGACAAGATCAGTGACCGGATGCGGCCCCGGGCGTTGCTGGACCAGCTGCTGGACTTTTTCCGCTCTCGTGACGGGCGAATGGCTACGGTGACGACGGGCTCCATGTTGACCACGGTTGGCAAAGGCGCGGGCCGGGCGGCGACTGGCATGGCGAAAGTCGTGCGCCGCTACCCTGTTCCCAGTTTGTTAATCGGGGCCGGGATCACCTGGGCGGTGGTCGAGAACCGGCGACGCCATCGTGGCAACGGGCATGAGGAGAGTACTTACCATAAGAGTGCCTATGGCGAGGAAGTGACAGGAAAAGAATGGGAGGAAGCCGAAGAGTTCGGAGAGGGTGAAGAATTCCATGTTGCCGAAGTGGAAGCCGGCCCGAACGTGAGCACGGGTGGGGGTGAAAAAGTCACTGGTATCGGTGAGAAAATTTCGAGTGCGAAAGCCAGCGCCGGAAAGGCTATGAAAGAAAAAACACAAAAACTAAAGGAGACGACGCAAAAGGTTGGTCAGCGTATTTCTCAAAGCGCGCGCGCGGTGGGACGAACTGCGCAACGCGGCTACACGACCAGTCGAACGAAGTTTGTTGAAGCGAGCGACGAGTACCCGATCGCGATGGGCGTTGGATTTCTCGCCGCCGGTGTCCTGTTGGGGCTCGCGTTGCCACATTCGCGCAAAGAAGACGAATGGATGGGGCCAGCCGCGGACCGAACCAAACAGCAGGCCAAACAGCGAATCCGCTCGAAGGCGCAAGACCTCTACGAGCGAGGCAAGCAAGTCGCGTCGGCGGCAACCTCCGCGGCTTCCGAAGCCGTCAAAGGGGCGACGCCGCAAGGCGCGGAACAGCCCGGGCAGCAACCGGCGCCGGCACAGCAACCAGGGATGAGTGGACAGCCGGGTTGTTGCTAGGCGGGTTTTTCAGTTCTTACCTCAGATGAAGGCCGTGGTGTTTTATGGTATCGGTGATATTCGGCTTGAGGATGTCACCGAGCCGAAGATTCAGCACCCGCAGGACGCAATCGTTCGATTGACAGCCAGTGCAATCTGCGGAACGGACCTTCATTTTGTGCGCGGCACGATTCCGGGGATGAAGCCGGGAACGATCCTCGGACACGAAGGCGTTGGCGTGGTTGAAGAGGTTGGACGGCAGGTGAGGAACTTTCTGCCCGGCGACCGCGTCGTGATTCCTTCGACCATCGCGTGCGGCAGCTGCCTTTACTGTCGCTCCGGTTACTACTCTCAGTGCAACGAGGCAAACCCCAACGGCGCGACCGCGGGAACGGCGTTTTACGGTGGCCCTCAGGAATCGGGCCCCTTTCAAGGTTTGCAAGCGGAGTTTGCCCGAGTGCCCTTTGCCAATACGAATCTGGTCAAGCTTCCGGCGACGGTATCGGATGACCAGGCGATTCTTCTTTCCGACATTTTTCCTACCGGCTACTTCGGCGCTGATTTGGCGCAGATTACCGACGGCGACATCGTCGCGGTGTTTGGCTGTGGACCGGTGGGGCAATTTGCCATCGCCAGCGCGTTCCTGAGGGGAGCGGGAAGGGTGATTGCCATAGATACTGTTCAGGATCGCCTCGCGATGGCGCAAGAGCAGGGGGCCGAGATTATTGATTTCAACGAAGACGATCCGCCGAGTCTGATTGAAGAACTCACCAATGGAACGGGCGCGGACCGCGTGATTGATGCGGTGGGAGTGGATGCCGAACCGCCGCAGAAGGGTCGCGCCGCGGAGAAAGCAGCCCAGGACCGGGAGCAGTTCGCTCAGCAAGTAAAGAAGATCGCCCCGGAAGCGAAACCTCAAGGCGCGTTATGGAAGCCGGGCCAAGCGCCTTCTCAAGCGGTGCTGTGGGCCGTGGAATCGGTTGCCAAGGCGGGAACGATCGCGATCATTGGAGTTTATCCCGGCACAATGAAATGGTTCCCGCTGGGCAATGCGATGGAGAAAAACCTCACCATTCAAGGCGGCAACGGCAATCATCGGCGTTATATCCCGGAGCTGCTTCAACTGGTGCAGGCCGGAGAAATTGATCCCGAGCGTGTCCTCACCAAGCGCGAGCCTTTGATGTCAGCATTGGATGCCTACAAACAGTTCGACCAGCGCAAGCCGGGCTGGATCAAGGTAGAACTTGAAACCAATGGCCACACCGAGACGTCCGTGCCGCGGTTTGCGGTGGAAGAAGTCTCACGGTAGTTATTTGGCTTCGGCTTCTTTCGCGTCGTCGTTGTCGTTTGTCTCCTCGCCGATCAAGATGTGCAGCGGCTCGAGCGTGGGGACATGTTTGGCCAGAACAACGAGGCAAACCGTCAGCGGAGTTCCCAGCAGCAAACCCACGGGTCCCCAAACCAAAGTCCAGAACGCCAGAGCGACAATGAGTCCCACCTCGGACACGCCCGCGCTGCGCCCGTAGAAGATGGGTTCGAGTACCATGTTCGTGACCAATTCGATCGTGGCATAAAAGGCGGCAATCAAGAGCGGGTGCAACCATCCGGGAAAGACCGCGAGCGAGAGAGTGATTGGCAAAAGCGCGCCGAGCCACGGACCGACATAGGGAATGAATCTTACGATGCCGGCAAAGAATCCCCACATCACCGCGTAAGGCAGTCCAATGATCGCCAGACCGATGGCGGCGCACACGCCATAGATGGCATTGAGAATCGTGTACGTAAGCAGATAGCGCGAGATGCGTTCCTCGGCTTCAGACAGTATTTTCCGCGTCATGGCGCGTTCCGCCCTTCCGCCCAGGCGTATCAAGCGGTTCAGTTGATCGTCGCGGCGCAAGAGGAGAAAGATGACCAGAACAATGACCAGCCCGGCCGTTGCCAGGATCGTGGACAGCGGCCCCAGCAACTGAGTGAAGAGTCCGCTTTTGGTCGGGGGAGCGGCTTCCTTGGGGGCGGGCTGAGGAGGACGCGCATTGGTGGTGGCGACATTGGTGGTGGCGACATTGGTAGTGGTGACGTTGGTGACCGCAGCGGCGTTGGTCGACCCCGCGTCCGGCGCTTCCAATTCTCCTTTGATTTTTTCGAAGGTCTCCTGAACGCGATTGAAACTGCGGTTGCGCACGATCGCGCGCAGGTCCCGAACCTTCTGGCGAATGTTGTCTTCATAGCGTGGCAATTCGGTGACCAGGCTGTTGAACTGCTGGCCAATGATCAGCAGCACGGCGCCCAGCAAACTGAAGGCGAGAGTCACCACGACGGTGACCGCCAGCGTGTGCCGGATATGCCAGCGGCGCAACAGGGACACGACCGGATTGAGAACAAACGCGAGCAGCAACGCCATCGCCAGGGGCATGAGAACCGGCGCTCCCCAATACATCATCAGGACGATGAGAAACAATGAACCCAAAGTGGCAAATGAAGTGAAGTTGCCGCTGTTCCCCGACATAGATGCAGCTTATATGCCTTGAGTTTTTCATGGAGTCAAAATGGAGACTGGAGGCTTTAAAGTGAGAGTTTCGCTGAGGGCATTGAGCTTTTTTCTCATTCGCAAATGTTCGTTAACCGTCGCGCCCTGCACTCGACATCTTCGGAATTCTGAGGCAACGGTGAATGGCCAGACCGGAATGAATCAAAAGCAACCAGCAGTAATGGGGGGGGTGAAGGCCGCGGCGGAAAGCGGTCTTCGTTACGTGTCGGACCTTCGGCCCGGCATCCGGCGCTTTCGCAAAGGAAAGGATTTCCGTTATGAACTTCCCAACGGTCGAGTGGTTCGGGAGCTGGCCACTTTGAAACGAATTAAATCGCTCGTGATTCCGCCAGCCTGGAAGGAGGTGTGGATTTGTCCCGATCCGCAGGGCCATATCCAGGCGGTGGGCCGTGATGATCGAGGGCGCAAGCAATACCGGTATCATCCGCGGTGGCGCGAGGTGCGGGACGAAACCAAATTCAACCGGATGATCGAGTTCGGCAAAGTGTTGCCAAAAATCCGGCGTCAGGTGCGCCGCGAACTGCGCCAGCCGGGACTGGGACGAAAAAGAATTCTGGCTGCCGTGGTGCGATTGTTGGAGTTAACCGCGTTGCGCGTGGGCAATGACGAGTATGCCAACAACAACAAATCGTACGGGCTCACCACGCTGCGGCATCACCACGCCAAAGTTCGTGGGGCGACGATTCAGTTGAATTTTCGCGGCAAGAGCGGCAAGCAACACAGCATTGATGTGGAGCATCCCACCTTGTCGCGCATCGTAAAAAAATGTCAGGACCTGCCCGGCCAGGATCTTTTTCAGTACCTCGATGAGGAAGGGAACGTTCGCGATGTGACTTCCGGCGACGTAAACGCTTATCTCGCGGAAATCACCGGCAAGGATTTTACTGCAAAGGATTTTCGGACGTGGACCGGAACGGTGTTGGCGGCGCTCGCATTGCGCGAATTTGAACTGGTGGACTCAAAGGCAAAGGCAAAACGAAATATCGTTGAAGCCATCGCGCGTGTGGCGAAACGCCTGGGGAACACACCCGCCGTTTGCAAAAAGTGTTACATCCATCCGGTGATCTTTGATTCGTACCTGGACGGCACGCTCGTAACGGCGTTGCGCCGTTCGGCCGAACGTGAAATGCGAAGTTCCTTGACGCGGTTGCGTCCGGAAGAAGCGGCGGTCGTGGCTTTACTGCAACAGCGGCTCAAGATGTCGGAGAGTGACTTGCTTCGCAAAAAGCTTCGTGAATCCGTGCGGTTGAGGACGCAAAAGCGTCACCGCTCGAGAACGCCAGCGGTTAATGGAAGTAGGCCTTGAGCACGTACTGCAATACCATGCGCTGAGTGTTGAAGTAAGAACCGTTCAGCGCAATCACGTTGCGCATCATGCGGATGAATTGTTCCCGATGCTGATAGAACATCGGCAGGACAATCAACTCCAGTTTCTGATAAAGGGATTCGGCGTCCATCGAGCGGCGATCGTGGCCATTGCCGTTTTCTTCCGGCTCACCGATGGCCCAGCCCGTTTGACCTTCAATCCAACCTTCAATCCACCAGCCATCCAGAATGCTCAGCGTGGGCACGCCATTCAATGCGGCCTTCATGCCGCTCGTGCCGGAAGCCTCCAACGGCGGCTCGGGAGTGTTCAGCCAGAGGTCCACCCCGCTGACGAGCCGGAGCGCCTGCGCGGTGTTATAGTCTTCGAGGTAAATCAACTTCACTTCCGGTTGCAGCGCCTCGCGCGCTTGAATGATTCTTTGAATCAACTCTTTGCCGCTTTGATCGTGCGGATGCGCTTTGCCCGCATAGATCACTTGAAGGGGGCCGATCTTGCCGGCGATGCACTTCAATCGGGGAATATCCTGGATGAGGAGGTCGGCGCGCTTGTAGGTGGCCGCGCGCCGGGCGAAGCCAATCGTCAGAGTATCCGTGTCAAAGCCGGCATTGGTTATCGCATTCACGTGATCGATGAGCTGCTTCTTGGCGACTGCATGCGCCTCCCAGATCTCGTGGCGCGGGATGTTCATGGCTTGACGCAAACTGGAATTGTCCTCGCGCCAGCCGGGAATGTAGCGATCGAACAGTTGCTGCATCGGTGGCGACGTCCAGGCGTTGGCATTCACGCCGTTCGTAATGGCATCGATTTCCTTGTTGACGAACATTTCGCGTGAGACCTCGGCGTGCTTTTTGGCCACGCCATTCACGTAACGACTCGTATTGAGCGCCAGGTGCGTCATGTTCAACACCCCGTCGGTGGAACACAGGTTAGTGAGCGGCTCGAGTTCCGGGCGGCTCACCGCATTGCGAACCATGTCCAGCGAGAAGCGATCGTGGCCGGCCGGCACGGGCGTGTGCGTGGTGAACACACATTGGTCGCGCACGGCCTCGATATCCTCGGCTGAGGGAACTTCCCGACCGGCCTTGCGCGCCGCTTCGCCCAACAACTCCACTGTCAGCAGGCCGGCATGGCCTTCGTTCATGTGAAAGCGCTTCAGGTCGTTGAAGCCGCACGCGCGAAGAAACTTTACCCCGCCGATGCCGAGCACGACTTCCTGGCAAAGCCGATAATGTTCGTCGCCGCCATAAAGAGTGTCGGTCAACGTCCGGTCCCATTCAGAGTTTTCCGGCAATTGCGTATCCAGGAAGAACACGGGAATCGCCCAGTCGTCTGATTTTACCTCGTACTTCCAGCCGCGAATTTTGACCTCGCGATTTTCAATCGTGATGGATACGCGCTCGGGCAGCTCCTGCAGCAACTCGGGAACGTTCCAGTCGGCGGCTTCCTCGGTTTGCCAGCCATTCGGATCGAGGCGTTGACGGAAATAGCCGCGACGATACAGCAGGGTGGCGGCGACCATGGGCAATTTCAATTTGGCAGCGGAGCAAATGGTATCCGCGGCCAGCACACCCAGCCCGCCGCTGTAAGTGGGTATGGCGGCGTCCAGGGCAATTTCCATCGAGAAATAAGCAATCGTGCGGACATCCGCTGAGATGGCCGGAGCAACGTTGGTTTGCGACATATAATTGTTAAGGGTCTCCACAATCCGCATCTTTAGCGGAGCAACGGAAAGTAGAACCGGTTTGGACCGCTCTCAATGCGGTGCGGGTTGGAATTCGGCTGAGGCAGAGAATGATGTGCTGTGAGAAATCCCCTTAACGAAGGAACGGAGGCGGCGCGGATGATGCCATACTTCTGGTCCGGCCCGTTCACGATTGAGAGATTGCACCTCCAGAGGATGGAAGATTTTAGCGCGACGGGTATCCAAACTGCTTTGTCTGGATGCTTATGAAGCCGATGGTTCTCAGTAATCTGGCCCTCGAAGGCACTCTGCAAATCGCAGAGGCTAACATTACAACGGACGACAAATTGGGACGTCCTCTCGTGAGCAAGCCGGGGGGATCCGTCCGTGCATTTCCAAAGTTACAGGCAAGAACCCGTATGAAAACGATGCTCACCCTGACGCTGCTCGCATGGTCTCTCAGTTCCACGTTTGCTTTCATTGGCGCCACTGAAAAACAGTGCCGCAAGAAATACCCCGGCAAGGTTTCGACGGCTGCGGTCGAGCACCTGGCTGACAAGACGGACAAGACCCTCATTTGGAAAGATAAGAACAATGAAGTTCTCGTTTGCTTTATCGATGGATTCGCCCACTTCGTCATTCACTTGAAAGCCGGTGGGGTGAAATTTAAAGACTCCGAAGTGAAGCAGATTATGAAGGATAACGGGGATGGACTGGAATGGGTGGAGGTTCCCGGGACATCCAGTTGGATCCGGGCTGACTACAAGGTATTGCTGACGAAGGATTCAAAGATAAATGGCTACACTCTGGCGACTACCAAGTGGATGGATTTGCAGAAGAAGAAGGGAACGTCACCCTGACCTCGGCGCGTCTTCAGGCATATAACGTGCGCCGCCAATGGTGACCGCCTCGTTCAACCGCTGAGCTGTCCTGCCGAAGCTTCGGCGCTCCGTTCGCCGCTTGCCCCGTGAGATAAGCAGGAAGTAGATTTTGCGGTGACGACAAGCAGGTATCTCACGGGGCGAGCCACCTCCCACTTCCACTTCACACCTCAGCTCGCGCTCACTCCGGCCAAAGCTATCTTGTTTCGTTAGGCCCGTGTTGGTGACTTGATCGCATCAGTTGGAACATCGGACCAGAAATCATACTTGTCAGGCAGGAAAATCACGTCGGGTCGTTTCAGGCACCAGACAAAAACGTCTGTCGTCAACCGCTCCATCTCTGCATGGGCAAAGTCTCCGTGGTCGGCACCCACATCGCCGGCGTGCTTAACTGCTGCCAGGTCTTGAGCGATCCTATTGGCTGAGAAAGGCGTCGGCAACCAACGGCCCAGAGTGTCCAGATAGTCATAGTAGCTCTCATCCCAATTACACCAACCGTCACGCTCTCGCGTGTGGTGCAATACCAGTATCGCGTCGATCACCTCATGCTGCAGTGATCTGATGCCGTCGGTATCTTCCTCCAGCTCCTCAAACCACTGCTTGAGACTCTGCAAATGGTCGGCCGTTTGACTGACAGATGAGAGCTTCATGGGCCTGCTGCAATCACAGCGGACTGTAACCGTCGAATGCGGCGGGATACACCCACGCGGTGGATTGTGATCTCAAATCGTTCTTCAATACCGTCAACCGTGACCGGCTGTTAAACCTGCTGGCCCGACACCTTGGCAATTGCGTCATCTCAACATTCCTCGAATGACAACTACAGTAAGAGCGAACATTGGCGCGCTCGCGAACGCCCACAACAAAGTCGCCAATGAGCAACGAAAGGACGGGTATCCACTACGGTTGTCTCGGATGAGAACAAAGAGCGTGAAAACCCATACAACCAGGCCCACCAATGCTGTGACGGCTGCAGGCATGAGATAGCCTGCGCCCTGGTGCTGTGTTCGGTAGATGTACTCGGGCAAAAACCCACAAGTGAGAAATGCCAGGAACAACGCGACACTGGATACCGTCAGGCTTCGATGATGCACAAATTGAAGGAGGCGTCGCATGATGGCGAACTTCGAGCAGTGTATCCTTAACTGCGCCGCGAGCAAGCGTCGCTTTGCTCAAAAGGTGAATGCGGCGGACTGAGGGATCCACTGCCGTTGAACTGAGCCGCTGAACCCGAGAGGTCCTTACTGGGAAAGTAAATCCGTGCCAGGTCGCGCCAGGGTTGTTGGCGGCTGAGGGTTAACGTGGAAGTCCTGGCCACCGCCGAAGCCAAAATGAAAACGCCTGAAGCCGACCCGCCTCCAGAATCTCGCCGCGTCCCTGAACTATCGACTCATCCCTCAACCCTGCACTCCAACTACTTAGCGGCCTGGTTTCTCAGGAGGCCTCACCTCGTGGGTCATGTTTGTTATCTTCCTGCCGAGGCCCATACCACATCTCCAACCCCTCGCGTTGGCGATACGACTCCGGACCACGAAAAAACCAGCGGGCCGCTTCTCGAACGATGCGCCATGTGGAATAAGCGCGCAGCTTGCGTCCTGAGGTGACCACGGTCTCACGTGGCACGACGAATCGGCCCTCTTTCTTCAAGGCACGGATAAAAGCCGCCTCCTCGGCAGCGTAGAACTGCTCGCAAAAGCCGCCGACGCGATCGAACGCACGACGACTGCAAAACAAGAAACATCCCCCTACCAGTCGAAGACCCCGCGCACTCACCACGGCCACCGGATAAAGCACCCTCGCTCCCCACGGCAAGACGCCGTCAAATTGGAAGACGCAGCCTCCACCGACCGCTCCCGCGCGCATTACCCTTAGCGCGGCACCCACCGCTCCTGAATTGGCGAGTGTGTCTGCATCTACGAAAAAGAGAAACTCCCCTCGCGCCTCTCGTGCGCCCGCGTTACGCGAGGCGGCAATTTGCCGATGCGCGACCCGAAGCACACGAGCGCCGGCCTGCTCCGCGAGTCGAGCCGTCGCATCTGTGGAGGCATCATCGACGACAACAACTTCATGCGACTCAGCCAGACTTTCCATCGCAGCGCGAATAGAGGCAATCGTTCGCACAACCCATCGCTCCTCGTTGTGCGCCGGGATGACGAAGGAAACCATAATCGGTCAGCGGAAATGCGGGCTAACTTCCAGCAGTGTATCCCTCAGTGCGCCGCGAGCAAGCGTCGCTTTGTTCAAAAATGTGAATGTGGCGGGCTGAGGATACACTGCTGTTGAACTGAGCCGCTGAACCCGAGGGGAATGAGCGACAAAGGAATGACGGACTTTGTGCCGATTTCCTTATTCCTGTGACAAACATTCCCCTGACCATAGCCAGTCACCAGAGCGATCAAGAACGCAGATGCAGGGATGAGGCTGTTGGGGAAAGTGAATCCGTGCCAGGTCGCGCGAGGGTTGTCGGCAGTTATCGAACTGGATGCGACAATCGTTGGGAAGCGAGGTGGCCTCAATTCTTCCCGCTGGCTTCGGTTTTTCGAGTGCCTTTCTTTGCGGTGGCGAGGTCGGGCAATGCGAGGTAGGCCTTGGCGTTTCCGTGACAGATGTTCCGGATCATCGTGCCGAGCAATGCTTCGTCATTCGGTAGCTCGCCGTTCTCGACATCGCGCCCGAGGAGATTGCACAAGACGCGGCGGAAATATTCATGGCGCGGATAGGACATGAAGGAACGCGAGTCCGTCACCATCCCAACGAAGCGCGAGAGCAGGCCGAGATTGGACAGCGTGTTCATTTGCCATTCCATGCCTTCTTTCTGGTCGAGAAACCACCAGCCCGACCCCAGCTGGATCTTGCCGGCGAGCGAGCCATCCTGGAAATTGCCCAACATCGTGGCGAAGACGTAATTATCCCCGGGGTTGAGGTTGTAGATGATGGTTTTCGGCAACGTGTTGTCCGTGTCGAGGCGATTGAGATAGGCCGCCAGGCTTTGCGCTTGCGGGAAATCACCGATGGAATCAAAGCCGGTGTCCGGGCCAAGCTGTTTGAGCAGGCGGGTGTTGTTGTTGCGCAACGCGCCCAGGTGAAGTTGCTTCACCCAGCCGCGCTCGGCATCGAGTTGACCGAAATACACCATCAAATAGGCTGTGAATTGTGCGTGTTCGAGTGGCGACGCCGCCTTGCCTTTGCGCGCCCTGGCAAAGATGGCCGTGGCCACTTTGTCCGTGCAGAACTCGGCGGAGCAATGGTTCAATCCGTGATCGGACAAACGGCAGCCTCGTTCGTGGAAGAAGGTGTGTCGCAACTTCAGTGCTTTGAGGAAGCTGTTGAGATTGTTGATGTCCACGTTGCTGGCAATCTCCAGCTTGTCCACCCACGCGTTGAAACCTTCGGGCTGATGCACCGTTAAAGCCTTGTCCGGCCGAAAAGCTGGATAGACCTTCGTGGCGCAGTTCGAAGCCGCCAGCGATTCGTGGTGGCGGAGGTCGTCGATGGGATCGTCGGTGGTGCAGAGCGCGGTGACGTTGAATTTTTTGAGAATACCCTGGGTGGTTAACGCGGGAGTGGCGAGTTGCTCGTTGGCTTCATTCCAGATGTGCTTGGCGGTGGATTCATCCAGTAACTCGTCAATGCCGAAGTAGCGCTTCAGTTCCAGGTGCGTCCAGTGATAGAGCGGATTGCGCAAGGTGTGCGGCACGGTGGCGGCCCAGGCCTGGAACTTGGCAAACGGCTCGGCGTCGCCCGTGCAAAAGCGCTCGGCCACACCGTTGGAACGCATGGCGCGCCACTTGTAGTGGTCGCCTTCGAGCCAGATCTCGAACAGATTTCGGAACTGGCGATTCTCCGCGATGTCGCGTGGCGGGAGATGATTGTGATAATCGAGGACGGGCTCGGCTTCGGCGAAGTGATGATAGAGTCGCCGGGCCGTTTTGGTTTGTAGCAGAAAATCTTCGTGGATGAATTTCATAGTTGCGTCGCCGTGCCTTCCATTCTTATCGATGGCGGTGGTTTCTCAAGCGAACAATGGTTCGATGGCTGGCGTTTGTTAGTTCAGGCAATATGTTGGCATCAATGTTAATTGAGCGGACGACGTGCGGCAGCCGGAGTTTTTGCAGTTTGACGTGAGTTTTTTGCACCGCCATCCCTGCGGGAAGATGACAAGGTGACAAGTGACAGGTGGCACGAAACCCGGGCTGAAAAGGTGACACGGGACAAGTGACAGGTGATACGACATCCGGGCTCATGTCACGTGTCCCCCGTCACGTGTCACGTGTCTAGCAATGCGCAAAAATCATGGTTTTGTGCAGAAATGTGAGAAGGAATTCCTAGCAGAGATAAACCGCCGTTTGTTAGTTTGACAGCAATCTCGAATGAGCCAGAACACTCTAAGAATCGGAAAGTTTTCCCTGGGCATGGGCGACCGCTTTGCGCAGGAGGCGGAAGCGCAACTCAAGGCCTGCATCATGGCAGCAGAGCGGGGGGCGGACGTCGTTCCCGTGTGGAACAAATCAAATCGCGAGCACATGATCATCGGCAGTGAGCCGCCGTCCGTGCGCGCCGCGGCGGAAGCGGCCATCCGGAAACTGGGCTGGACGAAGGAGTGGCGTGTGGACGCGGACCATATCCGGCTGGAAACGGTGGATCGTTTCATGTCGGCCTCTGACTTTTTCACGATCGATGTCGCGGACTCCATCGGCAAAGCGGCCAAGCCCGAAGATGTGAAGCGTTTCGTGGACAAGCATCCGGAGTTGGTTGGCGCGGTGGAAATTCCCGGTGTCGAAGGTGGCGCGAAGACGACGCGTGCGGATGTGGAGCGCGTGGCAAACAAGTTTCTCTTTGCCGTTCAGGAAGCGGGCGCAATCTATCGCCACATCGAGAAAGCCAAAGGCAAAGGTGGTTTTATTCCGGAAGTTTCGATGGACGAAACCGACTCGCCCCAGACGCCGATTGAATTGCTCATCATTCTTGCGGCCATTGCGGACGAGGGGATTCCAGTGCAGACCATCGCGCCGAAATTCACGGGCCGTTTCAACAAGGGCGTGGATTACGTCGGCGACCTCGCGCAGTTCGAGAAGGAATTCAGCGATGACCTTTGCGTCATCAAGTTCGCCATCCAGAAGTACGGTTTGCCGGACAACCTGAAACTGAGTGTCCACTCCGGGAGCGACAAGTTCTCGATTTATCCGGCGATTCGCCGTGCCCTGAAAAAGCATGGCGCGGGGTTGCACCTCAAGACGGCGGGCACGACGTGGCTCGAAGAAGTGATCGGCCTTGCTGAGGCAGGCGGGGATGGGTTGGCGCTGGCAAAGGATATTTACGCGGCGGCGCTGGAACATATTGATGAACTGTGCGCGCCGTACGCCACAGTGATTGATATTGACCGCGCCAGGCTGCCGAGTGCGGCCACAGTTTCCCAGTGGACTTCCGAGCAATACGTCAATGCATTGCGTCACGAGCAAAGCTGCAAGGAATTTAATCCGCATGTCCGCCAGTTGCTGCACGTGGGCTTCAAAATCGCGGCGAAAAAGGGCGCGCGTTATCTCGATTTGGTGCGGGCCCATCACGCCGTGGTGGCGAAAAATGTCACTGGCAATCTGTTTGATCGCCACATCAAAGCGATCTTCCTGAGTAATTAGGCGTTGACCTGGCGCAGCGAATTGGCCACAAGACCAGCGTCCCTACGAAAAAAATATGTCAACGGAAACCAACACTCCGGAATCGCGCATGAGCCATTATCGCTGGGTGATTTGTGCGCTGGTTTTTTTCGCGACGACGATCAACTACGTGGACCGCGCGGTGCTGGGAGTGCTCGCGCCGACGTTGCGCACGGAAATTGGATGGACCGACCAGGAGTACGGCTACATCAGCGCCGCGTTTACGCTCGCTTATGCGATCGGGTTTCTGTTTGCGGGCTGGTTTATTGATCGCGTGGGCAACCGCATGGGTTATTCGGTTTACCTCGTCATCTGGTCTTTCGCTGCGGCGGCCCACGCGCTGGCGCGCAGTGCGTTCGGGTTTGGTGCCGCCCGCTTTGCCTTGGGCATCGGTGAATCCGGCAATTTCCCTGCCGCAATCAAAACGATTGCCGAATGGTTCCCGAAAAAGGAAAGGGCGCTGGCCACGGGAATCTTCAATGCCGGCACCAACGTGGGAGCGGTGTTGGCGCCGCTTATCGTTCCCTGGCTGGCTTTGACGTGGAGCTGGCAGGTGGCCTTCATCGTCACCGGATTGGCCGGTCTCGTTTGGGTCTTCCTGTGGTGGCCGCTTTATCATCGTCCGTCTGAACATCCCAAAATCTCCAAAGCCGAGCTGGCTTACATCCAAAGTGATCCTCCCGATCCCTCGCTGAAAATTCGCTGGCTGGAGTTGCTGAAGCACCGGCAAACGTGGGCGTTTGCGTGTGGCAAGTTCCTGACGGATTCCATCTGGTGGTTTTATCTGTTCTGGTTTCCGCTCTTCATGAACGACCGTTTTGGGGTGGACTTGAAGACCATTGGTCTACCAATGATCACCGTTTATCTGCTGGCCGACGTGGGATCGGTCGGCGGCGGGTGGCTCAGTTCCTTTTTGCTCGGGCGCGGTTGGTCCACGAACGCTGCGCGAAAGACCGCGATGCTCGTCTGTGCGCTGTGCATTTTGCCGGTGGCGCTGGCCCCGCGGGTGGCGGGGGAATGGGTTGCAGTCTGGCTGGTCGGTATCGCGGCTGCGGCGCATCAAGGATTCTCGGCGAATATTTTCACGCTCACGTCGGACATGTTCCCGCGCAAGGCGGTCGCGTCCGTGGTCGGCATCGGCGGGTTTGCTGGAGCGATAGGCGGGTTCGTCATGAACCTTGGGGCGGGTTGGCTGAAGCAGCACACGGGCAGTTACGTGGCGATGTTCACGATTGCCGGGTTCGCCTATCTGGTGGCGTTGCTGGTCATCCACCTGTTTGTGCCACGACTCGAGCCCGCGAAGCTTGAACAGGCTTGAGCTGGAGATTTTTCACCGTCGGATCCCACAAAGGGCTCCGGCGGTTTTGTCTGAACTGAAACATTGCATCTGAACATGAGTAACGGCTTGAACATTCCTAAAACCGGCAACCTTGATTTCCTCTCACTCGGCGCGCTCGTGCACCGGCTGGACCCGGGCATTATCCCATTCCGCAAGGCGACGCATTGCGATATCCACGTCAGCGGCGGCGAATTCAACGTCTCGGCCAATTTGTCTGACTGCTTTCGACTCAACACCGGGATTGCGACGGCGATGGTGGATTATCCGATTGGCGATCTCATTGCCGAACGCGTGCGCGCGATGGGCGTGAAACCGTTCTACAAGAAATTCAAACACGACGGTGTGCGCGGGCCGAACATGGCAACGGTTTATTCGGATCGGGGTCATGGGGTGCGCGCTCCCGTGGTTTTCTACAACCGCAGCAACGAAGCGGCTGGCCAGCTCAAGCCGGGGGATTTCGACTGGAAGGAAATCTTTGGCGGTGGCGTGCGTTGGTTTCACTCGGGTGGCATCTTCGCCGCACTCTCTGAAAGCACGGGCGAAGTCATTATTGAGGCGATGAAAACGGCGAAGGCAGCCGGCGCGGTGACTTCCTTCGATCTCAACTATCGTCAGAAGCTTTGGGACATCTGGGGCGGGCAGGGTAAGGCAGTGAACGTTCTCGCGCGCATTGTTGAACACGTCGATGTGCTGGTCGGCAACGAGGAAGATTTGCAGAAGGGGCTCGGCATCGAGGGCCAGGACGTGGAGGCCAAATCCAAACTCGACCCAAGCGCGTTTTACGCGGTCATCGAGAAGGCCACGAAGAAGTTTCCGAACGTCAAAGCGGTGGCGACCACGCTGCGCGAGGTGCATTCCACCAGCCGTCATTCGTGGGCCGCCGTCGCGTGGATCAATGGCAAGACCTATCAATCGCCGACTTGTGAACTGGATGTGGTGGACCGTGTGGGCGGCGGTGACGGTTATGCCGGAGGATTTTTCTACGGCTTGCTCACGGGTGAATCGGAGCAACAGTCCGTGAATCTCGGCTGGGCGCACGGCGCGTTGCTTACCACGTTCCCGGGTGACACCACGATGGCGACGGTCGAGCAGGTGAAGGCATTTGCCAAAGGCGGCTCGGCGCGCATTCAACGCTAAGGCTGCAGAATTCGATAGAATCGTGTTGAAGCGGCATGGGCTGCGCCAACGTCGACGAAATTTGTAACCACTTGCCCCGTGCCAGGAATGATTATCGGAGCGCTCAAGTTTGTGAACGTGCCTTCCATTCCAGTAGCAGACGATTGAACGATGTTGGTCCTGCCCGCGGTTGCAATCCAGGTGAGTTCAATGTCAGCGCCAAGGCGCTTGATCGTTTTAAAGGAAACGCGAGCGGGCTCGGCGACCCATGGTTCCCAGTTTGAAAAACCATCCTCGGCAGCGCTGAAACATAGGCGCTCGTTCAAGGCGGTCAGCCATTGCGGATAGGAGCTGCCGGGACCGGGATTGATGTCGTTCACGAGGTTTGCTGAATTCCCATCATAGCGCCAAAGCTCATAGCCGCTGTCTGGCGTGGTGGCCACGAAGTAGAGCGCGCCGTTCCCTACGGTCAATTGCTCCGGAAAGGAGTCACCCGTCGGGTCTAAATCAGTGACCAATGAAGCGGACGTGCCATCGTATTTCCAAAGCTCCCAGCCGTGAATCCCGTCATTGGCGGAGAAATAGAGTTGGTTCTGGAACACGGTGAGGTTTTTCGGTGAGGAACTGCCGGCCAGGTTGATGTTGGAAACAAGATTGAGGGCGAGGCCATCGTAGCTCCAGAGTTCGAAGCCATTGGTGCCATCGTCCGCGGAGAAGTATAGCGCGTTGTCGTACACAATCAGGGATTCCGGGAAGGAACTGGCATAGCCGGGATTGAGTTCGGCCACCATCGAGGTGTTGGTGCCGTCGGTTTGCCAGAGTTCGTAACCGGAGGCGTCAGTGAACGCCTGGAAGAAGAGTTTGTTGGCGAATGAGGTGAAGTATTTTGGGAACGAATCTCCACTCGCATTGATATTCGTCAGCAAAGTTGCGCCTGTGCCAGTAGAGGTCCAAAGCTCGTAACCGTTCACTCCATCATTGGCCATGAAATAGAGGCGATTTTTGAAGACCGTCAGTCCTTTCGGGAAGGAACTATGCTCGCTGCCGCTGTCAGGGCGGATATTGGCAACCTGTGTGGGTGAAGCGCCGTCGTATTTCCACAGTTCGTAGTTTGGCCTGAGGCCACCGCTGTCAGCGCTGAAGAAAAGAACGTTGCCCAGCACAGTGAGCTCGGAAGGCCAGGCACTGGCGGGATTGGATTTGATCGTGTCACTCGCATCCGGATTAATGTCGGTAACGCGAAAGGCGTTCGTTCCGTCGAAGCGCCAGAGTTCCCCGCCGCGTCGCGGGTCGAACGCCGAGAAATAAACCGCAGTGGCGAAGCTGGTGAACCCGCCTGGTGACGAATCGTTGCCTTCAAGAATTCCACTGCCAATGTCATCAGCGGTGTCATTGATGTTGCTGACGAGAGTTATGGTGTTTCCGTGGTACCGCCACGGTTCCCAACCGGTGGACAGCGTATAGGCGCTGAAAAAGAGCGAGCCGGCGCACACGGTCAGGTTGGTGGGAAAGGAGCCGACCGCGCCCGGGTTCAAATCGGCCACGCGCGAACAGACTATGGGTCCGGGAAGGGAATTCAAAGCACTCGCGAGGAGCAGCCCCACAACGGCACCGGCTTTCAGGCAATAGAATTTTGTGGCGGAAAATGTCTGATCAGGCATGTGCAAGACTCATGGCTTCGGCGGCGGGGCGGTTGCCCCATTGCGAACGATACATTTTGCTGTAAGTGGAATTCCGGCTGAGCAGCTCTTCGTGGTTGCCGGATTCAATTATCGTTCCTTTCTCGAGAACGATGATTCGGTCGGCGTGACGCACCGTCGAGAGTCGATGCGCGATGACGAACGCGGTGCGGCCGCGCATCAGGTCATGCAGACAGGCCAGTAACGCTTCTTCAGTGTGGGTGTCGAGCGCCGCCGTCGGTTCGTCGAGGATGAGGATGGGTGCGTTCTTGAGAAAGGCCCGGGCAATCGAGAGACGCTGGCGTTGTCCGCCGGAGAGGTTCACACCGCGTTCGCCGAGAATCGTGTCGTAGCCTTTAGGCAAAGCCTGGATGAATTCGTCGGCCTGCGCCTGGCGCGCTGCCTTCCTGATGTCTTCAAGCGACGCGCCGGGCTTTCCGTAAGCAATGTTCTCGGCAACCGTGCTCGAAAACAGAATCGGGTCCTGCAGCACCACGCTGACCTGTTGGCGCAGCCAGGGTAATTTCAAATCGCGCAGATCGTGGCCGTCGAGGAGGATCGCGCCGTCAGTCGGATCGTAGAATCGCAGGAGCAGACTGGCCAAGGTTGTTTTGCCTGCGCCGGTGCGCCCGACCACTGCCAGCACCTGGCCGGGTTCAATATTCAGATCGACACCATTGAGCACGGGCGACTCCTGGTGGTAGCGGAAGGAAACATTGCGAAACTGGATGCCGCCGCGCACGGACGGGAGGGTGATGGCGTGGGGACGCTCCTTGATGTCCGGCACGGCGTCGATGATTTCGAAGACGCGGCGCAATTGGGCATTGGCCGATTGCACGACGCTGGCGCTCTGGCTGAACGTGCTCATTGGCTGATACAACATGCCGAGGTAGGCGAGGAAAATCAGGATGTCACCGAGGGAAAGCCGGCCCGCCATCACTTGATGACTGGCAACCCACACTACGGCCGCGGTGCCCAGTGAAACGGCCAGGCCGGCGCACGCGGAATAAGTCAACTGCGTGCGCGTCATGCGTTGATTGGCGTCGAGACTTTTCTCAGAGTGCCCGCGAAAACGCTGGCCGGTTTCCGGCTCGAGCGTGAAGGCCTGAATGGCGCGAATGGACGAGAGTGATTCCTGAACGGTGGAAACCAGCGCGCTTTCGCTCTCGTGATAGCGGCGGGATTGTTCGTCGAGTCGCCGGCCAAAGCCTCGAATGATCAAGAAGAACAGCGGTGCGACGGCCATGGTGACCAGCGTGAGTAGCGCATTGATTTGAACCATGACAATCACCGCGCCGGTGAGAACCAACGCGCCCGTCACGGCAGGGACGAGCGCTCCGTTCAATAGGGACTGCGCCGCATGCGAATCGTAAGCCACTCGGTAGAGCGAATCGCCGACCTTGGTGCGGTCGTGATAAGCGAGCGAAAGACGATGCAGGTGTTCGCACGCGTGACAACGCAGTTGCTGCACGACCCGCGCTCCCGCGCGAACGAGAAAGAAATGACCGATGGTAATACCCAGCCGATGCACGAGCGCCAGCGCCAGGATTGAAACGCACACCACAGTAATGCCACCGGCGACATTCTTCGTGGCGAACGCGGGCCAAATGGACGTCAGCCACGACGGCGGGGCGTGATTGCCAAAGACATAATCCACCAGCCATTTGATGGGCCAGGGCTGCAACAAATCCACGAACGTGGCAAAGAAGAGAATCCCGCCGCCGATGGCGGTTTCCTTTCGGGCGGTTTGGCAATAGGGAAAAAGTCGGCGGATCATCAGTAGTAGACCTTTGCTTTGGGCATGCCGACGGGCCAGCCGCATTCCATGGCCATTTGTGAGACGGCACGGGTCATTAATTTTCTGGCGTTAACGTATCGGGTCAGGATGAACACAATGGGTATCGCGAGCGGCGCGAGATAGAGCGCCTGGGTCAACGCCACGAGCACCGCCATCAGCCCGCCGACCACGAGCGGAGCCTGCAATTTCATTTCAACGCTCACTCGATAGCGCACGTAATGCAGGGCGCGCTCCAGGTCTTCCTCGTAAACGGACGTGAGCTTGAGCCGATACGGCCCCGGGCCGAGCACTTCGATATCGCCTTCGTCCCACTCGTTGCCGGGTCGCACCATCCAGCCGCAGGATTTCATGTGAGCCAGCAAGCGGCGCAGCCACACTTCGCGCTTGGCTAAATCGCCTTCGAGCAAATCCGTCTCCGGAAAATCGAGCGGGCTTTTTCGCAGATGCCAGCGGCCTTTGATGCGACCGGCGGTGCGCGCCAGCGGCTGCAGGATGTGCAGCAGACTCACCAACGCCAGGCCGCGCGCACCGTCCCAACCTTTCCATCGCTTGACGATCACCGCGCGCCAGCCAGCCAGCAGTGAAGCACCGATGGACAGGAAAACCATGATTCCGCTGAGAGCCAACAATCCCATGGCCAGCCCCTCCGGGCCGGCCCACGAGGTCAGCACGCCCGACAGCGCGGTGCTGAACGTGAGCGCAAACCATTCGGTGGTGGAAAAGATTTGAAACCACCACGTCAGGAAGGGTTGATAAAGCGACTGGAATTGTGCGGCGCAGAAGTAGCCCCGGTAAATGCGAGGCCGAAACACAAAGGGCAAACCTTGTTGACGCAGGTGCGAGTGAACGCTGTCATAGACGCCGCCTTCCCAAACCGGATAGCCAAAGAAGTTAAAACGTCCGGGGTAGCGGCGCTGCAAGTGCGCTTCGGCATAGCCATAACCTTTTTGTTGGCGCAAGTAGGCGCGAATGGTTTGGCGGCGATGATGCCAGACGACGGCGCTGGGGTGATAAACAATCTTTCGGTCGGCTACGAGAATCCGCCAGCAGAGGTCAACGTCGTCACCGGCGGCGCGATGTTGCGCATCGAACTTTCCGACGACGTCAAAGACGGATTTGCGGAATGCCATGTTGCAACCGGGAATGTGCTCGGCGCGTTCATTGTCCACGAGCACGCAGGTGGGATTGCCGGGCGATTGATCAACACATTGGGCGGTAAAGCCGTCTTGCAGTGGCGACAGGTTCGGTCCGCCAACGGCAGAAGCGCCATGCTCCTCCAGCGCGGCGACCATGTAATAAAGCCAGTCGGGATCGGCGTAGGCATCACTGTCGATGAACGCCACGACGTCGCCCTGGGCGGCTTCGATTCCGAGATTACGCGCCTTGCTCAATCCGCCATTGGGAACGCGAATGCATTGGACCTTGTGTTGCGCGGCGATGTGATGCGTGCCATCGGTTGAGCCGTCGTCAACCACGATGACTTCAAAAGCGGGATAGGCGAGCTGACTCAGCGAACGCAGACATTCGTCGAGGGTCTCCGCCGCGTTGTAGCAGCACACGATCACCGAGACCATCGGCCAGAGAGTTCTTCGCGTGCGATAGAGGTCGGCGCGATAAATTTGACGAACCGTCGCCAGCGCCTGCTTGGGTTGCCGGCGGGCATCCGTGATTCCGAAAGACCATCCATCAATGTCTGAGTCGAAGATGCTCCATTCATCGGTCCAACCGTAAACGGTCACGCCGCAAAGACCCTTCTCAAACGCGGCGCGGATTTGCCAATCCAGGAACCTGGCCTGGGCAGCCTCGCCGTGCCGCTTGGCGTCCAGGCCGATTTCGGCGAGCAACAATGGCTTCTCGTGAGCGAGGGACTGAAGGCGCGCGAGGTAGGCGCGGAGTTCGGGTTCCCGTTCGAGGTAGATGTTGTACGAGATGACGTCCAGAAATGGCAGGGTGAGGTACTCGGTGGGCGGATGATTGACGTAAGTCGTCAACGCGTGCGGGGCTTCTTCTTTGACGATGTCGTTTTGAGTGCGGAGGAACTCTTCAATGCGTCTGGCCCCGTACCACCGAACGACGAGCGGGGGGATTTCGTTTCCAATCGAGAACAAAAGCATCGCTGGGTGCTGGGCGAGGCGACGCGTGTGTTCGCGAATCCAGCCATGCAGAAATTTGAGACGCTCCGGATTATCAAAGTCACAACGGCGCGGTCCCCAGCACAGGTCGGCCATCAGATATAATCCCTCGGCCAGTGCGGCGTCGGCGACCCAATCCGGCGGTGGCGTGTAAAGGCGGACGGTGTTGATTCCGGCGTCGCGCATACGCGCAAAGTCGTCCCGAACCTGTGCCCGGGAAGGAAAGGGTTCGCCATCTTCGTTGGCGCGGAAAGTGCCGTAGGTGACACCCTTCAGCCAGAATCTCTCGGCGCCGATGTACAAAAACCTGCCGTTGGTTCGAGGCCTTTCACATTTGGAAGGTAGCGGTGGGGGACTCGATGAGTGTGCCTTGGATTTTTCCGCAGGCTTCGGCAAGGTCGGCGCGGTGCCCAACGGATACGCCGCAATTTCATTGATCGAAATCGAAAACGGTTTGCTCATTTCAAACGTGATGTTCGCTGCCATTCCTGTCCGTAGATCAATCCCGACAACTTTACGTTTCGCTCAGCGGAAAGCTCTCAGTAGTTCGTATAGAGATTGCGGTCGCAGATTTTGCCTTTGGTGAATCGGGTGACATGCCCATCGCCCAGGAGGGCGTTGATGCCTCCGATGCCGTGGCGATAACGAAAGTTCGAGCCCGCAGGGTCCGCGACGTCAAAGATTCGATCGGTGTCCAGGCCGATCTGAATCGGAGCTGCGGCGCGGGTGGGATCACCGTCGTTCCAATAGGCGGCTTTGCCGCTGCTGCCGGAAACGCCCCAAAGCAGGGCGTGAGAGGTTCCATCTTCAGCGTACTGGATGGCGTCGCCGACCAGAATAATGTCAGTGGTGCGCTGAAGTTGGTTGGCTCGAACCGGCCCCGCATTGGCGGTAATTTCTTTACAGACATTTGGGTTGGCGGAGTAATTGAGGCGCGTGCCCAGGTTGGAAATTTTCACGGAAGGACACATGAAAACTCCGGAGCGCGCATCCGGGAGCAGGGGATCGGATTTACCGCCCGCGTAAACTCCGACGCACAAGTCCCACTGCGTCATGCCCGCCCAGCGTCCGGGAGGGTAACAGTCAGAGTCGTTCGCGTACATCAGCATGCCCACCCCGATTTGTTTCAGGTTGCTGATGCAATTCGCTGAGCGTCCTTTTTCTCGAGCACGGCTCAACGCCGGAAGTAGAAGGCCGGCGAGAATTCCGATGATCCCGATGACCACCAGAAGTTCAATGAGGGTAAAACCAGCCTTCTTTCGATTTGATTTCAGATTGCGGAAGAGACAACTCCGGGGGGATGTCACACCCTTCGTTTTCCGGAATGCCTTGGTGCAGCAGGCCATAGGTTCAGATTTGGTTGTTACTAAGCCCTTCGCGGCTTGCGCCTCGAACCCTGATTCCTCCTCGAGTTAGTCCGTAAAGTGCTTAACACTCTTGTACCAACTGTGCGCGATTATCTACGCGCTCGACTGCAGGAGTCAATTGAATTTCAAGGTTAACATCTTCTCATGAGTGCGTGGTGACGCTCAAGCGATCCTATTTGAGCGCAAGGAAGCGACTATGGGGTAATGAACCTATTGTCCTTCGACTAAAGTTCTGAAGGCGTAGCGACTTGCAGAAGAAATCATTTTAGCGTGCTCTCGGCGCTTAACATGGCATTCTCTCCCCGACCCAACACATGAAGACGAGGATTTTCAGTTCGAGAGCGACTTTGGATTCGGCTGCGGGCACCGCGGCCCGGGAAGCCCTGGCAGCGTTGCTGGCGACGCGCGAGGCCGCACGAATAGTGGTGGCGACCGGCGCCTCGCAACTTTCATTTCTCAAAACACTCACCGGTTTTCCAGACATCGACTGGAAGCGCGTCGAGATGTTTCACCTGGATGAGTATGTCGGCTTGCCAATGACACACCCGGCAAGCTTCCGAAAGTATTTACTCGAACGCTTCATCCAACCTGCAGGAATCAAGCAATATCACTTGTTGGACGGGGAAGGGGAGGCTCAGAGTGTTTGCCAGAAAGTCGGAGCGGAGTTGAGCAAAGCGCCCATCGATGTGGCGTTTGTCGGCATCGGGGAAAATGGTCATCTGGCCTTCAACGATCCTCCGGCAAATTTTGAAACGGAGCAACCTTACCTGGTCGTTGAACTGGATGAAGCGTGTCGCCGCCAGCAAGTGGGCGAAGGCTGGTTCAAGGATTTATCGGAAGTGCCGAAGCAGGCCATCTCGATGTCCATCAGGCAAATCATGAAGGCGCAGAAGATTCTTTGCATTGTGCCGGACCAACGAAAGGCGCAGGCGGTGAAGGATTGCCTGGAAGGTCCGGTGAGTCCGCTCGCTCCAGCCTCGATTCTGCAAACGCACCCTGACGTGACCGTGTTTCTCGACACGGCTTCGGCGTCGTTGCTTGCTAAACAATCCTCAGTGGTTCATGCAGATTGAACTTCCGGGCCTGTTTGACTTGCAGGTGAACGGCTTTGCCGGAGTGGACTTCAACAATCCGGCCACGACCAGCGATGATCTGTTTCGGGCGATGGAGAAGATCCGCGCCACTGGCGTCACCCGATTTCTTCCAACGTTGATTACTTCGTCGTTCGAGCGCTTTGCGCAATGCGCTCGAACGCTCACGCAACTGAGCCATCCCGCCATCGCGGGGTTGCACATGGAAGGGCCGTACATCGCGCCGGAAGATGGGCCGCGAGGAGCGCATCCGCGCGAATTTGTTACCGACGCAAGCATTGATGACTTTAAGCGCCGACAGGATGCGGCGGATGGGAAGATTCGCCTGGTGACGCTCTCGCCGGAAGTTCCCGGAGCGATCGCGTTGATGGAGCATCTCGTTGGTAACGGAGTCCGCGTGGCCATCGGACACACGGCAGCCACGCCTGAGCAGATACGCGATGCGATCAAAGCCGGCGCGAGCCTTTCCACGCATCTCGGGAACGGTTGCGCGCAACTGTTACCGCGGCATCCCAACTTTATTTGGGAACAACTCGCGGCGGATGAATTGGTGGCGAGCCTGATTGTCGATGGTCACCACTTGCCCGCTGCCACGGTCAAGGTAATGGTTCGCGCGAAGGCTCCGGCTCGAACCATCCTGATTTCGGATGCGACGGGTGCGGCCGGTTGTCCACCAGGCCAGTATGAACTGAGTGGCGCGACCGTTGTGCTGGATGAGAACGGGCGCGTGTCTCAACCAGGCAAACCCTGGTTGGCGGGTTCTGCCCTCTGTTTGGACCAGGCGATTGCGAATGCCGTGAGGATGACCGGTCTTCCGCTGGAAACTGTGTGGGCCATGGCTTCAACGCAACCGGCAAACTACCTTGGCTTGCAACCCGCTGGTAAAGTCACTGTGAATTGGGATGCGAACGGATTCAGGCTGACGGAGCTGAAAGTGAACGGTGCGTGACGCATGGGCCGGCAGGCAAAGGAATAAACGGCAAGGGAATAACTTTAGAGAAATCCTTTCACCATTCCTTTGCCGTTCATTCCCTTGCCTCGTTCACTGTTCTTCTCCGTCGGAGTTCATTTGCTGAAACATGAAGCTGCTGAAACCGCGCATGGGGAACCTGGGTTTCAGCGCCGCCTGGGCCTCGGCCTCCGCAAAACGCTGTTTGTTTTCACGAACACCCTCCGCAGCTTTCAGAAAATAATCCGTTGGCGATTTCAGATCGTGGCCATGGGCTTTGTCGTAAGCGTAAATGGCCTTGCCATCTTCGACGAGCCGCTTCAAGTCCGCGCCGGTGAAGCCTTCGGTTCCCGCTTGCAGCGCCGCCATGTCAACCTGCTGTAGCTCCTTGGGCAATTCACGGAGCCGCTGATTGAGAATCGTGGTGCGCGCTTCCGAATCCGGCAGTTTCATCTCGAGCCAAAGTTCAACCCGCCCGGAACGCGTGAGTGCGGCCGGCAGATTGCCAACGTTCATGGCCGTCATCATGACGCAAATCCGCCCGGCACTCTCGCTTTCCAGGCCGTCGAGCATCGTCAGCAGATAGCGGTAAAGGCCGCGCTCCTCGCCGTCCTCGAAAATGGTGTCAGCGTCGTCAATGAAGATCACGGAAGGCGCATTATCTTTGGCCGCCTCGAACACCTGATTGATCCGGTTGTAAAAGTTGTTCGTGCCGGCGATGAACGTTCCATCAATCAAGAAGAATTTTCCTTTTAGCCGATGCGCCAGCGCGCGGCCAATGGTGGTCTTTCCCGTGCCGGGCGGCCCATAAAGCATCACGCCACGCTTCGAACGAAGTTTGAACTCATTGGCCAGCGCATCATTTTCCAAGGGCAGGACGATGTTGATCTCCAGACTGCGCAATACATCGTCCACGCCCTTGAGGTCGCGCAGATCCACCGCTTGCACTTCCTCCAGGTCCACATTGCTGGCCAGGCGTTGCGACCGCAGGTAATCGATGAACACGCCGGTATTGAGTTCCGAATGGTGGGCGAGCCACTTGCACGCAGCCTTCAGTTGATGCGCATTCAGTTTCGGCGCAAATCGAAAGACTTTTTCAAAGTCGAGATTCGCCGACTTTTTCCCGAGCCAGTTGGCGACCAGTGCCGCGTAGTCTTCGACCTTGAACTTCTCGATTCCGAACGAATAGCTGCGCTGCGCTGCGGCCTCGGCCACGTGACTGGTCGTGCTGAAGATCAACTTGCGGTCCGCTTCCAGTGCGTAGGTGCAAAGACCCGTGAGCACGGTATTAAAATAACCGGACCGGGGATAAAAATGGCAGCCGCCGGAATAGAGATCGAGCAAATGAAGGTCATCAAGGATTACGACCGGGTGGGCCTTCAACGCTTCGAGCAAGAGATGGTAGAGCGTCTCTTCCAAAGCCAGCGGATGCGCGCGGCTCGAAGCCTCCACGAATTCTTTTACGCCCAGAAAGGCACCGCCGGTCTGCTTGTGAACTTCTCTCAGGACGGTTGTCTTTCCGCGGCCCACGCCACCGGACACACGGAAAATCGAGCCAACGGGCAGGCCTTTCAGAATTGACTCAAGCGCGTTTTGCTGAGCCGGACACAATCGAAGCGTCGGATTTGACATAGGGGGTCCAAAGCTGGTGACTGAAAGTAATAGGTGCGTGAAGATTCGCAAGTGTTTGATGGAAGGAAGTGCGGCGGTGATCCCTTGGTGCTGCCAGGGGATTCCTCGTGGCTTTCCTGATGCGTGTCTCGCCAATCACACGACTTACGCGCGGTTGCTTTCCGGTATAAAGAATGGGGGGACGCCCCTATGGTGAACCAGGCGGTAGTTAATATCCTTGAAACCATGTGCGCTCTTAACCGTCTTAGTGAAGAGGAGTCGGGTCGCGCCTCGACTCACGCTGCTCCGAATCGCTTGAAATCGAAACTGCGTATCCTGTTGGTGGAAGATGATGCTGCTGATGCTGAACTGATTGAGCGGCAATTGAAGGACTCCGGATTCTCCTTTTCCCTGGTGCGCGTTCAAAACGAGAACGATTTTCGTCATCACCTGAAGGAAGCGCCGGACGTGATTTTGTCGGACCACGGGCTGCCTTCGTTCAGCGGCTTCAAGGCGCTGGAAATCACGCGAATGGATTTTCCGAAAAAGCCTTTCATCTTCGTGAGTGGATCCAACGATCAAGGCATGGTGGCTGACATGTATGAACAGGGCGCGACGGATTACGTCTTCAAGCGCGACCTGGGGGACTTGAAAGCGGCGGTGTTGCGGGCGCTTGACGAAGTAATCGAAAAACAACCGACGCACCCGGCTGATCCGCCGCATCCAGAAAAATCGCCCGCGCCTCCTCCAGTCTCGACAGCGGGCGCGCGCGGCAAGCTACGGTTCTGTCCCCGCTGCTGGCAGGCGACGGATGAATTTGGCCAGGCGGTTTTAATGGAAAGCTACTGCACGAGCCGGCCTGAGGTTGTCGTGGAGCGGCAAATCTGTGCTCAGTGTGCGTAGTGGGTTTTAGGCGGTCATCGTGGGAAAAGTTTAATCCTCGGGCCGTTCACCGGCGGGCGCCATTTTCACGAGCCGGGGCATGAATTCTCCAAGAACTGTCACGAGGTCGTGCTGGGCGGCCATTACATCCCGAATGTTCTTGTAAGCCATCGGCACTTCATCGAGGCCGGCGCTGATGAGCGTCACGCCTTGTTGCTTGAGAAACCGGTTCACGTCTTTCCAATTGAACTTTTCATTCGCGGCTTTACGGCTCATGGCGCGACCGGCGCCATGGGATGCGGAATGCAGTGACTCAGCGTTGCCTTTGCCGCTCACCACGAAACCGGGCGCGGCCATCGAACCGGGGATGATGCCCAGCGTGCCTTGGCCGGCCGGAGTTGCCCCTTTGCGGTGCACAATGACGTCGCGCTCGACGCCATCCACTACGTGTTTTTCCTTCCACGCGAAGTTGTGGTGATTTTCCAAATCGTGCAGCACCTCCGCGCCGAGATGTTCCGCGATGTGCCGGTGAATACACGCATGGTTCGCCGCCGCGTATTGGCCCATCAACTCCATCGCGTTCCAATATTCCTGGCCTTCCTGCGAATCGAGCGACAACCACGCAAGTCGCAGCAGTTCACTCGGCAATTCTGCCCGACGCAGACCAAAGGCGAGCTTGCTGTAATGATCGCAAACGGCCGCGCCCGTGCCGCGACTGCCGCTGTGTGACAGTAAGGCGACGTATTGTCCAGCCGGCAAACGTTGCGATGCCCGCTCATCCTGTTTTTCTCCCCCGCTGGGGGAGAAGGTGGCCGAAGGCTGGTTGAGGGGGCGCGTGAGATCGCTGTGCAACGTGAAAATGCCAAACTCCACGAAATGATTCCCGCTGCCGCTCGTGCCGAGTTGTGACCATGCGCGGTCCTTGTTTTGTTTCGTCACGCCACTAACGGACCAATCCGCATCCATCACTTCGTGCTCGCGACGTTGTTTGAACGATGCGCCAACGCCAAAGCGCGTCTCGGCCTCGATGGCGCGCGTGAGTCGGTCCTGTTTGTTCTCCAGGTCGCGAACCGGAATATCCAATACCGTCATCTTCATGCGGCAGGCGATGTCGACGCCCACCGCGTAAGGAATCACCGCGTTCTCCGTGGCCAGCACGCCACCGATTGGCAAGCCGTAGCCCACATGCGCATCCGGCATCAACGCGCCGGTCACCGAGACTGGCAGCAGACACGCCTTTTCCATCTGCATGACGGCCTCGTGCTCCGCTCCTTCGCCCCATTGCCGATATTTCACCGGCTCGGCGCGTGGCGGCGGAGGCGCGTTGGCGATCGCTTTGGCGAATTCCTTGCGCAAGGGATCTTCCGCGAACAACGCCGGGTTTGCCACGATGGCTTTGATCGCTTCCTCCAGTTTCGCGGGGTCACCGCCGCGCTGAACATATTGCGCGACAAAATCAGTAGCGCGTCGCGTCGCTTCACCCAGCGGTACTCCCAGGCGCAAAAAGTCTTTGGCATTCATAACCCGAACGAACGATAGCACACTCGGCTTTTCGTTTACGAGTTTTCGGAGCGCGTCAGCCGGCTTGCCAA